>JANMJO010000032.1:0-17249 GCA_031371425.1 Verrucomicrobiales bacterium | reverse complement strand
GTTCAATCCGATGCTTGGTTTCCGCGGCTGCCGTCTCGGCATCAAGTATCCCGAAATCACCCGGATGCAATCCCGCGCCGTATTCGAGGCCGTGGCCGATGCGACGAAGAAAGGCATCAAGTGCAAACCCGAAATCATGATCCCGCTCGTCGGGTTCAAGAAGGAATTAGATTTGCAGGTCGCCATCGTTCACGAGACCGCGAAGCTGGTGCAAGCTGAGAAGAAGGTGAAGTTCACCTACAGCGTCGGCACGATGATTGAAGTCCCACGCGGCGCGCTCACGGCGGACGAGATCGCGCAGACTGCGGAGTTCTTCAGCTTCGGCACGAACGACCTCACGCAAACCTGCCTCGGCATGAGCCGCGACGACTCCGGCAGTTTCCTCGGCGCATACACCGAGAACGAAATCGTGAAGAAAAATCCGTTCGCCTCGATTGATCAAACTGGCGTCGGCCAGCTCATCGAGATCGCGGCGGCGAAGGGCAACAAGACCCGCCCCGGCATCAAGCTCGGCATCTGCGGCGAACACGGCGGCGACCCCGATTCCGTCAAGTTCTGCCACCGCGTGGGCCTGACCTACGTTTCGTGCAGCCCATATCGCGTGCCCGTCGCGCGCCTCGCCGCTGCCCAGGCCGCCATCGAAGAGAAGCGCAGCAAGGCGAAGAAGAAATAAATGGTAGGGACGCGGCCTGCCCCGACTCCGAGTCGGGGTGCCCGCGCGTCCCAAATATTTGGGCGGCGCAGCAGCGCCGCCCTACCAATAATCAGAAAGCCGCTCCGGGAAACCGGAGCGGCTTTTTGTTTGTCGGAGAATCACCCACCAATCGCCGCTCGCATGGCGGCGAACCGGTCTTTGCCGGCGGCGACGGCGACGGGTTGCCGGGATTTTTCGTCCGCATCCTCGACGAGGTCGGGCGGGAGTTCCTTCAGGAATGGCGAGGGATGGCAGGGCATGGATTGCCCGTATTTCTTCCGGCTGCCGCAATGGCTGATGGTCAGTGTCTCCATGGCGCGTGTGACGGCCACGTAGAAGAGCCGGCGTTCTTCGTCCATTGTGCCTTCCACTTTTGAGCGCGTGT
Organism: Verrucomicrobiales bacterium; assembly: GCA_031371425.1. GTDB lineage: Bacteria > Verrucomicrobiota > Verrucomicrobiia > Limisphaerales > JAFMIX01 > JAFMIX01. The sequence goes on along the minus strand of JANMJO010000032.1, from coordinate 16,170 downwards.
GTGGCAGGAGTCCGTCTTCCAAGCCGACGACATAGACGTGCGGGAACTCCAGTCCCTTGCAACTGTGCATGGTGATGAGCGTGACGGCGTCGCCGCCGCTTTCCTTTTCCTCGGCGCGGTCGCTGTCGAGGGTCATGTCTTCGAGAAATTTCTCCAACTGTTCGGCGAGCGTGGGGTTGGCGGTGGCGTAATTATCCAGCGTGGCAACGATGTCGAGGAGGTTGCGGACGCGACTTTCGCCGGCTTCCTTGTCCTTCTCGGAGCGGCGCAGTTCGTTCAGGTAGCCGGTCTCGTCGAGGAAATGTTTGGCCCAGACCTGTAAAGTAGGGCAAGCGTCTCGCCTGCCCGCGCCGACGAAGTCGGCGGTGGTGTCCTGTTCGGACTGCTCCCCCGACTGGAGTCGGGGTCGCGGGGCAGGCGAGACGCCTGCCCTACTTTCAAGAACGGCGCGGGTGCGCTCGATGAATTCCACGAAGGCTTCGATGCATTCCCGCGTGCGCGTCTGGAGCGTGGTGGTCACGAGCGGATTTTTCATCGCGGCATACACGGAGCAACTGCGCTCGTGGCTCGCGCCGAGGAGTCGTTCCATGGTCACATCGCTCAAGCCTCGCGCGGGGGTGTTGGCGATGCGTAGGAGGCTGATGTCGTCGTGCGGGTTGATGAAGGTCTTGAGGTAGGCGAGGAAATCCTTGATCTCGCGCCGATCAAAAAAGCTCTGTCCGCCGATGAGGTGGTAGCGGACGCCGGCGCTGCGCAGGGCGGTCTCGATGGGGCGCGACTGGATGTTGGTGCGGAAGAGAATCGCCTGCGTGCCCCACGGTGCGCGCTGCGTCATGCGGGCGTATTCAATCAGCTCGACGATGGTGCGGGCCTCGTCCTCGTCTGTGTCGAAGGCGTGGAGGGCGATCTTCTCGCCGCTGCCTTTCTGTGACCAGAGTGCCTTGGCGCGGCGGCGGGCGTTGTTCTTGATGACGGCGTTGGCGGCGTTGAGGATGTTGGTGGTGGAGCGGTAATTCTGCTCCAGCTTGACGATCTTCACCTCGGGATAATGTTTTTCCAAGTCGAGCAGGTTGGCGACTTCCGCGCCGCGCCAGCCGTAGATGCTCTGGTCGTCATCGCCGACGACGCAGAAGTTGCGGTGTTCCTTCGTGAGCAGATGGACGAGCTCGAATTGCGCGGCGTTGGTGTCCTGATATTCGTCCACCATGACGTAACGATACTTGGCGCGGCAGGCTTCGAGGGCGTCGGGGTGTTCCTTGAAGAGGCGGAGCGTGAGGAGAATCAAATCATCGAAGTCCACGGCGTTGCAGGCGTGGAGGGCGGATTCGTAGCGCTTGGCAACGTGTTGGGCGAGGGCGTGCACGCTGGGGTCGCCGAAAATCTTGGCGCGCTCGCCGCCGTTCTTGAACTTGCTCAACATGGCGAGTACCGCGCCGGGATCAGTCTTCTCGCCCTTGGCGGAGATGCTGGAGAGGATTTTTTTGATCGCGCCGAGCTGTTCGGATTCGTCGTAGATGACAAAGTTGCGCTTGTAGCCGAGCTTCTCGATGTGCTGGCGCAGGATGCGGACGCAGAGCGAGTGGAAGGTGCAAATCGTGGGGCGGTCGTCGTTGTTTCTGTTTTCGAGTTTCTGGTTTCGAGTTTTCGGCAACAGCTTGGTCACGCGCTCGCGCATTTCGCGGGCGGCTTTGTTGGTGAAGGTGACGCCGAGAATGTTGCCGGGCGCGATGCCGCGTTCGACCATGTGCGCGATGCGGAAGGTGATGACGCGGGTCTTGCCCGTGCCCGCGCCAGCGAGGATTAAAACCGGGCCGCGGAGGGTCTCTGCGGCGAGTCGCTGCTGCGGGTTGAGGGTGGCCAGATTCAACATCGGGGGCGGAGTCTAGGGCGTCGGGAATTGAAGGCAAGCCGAATGGAATTGGGAGTGGATTTCCATCCGGCAAACCCATTGACGCTGCGGCGGAACTTGGTTAAGGCTGTGGCATCTCATGTTGAAATCAACTCCGCTGGTCAGTGTGGTGCTGCCGACCTACAACCGGGCCAAGACTCTGGCGAGGGCGATTGACAGCGTGCTGGCGCAGACGTGTCAGGACTTTGAGTTGATTGTGGTTGTGGATGCTTCTCCGGACGAAACCGCCGCAGTGCTGGGCCGCTATTCCGATTTGCCAAACGTGCGGATCATTGCTTCAACCCGGGGCAATTGTTCCGCCGCCCGCAATATCGGGGTGGCCGCCAGCCGGAGTCGCTACGTGGCTTTTCAGGACAGCGATGATGAATGGTTGCCGACGATGTTGGAAAAGGCCGTGAAGCGGCTGGCGGACACGGGGCCGGAAGTGGGGGTTTTTTACAGCGACATGACCCGGGTGCTGGCCAGCGGCAAATCCATCCCGTTTATTTCGCCGGAGATTTCCCGGGGTGGGTTTATCAACGAGGATACTTTGGACTTCCAAGTTTACGGTCTCGGCATTCAGGCGACGGTGATCAAGCGGGATTGTTTCCAGCGCGCCGGGCTTTTCGACGAGGCTATTCCGCGATTTGTGGATTTGGAATTGTTCATCCGGCTGACGGATCATTTCGAGTTTATCCATCACCGGGAGGCACTGGTCCGGTATTGCGAGACGGAGGGGATTTCGACAAACACCAAAGCCCTGGTTGCGGCACGCCAGCATTTGATCGCGAAATACCACCACAGGCTCAGCAAAAACAAGCACCACTTGGCGATGCAACATGTGCTGCTTGGCTCGGCCTGCAATGACAACGGCCAAAAGTTGATGAGCGCAAAACAGGCGCTCAAAGCACTGCTGATTTCACCCTGTCACCCGCTGGTGTTACGCAGGGCAATCAAGATTCTGCGGAAAAGACTGACCTTCCGTTGAGGCGGGTTTTTAGTTCGGCGGCAAAACCGGCGGCTTCGCCCACTCGGAAAGGGGCGAGAGGATGCCGCATTCCATGCAGGCGGTGGTGGCGAATTGCGCGCCGCATTGCGGACAGGCGGCGCGGGTCTGGAATGCGTCGAACGCGGTGCGGCATTGGCCGCAGACCCAGAAGTTGCCGGCGACGGGCGCAGTGTGGCAGTTCGGGCAGGTGTAGTGGTCGTGGCGCGGAGTTTTGGCGAGACGCATCAACGCCCGCGCTTCCTGAAAACCGCGCCAGCAACTGGGCAGCACGATGACGAGCGCGAGAATTCCCATCCAGACGGACTTCTCCACCACGGCAAGCAACAGCAGACCCGCAAGACCGATGAAGCCCACGATGGAAGCAATCATCAGGCTGCGGGCGCGACCGAACGGATACCACAACACCGAGCGCAGAATCTGCCCGCCATCGAGCGGATAGACGGGCAGGAGGTTGAAGACGAGGAGGACGATGTTGATGAATTGGATGGTCCACAGAAAGACGTGCACGTCATGCATCGTGGTCGGCCAACCCAGCGCCCGGCTCATGTAAATCAAGCTGGCAAAAATCGGCACGAGCGCGACGTTCACCAGCGGCCCGGCGGCGATGCTCCAAAGCGTCGCACCCGGACGTTGCGGCGGGCTGACGTAGGCCACGCCGCCGAACGGCCACAGCAGAATCAGATTTGCCTGACCGCCAACCTGGCGGCAGGCGAGCGCGTGGCCGAACTCATGGGTCAGCACGATGGCGAAGAGGGCGAGATATTCCGCGACGTTCCAGCCGATGAAAGAGTAGCGGTTGTCGTGAGTGCTGATCTGATAGACCGCCATCAGAAACCAATACCAGTGGAGATAAACATCAATTCCGAACAAGCGGAACAAACGGAACGAGCCTTGGCGGGTGGGCAACATGTCGGGCAAACCTAGCAGGAATCCGTTTCCAGTCCCAATAAATTCTACGGTCGCCAGCGACGGGGGCGCATCTTGACACCGCCCCCGAAACGAACGGGCGGGCCGTTTGGAGTTCCGCGTTTACGCGGCCCGGCGTGGTAATTCGCCCGAGCCGCCTGAAGGCGGAACTCCAAACGGGGGCAGTGTCAAGAGACGCCCCAACGATGGCGCGCGTATTTTGCCGCACGTTTTTTTTCGCCGCTGTTCCGGGTCTGCATTGCCAGACGCGCCGCCGCAGGTTAATTTCCACAGCCCGTTGAATGATTGAACGCTACCATGAGTTCGCCGTCCAAAGTTTGTTGCCCGACGTGCCGGAAATCCGGCGACTGGTTCGCCGGAAAATTCGGGCCGTTCTGCTCGCAGCGGTGCAGGCTGGTGGACTTGGGCCAGTGGTTCAACGAGGCGCACCGCGTCTCCGAGCCGTTGCGACCGGAGCATTTTGCCGGATACGAAGACCTGCCGCCGGGTGAGCACTTGGACCGGCCGGAAGCGGAAGAAAATTAAACATGAAACGCGCGCTGACATTGCTGCTGCTGGCCGGACTCGCCTCCGGCCTCGCGCCCAATCTTATGTCCCAAACCAACACCATGAAGACTGACACACAAACCAACACCACGGAACTCGCCACCTTCGGCGGCGGCTGCTTCTGGTGCACCGAGGCCATGTTCCAAACCATCCGGGGCGTGAAGTCCGTGACCAGCGGCTACGCCGGCGGCAAGACCGCGAACCCGACCTATGAACAGGTCTGCTCCGGCAACACCGGTCACGCCGAGGTCATCCAGATCGCGTTCGACCCGCGCGAAGTCTCCTACGAGCGGCTCGTGGATGTCTTCTGGGACGCGCACGACCCGACCACGCTGAACGCCCAGGGCGCGGATCACGGCACGCAATACCGCTCCGTCATATTTTATTCAGACGCGGCGCAGAAGTCCGCCGCCGAAGCCTCTCTGAAAAAAGCCGCCGCGCATTTCTCCAGCCCCATCGTGACCGAGATCGCGCCGCTGACGAAGTTTTACGAAGCCGAAGGCTACCACCAGAATTATTTCCACAACAACGGCAACGCCCCCTACTGCGCGGCGGTCATCCGCCCCAAGCTCGACAAATTCAAAACCAAGGCGAAAACTCCGTGACCGCTCCCGCCGCTTCCGCCCATCATCACTGACATGACTTGCCATTTCCCGACCGCCACCCGCGCCGCCATTTGCGCGCTGGGAATTTTTCTCACCGCACTCGTTCCGCTCCACGCACAGGACGCCGCACCCGCGCCGCAGCCGAATCCCCGCCGCGCCAGCATCGTCCTCATCGTCGCCGACGGCCTCGGCTACGGCGACCTCGGCTGCTACGGCCAGCAGCGCATCAAGACGCTCAACCTCGATCGCATGGCGGCGGAAGGCGTGCGCTTCACCAGTTTCTACGCGGGCAGTCCCTACACCGCCACGGCGCAGGCGGCCTTGCTGCTCGGGCGCGACTCGGGGCATCTCGGCATTCACAAAGATGGCGCGGTCACGTTGCCACTGGGCGCGCCGACGGCGGCAGAAATCTTGAAGGAAGCCGGATACCACACCGGTTGCATCGGCGAATGGGGTCTGGGCGGCGAAGGTTCGGTGAACGTGCCCCAGCAGCGCGGCTTCGATGAATGGGTCGGCCAACTCACCGACGCGGAAGCGCAGACGGATTTTCCCGAATACCTTTGGCGTCACGACCCGGCTGACGATGGCAACCCCGGTTACACCGGCAAACTAACTTTTCCCCAGAACGCGAACGGCGCGAAGAGCCGGTCCGCCAGCGACCTCTTCACCACGGCGGCGATGAACTTCATCCGCATCAACAAGCCCGATAAGTTCAACCGCCAGCGCCCGTTCTTTCTCCAAGTCAACTACGCCCTGCCCCGCGTGAACAACCTCGACTCCGCTGAGCCGCACGAACTCGAACCCTGGCCGCGTGCCGAGAAATTCAAGGCCGCCGCCATCGCGCGACTCGACGCGAACGTCGGCAAAATTTTGGAGCGGCTCAAGGCAACCGGGCAGGAGAGCAACACCGTCGTCTTCGTCACCAGCACCGCCGGGCCGCGCGGCGGCGACGGCGTGGACACGAAATTCCACCACAGCGCCGGGCCGTTCAGCGAGGGCGGCCTGCGCGAGGGCGGCATCCGCGTGCCGCTCATCGTCTGGTCGCCGTCCAAGGTCAAGGCCGGCGAGGAAAACTACCAGCCGTGCGCGGCGTGGGATATTCTGCCGACGTTCGCCGAGATTGCGCGCGCCGTGACGCCGGAACGGGCCGATGGCATTTCTTTCTGGCAACCGCTGCAAGGCCGGTCGCAGCCGCGACGCCACGAGTTCCTGTATTGGGAGCTGCACACGAACGGCCTGCCTTGCGCCGTGCGCATGGGCGATTGGAAAGCGGTGCGCCAGAAACCCGGCCAGCCGCTGGAGCTTTACAGCCTCACCGCCGACCGCGCGGAAAAAACCGATGTTGCCGGGAAGCAGCCGGAAATCATCGCCCGGATGGAGGCGTATCTGAAAAAGGGCCGGAGCGAAACTGCGGGGAAATGATTTTCAAGAAGTTGGTAGGGCGGGCAGTCCCCTGCCCGCCGGTCTTTACAGACGATTACCTTTTCGGACGAATGCATTCAGATTCGCCACGACGGCGCGCACAGGAGTGACGCGCCCTACCTTCGCGGACTGCGGAGAATCAGTTCAAGATGCGGCGGCCTTCGTCGAGGAAGATGCCTTTGAAGTTCATCTCGAGCGCCTGCGGGTTGCTGGCTTTGGCGAGGGCTTCCTTCTCGGTGACTTTGCCTTCTTTCACGAGGTTGAACAGGGATTGGTTGAAGCTGATCATGCCGTCCTCGGTGCCGGTCTCGATGGCGGCGGGGAGTTTATCGAGCCGGTTTTCCTCCATCAGCTTGCGGACGGTGGGGGAGTTGATGAGGATTTCCAGCGCGGGAGTCATCTTGCCGTCAATCGTGCCGACCATGCGCTGGCAGATGACGGAGCGCAATGTGCCGACGAGCTGGCGGCGGACTTGCTCGCGTTCCTCGGCCTTGAAGAAGTCGAGAATACGGCTGACGGATTGGGCGGCGTTGGTGGTGTGGAGTGTGGAGAGGACGAGGTGGCCGGTGTCGGCGGCGCTCATGGCGGCGGTGAAGCTGAGGGCATCGCGCATTTCGCCGACCATGATGACGTCCGGGTCCTGCCGGAGGACGTGTTTCAAGGCATGGGAAAAGGACTGTGTGTCGAGGCCGACTTCGCGCTGTTCGATGACGGACTGGTTGTCTTCAAAGACGTATTCGATGGGGTCTTCGAGGGTGACGATGTGTTTCTTGGAGTGGGCGTTGATGTGCTCGATCATCGCGGCGAGGGTGGTGGATTTGCCGGAGCCGGTGGTGCCGGCGAGGAGGACGATGCCGCGGGGAGAGTCGGCGATGGCCTTGATCTGTTCGAGCAGGCCGAGTTCCTCGAAGGTGGGGACGGAGGCTTTGACGTAGCGCATGGCGAGGCACCATTCACCGCGTTGCTGAAAGAGGTTGGTGCGGTAGCGGCCAATGCCGGGGATGTTGTAGGAGAAATCAATCTCGCGGTCGGCAAGCAGTCGTTCGGTGAGGTGGGGCGGGACGATGTTCTTGACGACGTTCGCCATCCACTCGGTGGTGGGGAACGGGCATTCGATGGCGATCAATTGGCGGCTGATGCGGAGGATGACGGGTGTGCCGACCTTGACGTGGATGTCGGAGGCGCCGCCATCCACGGCGAGCTTGAGGATTTTTTTGAAGAGTTCCATGGGGGAATTAAACGCAACAAAGGGTGTTCAATGCAAGATTTGGCTGCGGGGAATCGGGCGTAGAGTTTGGAGTTCCGCGTTTACGCGGCCAAGGGTGGTGCGCGAGCCAAGCCGCCTGAAGGCGGAACTCCAAACGGCAGAGCGGACAGCGGACGGAAACGTCAGGAGTAGGCGAGCGTGTTGAGCCGCGCCTGTGACTGTTTGGAAACGCCGGTGAAGAGCATGGCAACGTGGTAGCCGGCGTGGCGATTGCCGGCGCAACTGACGACGACTCCGGTGCAATTGACTTTGCCTTCGGTGGGGCATTCGAGGGCGACGGTCATCTCGGTCCAGAGCGCGAACGGCGTGGTGCTGCGGAATTCGATGCCGCTTTTGCTGATGGTCACGGCTTCCGGCGGCAAGGTGAGACGGGTCTGCCGGGATTCCAGTGAGATGTTTTTTTCTGACGAGTTGGAGGGCTGCAATTTTCTAGCGCTCATATCCTTTTACCTTTTAATTTCACCTGCGCTGAACCTAACACACGAGGCAGGGGCGTCAAATGATTGTTACCACTCGATAATCGCCGCGCCCCACGTCAGGCCCGCACCGAAAACGACCAGCAAAATCAGGTCGCCGCGCTCAATCCGCCCGGACGCCACGGCCTCGTCCAACGCGATGGCCACGGACGCGGCGGAGGTGTTGCCGTATTTTTCCAAGTTCACAAAAAGCTGTTCCGGCGTGCCGCCGAGGCGGTCGCTCACGGCGTCAATGATGCGGCGGTTGGCCTGGTGCGGGATGATGCACTTGATCTTGGTGATGTCCACTTCGCAGCGGCGCATGGCCTCGTGCGCGGCGGTGTTCATGGCGTTGACGGCGTTCTTGAAGGTCTCCTTGCCGTCCATCCGCAGGTAGTGCAGGCGCGAGTTGACAGATTCCACCGTGGCCGGGCAACGACTGCCGCCGCCGGGCATGGAGAGCAAATCGGCCTTGGTGCCGTCCGCGCCCATGATGGCGGTGAGCAAGCCGTGCGAGTCGGGCCGGTGTTGCAAAATCGCCGCGCCCGCGCCGTCGCCAAAAAGAACGCAGGTGTTGCGGTCTTTCCAGTCCACGATGGAGGAAAGTTTTTCCGCGCCGATGACCAGCACGGTTTGGTAGGTGCGGGACATGATGAACTGTTGGCCGATTTCGAGTCCGTAGATGAAGCCGGAGCACGCGGCCTCCAGATCAAAGGCCGCGGCGCGATGCGCGCCGAGCTTGCGCTGCACGAGGCACGCGGTCGAGGGGAACGGCATGTCCGGCGTGATGGTTGCGACGATGATGAGGTCAATCTGGTCGGCGGTGACGCCGGCCATTTTCATCGCGCGCTCGGCGGCCTTCGCGCCGAGGTCGGAGGTGAATTCATCGGCGGCGGCAATGCGGCGTTCCTTGATGCCGGTGCGGGAGATGATCCATTCGTCGCTGGTCTCGACGAGTTTTTCCAGGTCGGCGTTGGTGAGGATTTTCTCCGGCACATACGAGCCGACGCCGGTGATGGAGCAGGATTGGCCGACGAAGTTGTGCTTCGCGCGGGGGTTTTTGAATATGGTTGTGCTCATGCGTTGACGGGAACAGCGGCGGCGGCGGCGAACTTCAAGTTTGCCTCCGCGATTTTCTGCTCGAAAAGGTGGTTCATGTCGTGGCGGATTTCTTCGGCGGCGACGCGGATGGCGCTGGCGATGGCGCGTTCGCGGGACGAGCCGTGCGCCTTGATGACGACTCCGTTGAGTCCGAGCAGTGCCGCGCCGCCGTAAACTTCTGGGTCGAGGCGCTGCTTGAGTGCCTTGAAGGCGCCGCGTGCCATCACGCCGCCCACCTTGCGGAGGAGGTTGGCTTTGACTTCGTTCTTGAGCAGTTTGCCGATGGTTTTGCTCATGCTCTCGACGGATTTGAGAACGATGTTGCCGACGAAGCCGTCACAGACAACGACGTCCACGCCGTCGTTGAAGAGGTCAAAGCCTTCGCAGTAGCCCATGAAATTCAGGTCGAGCAGCGCGCAGAGGCGAGCGGCTTCGCGGGTGAGGTCGTTGCCTTTGGATTCCTCCGAGCCGTTGCTCAGCACGCCGACGCGCGGGTTGGCGATGCCGAGGACTTCGCGGGCATAGACGCTGCCCATGACGGCGAATTGGGCGAGGTGCGCAGGCTCGGCCACGGCGTTCGCGCCGCAGTCGAGCATGATGAAATCTTGGTTGAGCGAGGGGAAGCGGCAGGCGATGGCGGGGCGCTCCACGCCTTCGAGGCGGCCGAGTTTCATGGAGCCGGCGACGAGCGCACCGGTGTTACCGGGGGAGATGACGGCATCGGCCTTGTCGTGGCGGACGAGTTCGATGGCGCGGACGAGGGAGCAATCCTTTTTTTTGCGGATGCCTTCGAGCGGCTTGTCGTCCATCGTCAACACTTCGCTGGCATGGACGATGGTGACGCGGCGGTCGGTGAGGGAGTGGTGCTTCCGCGCGGCGGAGATGTCGGGCTCGCGCCCGACGAGGAGCATTTCGGTGATGGCGGGGTCGGCAGCTAGAGCGAGTTTGACGCCTGCGATGGCGACTGCGCAACCGTGGTCGCCACCCATGACATCCACTGCGATTCGCATAAATGGAAAAGCGCGGAATCCGACCGGACGCCGCGCAAACCCGAAATCAAGCGCCTGCCGTGACGCTCAAAACCTGACGGCCTTTGTAGAATCCGCAAGCGGGGCAGACCCGATGGGAGATGTATGGCGCCGCGCACTGCGGGCAGACGCCCAGCTGCGGAAGTTTCAGCACACTGTTATAAGCCCGACGCATGCGCTGACGGCTTCTCGATGGTTTTCTCTTGGGAACGCCCATAATCTTAAAGTTTCAATTTGTTCAGTTCAGCCCACGGATTTGAACCCGCTTCAGCCGGCTCGTCCTTGGGGGCGTTTTTTTTCGCCTTGCCGCTCCCGGTTTTAGGCAATCCGGCACAGTCCGGTTTGCACAACGGACGTTGCGGCAACTGGAGCAGAATATCTTCCCGCAAAGCAGGCGTCAAGTCCACGGAATCGTTGATTACGGTGGCTGCATCCTCGCCTTCCAGCGGGAGATGGCACGCCCAGTTTTCCAAATCCAGCGTCAGCTTGAACGATTTCAAACAGCGCGCGCACTCGCATTTGAAAACCGCTTCCACCCTGCCCTGCACCAGAATGGCGTCGTCCAACCGCTCGGCCTCCAGCTCGTAGGTGACGGGCGGCGCAAGCTGGATGAGTTCATCAAGATTCGCTAGGTCCAGATCTTCTGCGGAAAGTTCGCCCTCGATCTCGATGGTTTCGCGCTCGATGTGCCGGAGGTTGATGAGGAGTGGCATGATGGTGCTCCGCTACTCACGCTGTTTTCCGCGAATGACTGTCGCCCGCGAACTTCCGGCCGAGCGCCGAGCGCACGTTGTCCGGCACGAACTCGCTCACGTCGCCGCCGAGCTTGGCGATTTCCTTGATGATGCGCGAGCTCAGGAACGTGTAGGTGTCTTTGGGCATCATGAAAATCGTCTCGATGTTCTCGTTCAGCTTGCGGTTCATCAGCGCGAGTTGGAATTCAAATTCAAAGTCCGAGACGGCGCGCAAACCGCGCACCACCGCCACCGCCGAGCGCTTGGCCGCGAAGTCCACCAGCAAGTTGTCGAACGAATCTGCCTCGACGTGCGGCAGGTGTTTGATGGCGGCGCGCACCAGCTCCAGCCGCTCCTCCACGGTGAACAGCGGCTTCTTGGACTCGTTCGTCGCCACCGCCACCACGACCTGGTCGGATAGCTTGGCGGCGCGCTGGATCACGTCCAGATGGCCGTTGGTCAGCGGGTCGAAACTGCCGGGATAAATCACCGTGCGCATGGGCAAAGCATAGTCGGGCGTCTCCCGCTTTCCCAATCAAAAAACAACCGTCGCCGGGATTAGCCTTGCAGACCGGCGGGGCGGTTGTTAGAAGAAGCTCGCTTATATGGCTGCCATCGGGCGATTTCAGCAGGGTGAAGAAATCTTCTACGCCAAAGTTGTGGACGGCGAACTGTTCCGTCTGCGTGGCGACGTTTTCGGGTCGCCGTCGTTTGACAAGAAGCCCACCAAAGCCAAGGGACTTAAAACCCTCACGCCCGTCGCCCCGTCCAAGATCATCGCCGTCGGCCAGAACTACGCCGACCATGCGCGCGAAATGGGCAAGCCGCTCCCCAAGGAGCCGCTGTTCTGGTTCAAAGCCACCACCTCCCTCCTGCCCGACGGAGGGAAGATTGAAATCCCATTCCCCCAACACCGCACCGACTACGAGGCCGAGCTCGCCATCGTCATCGGCCGCAAAATCCGCAACGTCACCCCCGCCGCCGCCTCCCGCTACATCCTCGGCTACACCACCGCGCAGGACATCAGCGACCGCACCATCCAGAACTCCGAGAGCCAGTGGGCGCGCTGCAAATCCTTCGACACCTTCACCCCACTCGGGCCGTATGTGGAAACCAAGACCGACCCGCACGACCTGAACATCCAGCTTTTCCAGAACGGCCGGCTGCGGCAGAACTCGCACACCAGCCAGATGATCTTCAACTGCTACAAGCTCGTCAGCTTCATCTCCACCAACCTCACCCTCCTGCCCGGCGACGTCATCCTCACCGGCACGCCCAGCGGCATCGGCCCCATCGCCTCCGGCGACCGCCTCGAAGTCCGCATCCAAGGCTTCACGCCCCTCGTCAATTCGGTGAAATAACCCGCTGCAGAAAAAGAAAAAGAGCCGGATTGCTCCGGCTCAATGGTGAGATGGTTTACACGCCTTCACCAAGCGTTCAGAAGTGTGACGAGGCCAACTGCAAACCGCTGCTCAACCTCGCCACGAAGCAAAACCACTATGCCAACCCAAAACGAACAGCGTTATCCAAACCTACAGAGAGTAGAACACCGACCCGCTAGAATTGTTCAAACTATTTTCAGAAAGAATTCATCCGCGAATTCCGCGAATTATCGCCAATAGATTCAGGCTGGATTTGATTCGCGTCAATTGGCGCAATTCGCGGATGAAACTATCAGCGGATGTCCGTGAAAACTTTCGCGTCCAACCGCGACCGCAGCACCCGCGCCAGCGGCGTCCGCCCCGTTGGCGAAAGCGATTCCCGCAGTGCCGCCTCCTTGCCCGCGCCCGAAGCCAGCACCCAGACCTGCTGCGCTGCAGCGATTGCCGCGTAGCCGAGCGTCACCCGGTTCGGCGGCGGCTTCGGCGAATTCGTCACCGCCCGGAACACCGCCGGGTTTGCTCCGTCCGCCTCCGGCTCGCCGGGGAACAGCGACGCCACATGGCCGTCCTCACCCATGCCGAGTAGAACCAAATCCAGCCGCGGCGCAACCGCCGCCAACTCTCTCGCCGCCAACTCCGCGCCCGCAGCCGGCGGCAGCTCGCCGCAGATGCGATGGATTTTCTCCGGCGCGACGCCGAGCGGCTGGAACAAAAGCTCATCGGCCATCTTGAAATTGCTCTCCGCATCCGTCGGCGGCACGCACCGCTCGTCCGCCCAGAAGAAATGCACGTTCGGGAGGGACGGCGTGCCGCCGTCCCTGAAATCGCGGTCGCCGACACGGCGACCCTCCCGCACCTGCTCCACCACCGACGCGAAGAATTTCTGCGTGATGCGCCCGCCGGACAACGCCACGCAATGCGCCCGCCCCGCGCACGCCGCCGCCGCGACCTCGGCGAGCCACGCGACCGCTACGGCGTTCGCCAACTCATCGGCGGTGGGGAATAAAATCAGTTCGGGATTCGGCATAAAAGTTTTCGTCGTATCGGCTGGCGGAAATGAGTAGCCGCTATTTCACAGCGGCGGGGGCTGCTGGTTTTGATTCCTGCTTGTGCGGCTTGAAGCAGACGCGGTTCAGCGCGTTGGCTAGGGAGATGACCTTGTCGCGGGAACATTCGCCCATGAGGCAGACCTGTATCCAATTCTTCGCCCGCAGATATTCGCTGTTGCAGCTCACGAGGTAGCCCGTCTCCTGCAACCGCGCGCCGACCTGGGTGGAGTCCAATTCCGCCGGCAACCGGAGGGTCACGACTGCGGGCGACATCCGCCCCGGCACATCAATCATGTCGAAGCCGAGTTCGCGGAGGCGAGCGCGCAGCCAGTCCATCAGCTCGGCGACTTCGCGGAAATGTTCCGGCCACCGCGCACGTTTCAGCGCGGCGTGCAGCGCGTGGACGAGGTTCGAGGAATGGGTGAAGGCCACGCCCTCGTTCTTCGCGTAGTGGCCGAGGTCGAGGTAACGCGGCAACTGCGATGAAGGCGAAACCTCGTGGCTGTGGAAGACGAGACCCAGCCCGGGATACGAGGCCAGCCCCTTGCCGCTCGAACCCGAGGCGAAATGCACGCCGCGCAAATCCACCGGCGTCGTGCCGAGGGAGCTGATGGCGTCCACGCACAGCTTCACGCTGTGCGCGGCACAGAGCGCCTTCAACGCTTCGAGGTCGTTCAGCACGCCGGTGGAAGTTTCGCAATGCGCGCACCACAGCCATTTGATTGCGGAGTGCGGAGCGCGGAGTGCGGAGTCAACGGCAGCCAGGTCAAAAGCCTCGCCCCACGGCGATGAAACGGTCTCGAACTTCAACCCGAACCGCGTGGCGTGATCCACCAGACGCACGCCGAACTCGCCGTTGACGAGGATGACGCCGGGCCGGGTTTCCAACGAGAGCTGCGCGGCGACCACGTCGTTGGCGAGCGTGCCAGAGCCGAGGAGGATTTCCACCCTGCCCGCGCCGGTGAGCTGGCAGAGAAGATTTTTCACGGTCTGAAAATCCGCCATGAAGGCATCGCCCCGGTGCGATTCGGGCGGCTGCTCGAACGCGCGTTTGACGAGGCGGTGGATGGCGACCGGGCCGGGCAGGAAATTCGCCTGCGTGGTCTGGAACGAGCGCCCGGGCGAAGCGCGCAGAAAATCCCGCGCCGCCTGCTCGAACGTCTCGATCGTGATCATCATGGGCTGGAATTGCACGCCGTCGCTCCCCACCAGCGGGCCGAACGGCACGAAGCCGAGATGCCGGTAGAGCTTGATCTGCCGCGTCGTGCCGGAGATGACGCCGAAGTCGTAGCCTTGTTCGATGCTGTATTGCCAGAGGAGCGCGAGAAGACCCTGCAAGACTTGGCCGCTGCGGAAATGTTTTTCGATGGCGAGCAGGCGGATTTCACACGGCTTCTTGCCGAGCGGCAGAAACGAATCAAGCTTGTCCACCTTCGAATCGAGCGAGAAAGGCCGGTGGCCGCGCGCCGCCAGCATGCCCACGAGCTTGCGGCCTTTGAGACAGATCAGGTAGGTGTTCTCGGCATGAAACTTGTCCACCAACCGCTGCGTCGGCGAGGGCTGGTGCTGCGGAATCTCCTCAACGAACGTCTTGTAGTTGAGATGATGGATGGCCTCAAATTCCCAATCCTCGCTGGCAATCTTGAAGACGAGCGGTGTGGATGCACTCATGTTTTTTCCTCCGGCTTGAGCCGTCCGTGGCGACTATTATTAATCCGAACCAAAACCTCTTCGATGTTTTTCCGGTGAGCAATCAGCACCAGCGCCGCCATCAACGAGACGCCCGCCGCCGTCGCGGGAGTCTGCCTCCACCCGAACGCCATCAGCGGCAACAGGAGGAACGCGACCATTCCGCCGAGGGAAAAACTCCGCAGCAACGCCCAACCCACCGTGGCCACCGCAGCGAACGTCAGCGCGAGACGCCAGTCAAACACCAGCAGCGCGCCGAGCGACGCACTCACGCCTTTGCCGCCACGGAAACCCAGTTGCACAGGCCAGATGTGGCCTGCGGTCACAGCGAACATCGCGAGCAGTCCGGCAGTTTCGCCGCCGATGAAATGCCGCGCCAGCCCCACCGCGAGCGCGCCCTTGCCCAGATCGAGTAGCAGCACGATGGCGAATCCCCACGCGCCGAGCACCCGCCCGACGTTGGTGGCGCCGATGTTGCCGCTGCCTTCGTTGCGCACATCCTGACGAGAAAAAAAGCGGACGAGGTAGTAGCCGGTGGCGATGCAGCCCAACGCGTAGCCGCCCAGCAGCACCAGAAATATCCAGCCCTGAGCGGCGTCTGGTGAAAACTTGAAATTGTCCCACGACATTGCTTTACAACTCTTCCTGGCTGCGTCTGAACTCACCGTAGCCAGATTGCATAATGATTGAAACAAGAATTTCATCCGGGCCGTGTCCACACCGCCATCGCCCGCCGCACAGCCGGGGGCGCGCGGAATCGCTTGGTCTCAATCCATGTTTCACGACGCCATCCTAGCTGCACGGCGAGCCAAGCGTGAATTGAAAAAATCTTGCAGACATCGAAACACTCAATACCGATGCTCCCAGAAGCGTCCGCCGGAAACGGGTGTGACTGGAAATGCCGCGCAAAGATTGTTGGAGTTCAAGCTTCCACGTGTCGGGGCGGATTGTTGGAGTTAAAGCTTTATCTTGTTGCCGTCACGCCCGCTAACACACCCACAAACAAAAGCTTGAAAACCAACACGGGGCGGGGCAACGCAGCGCGGCCGTTTAAGTAACACCCCCCCG
>JANMJO010000026.1:0-23519 GCA_031371425.1 Verrucomicrobiales bacterium | reverse complement strand
GTCACGCGATTCATCGAGGCGCGACTGTTGCCGGCGCTGATGGTGGGCGTGTCGGCGACGCGGCAGAAGCTGCGCATGGCGTGCGTGATTCTCGCCGTGGCGCTGGCCATCACGGCACTGGCGCGGCCGCAATGGGGTTTTCATTGGGAGGAGACGAAGATGCGCGGGCTGGACATCGTTGTGGCGATTGACACCTCCAAGAGCATGCTCGCGACGGACATCAACCCCAACCGCCTCGCCCGCGCGAAGCTCGCGGCGCTGGAGCTGATGCAGGCGGCCAAGTCCGACCGGCTCGGGCTGGTGGCGTTCGCGGGCAGCGCGTTCCTGCAATGCCCGCTCACGGCGGACGACACGGCGTTCCGGCAAAGCGTGGAGGCGTTGGACGTGAATATTATTCCGCAGGGCGGCACGGCCATCTCGGAGGCGATCAACATCACCTCGACGGCGTTTAAGGAAGGCGACAGCCACAAGGTGCTCGTGCTGTTCAGCGACGGCGAGGACAATGACGAGGGCGCGATTGAAGCCGCGAAGTCGGCGGCGAAAGATGGTTTAAAAATCTTCACGGTCGGCTTCGGCACGGTGGAGGGCGAGATGCTCGACCCCAATCTGGTTCGCGACGCGAATGGCAGCGTCGTGAAATCCCACCTGAATGAAAAGCTGCTGCGCGACATTGCGGAGGCGACGGGCGGTTTTTATCTGCCGATGCGCGGGGCGAAGACGATTGACAACCTTTACGAAAAGGGCTTGGCCGCGCTGCCGAAAGCCGATCAGTCCGCCAAGCTGGTGAAGCGCTGGCACGAACGCTACCACTGGCCGCTGGGCGCGGCGATCGCGCTGCTGCTCACCGGCATCCTGCTGCCGGAACGGAAACGGGCCGGGGTTCGGAGTTCCGGCTTTAGCCGGTCCGGGCCGCCTGAAGGCGGAACTCCAAACCCGGCGGCATCCGCCGCGCTGGTGGTGGCGTTGCTGCTGCTGCCCGCGCTGGCGGACGCTTCGCCACGGAGCGCGTTGAAGGATTATCACGCCGGCAAATTCCCGGACGCGCTCAAGGAATACGAGCGGCTCATCGAGAAGGACAAGACGGGCGACCTGCGGCTGCACTACAACGCCGGCGCGGCGGCGTATGGGGCGACGAATTACGACGCGGCGATCCAGCATTACACGGCGGTGTTGCCGGCGCGGGATGTGAAGTTGCAGCAGGCGGCGTATTTCAACATCGGCAACGCGCTGTTTCGGCAGGGGCAGGCGGCGAAGGATTTGGACGGCATGCAGGAGCAGTGGGAAACGGCGATAAAATATTATCAGAACGCCGCCACGCTCGACAAAACCGACCGCGACGCTTCCTACAATCTGGCGTTTGCGAAAAAGTGCGTGGAGCAGATTGTGGCGTTGCGCGAGGCCGCCCGCCGCGCCCGGGCCGCGGCGGACAGCGCCACGCGCCAGCGGAATTATCATCAGGCGCTGGAGATCATGCAGCAGCTTGTGCAGAACAATCCCACGGCGAAGCAGTTCGAGGATTTCGTCAAAAAACTCAAGGACATCGATGACATTGCGACGCCACAACAGCACTAGCCGTATGCCGCTCGGAATTTTAACGCAAAGGCGCAAAGGCGCAAAGGCGCAAAGGAATGCCGACCGTGGCGCAGTGGTTCAAGCCACCTCGCTTTGGGAATGGCTTTCATTTTTCCAGTTCTGCCGGGCGTCTTTGCGTCTTTGCGTCTTTGCGTTAAAAACCTTGTCTCGAACCGCATCGTTCCGGGTTGGCCTCTTGCTGCTGCTGGCCGCACGGGTGGTGTGCGCCGAGACTGCTGATGATTTTTTTCACGGTGGCGCGATGAATTATTTTTCCAACAACGTCCCGCAGGCGCTGGCCGTGGTGACGAACGGCCGCGCACAGTTCCCAGACGACGTGAAGCTCAAGAAGCTGGAAGAGCTGCTCAAGCAACAGCAGCAACAGCAACAGCAAGACCAGCAGAAGCAGGATCAGGAAAAGAAGGAGCAGGATAAAAAAGATCAGCAGCAGAAGGACCAGCAGAAGAAAGACGGGCAGGACAAGCAGCAGAAGGAACAGCCAAAGCCGCAGCCATCCAAACCGGACAAGCAAAAGTCCGACCAGCAAAAGCAGCAGGAAACCAAGGCCACGCCGGCGGGTCAGATGACGCCGGAGCAGGCCAAGCGGTTGTTGGACTCGCAGAAGGGCGAGGAATCCGCGCTGGTGTTCCGCCCGCCCGAAAAGCCGAAGGACGAGAGCAAGCCGGTCAAGGATTGGTGAAGTCCGGAAGCATGGTTGCGCTTGCGCCGCGCAACCGAACGGGTAATTTATCGGCATGAGCACGGTTGCTGAAATCGAAAACGCCTTGCAAACACTTCCCATGGATGACGCATGGAAGGTGGCTGGATGGTTGCAGCATTACCTCGACGAAAAGTGGGATCGGCAGATAGACGCCGACATCGCCACCGGAAGTCTGGATAAACTTGCCGATCAAGCCCTAGCGGACTACCGCGACGGGCGCGTGAAGCCGCTCGATGAAATCATCAACGAGTCCTGAATTCTGGCGTGCCTACGCCGCGCTCCCACCCGCCGCCCGCGTCGCCGCGCGCAAAGCCTACCGTCTCTGGCAGGAAAATCCCAAACACGGTTCGTTGCGCTTTCAGAAGCGCGGTCGCTTTTGGCGGGTTTGTTTTGGGAGTGGCCACCGGGCGCTGGCCGTGGCCGTGCCGGAGGGCTACCTCTGGTTCTGGATTGGCAACCATGATGAATACGAACGGCTCTTGAAAGGTTCTTGAAAAAACTCCGGCACGGCGCGGTTGCTGGACTCGCAGAAGGGCGAGGAATCCGCGCTGGTGTTCCGCCCACCCGAAAAGCCGAAGGACGAGAGCAAGCCGGTCAAGGATTGGTGAAGTCCGGAAGCATGGTTGCGCTTGCGCCGCGCAACCGAACGGGTAATTTATCGGCATGAGTACGGTTGCTGAAATCGAAAACGCCATCCCGCAACTTTCGCGCGCGGAGTTGGTGGAACTTCGCGACTGGTTCGAGGAGTATATGGAAGACCACCTCGAACTGACCGATGAAGTCAAAGCCAAGCTGGATGATTCCCGCCGCGAAATTGGTGCGGGACAGTTCACCATCCGCCAGCCCCGGTGATTTGTGCCGCCGCCCTGCAAATCTGGTCGCCCACCTTCTCGCGCTCCTTCGATGACTTGCCGTATCCGGTGCAGGCCGATGTGCAACGCAAAGTGGATGAAATGGGCACGCGGTTGAATCACTTCCCGCATCAACGCCTCGCCGGACGTTCGGAATGCAAACTGCGCGTTGGCGACTACCGGTTACTTTATGAATTCGATGCGAATCAAGGGCGAATCTATCTGCACTACGTCGGCCACCGCCGCGAAATCTACAAACGGACTTGAACTGCGGCGAACCTTTAAGGGTTCATTGGCAATTTCCGCAAAACCTTTTCCAGCCGCCGCTCGCTAAACCTCCTTTCCTCGCCGGCGCGAAATGCTAGTGTTATTCCGCATGAGCGCCAAATCCGCCACCGCCGACCATCCGAACTGTCTGGTGCGTTCTGTCGCCACCGCCTTTGCCGCCGACCACACGCTCGAAGCCGTCACCATCAACCGCGCACAGGATAAAATCTCCGTGGCCACGCTGGGCCGCATTGATGAGGCCGCGCTCGCTGCACGCATCACCCAGACCGTGGAACAGGCGGAAGCCGCGTTCCCCTGCGGCTTGCTCGAGGGCAGGGAGAATTGCAGGGTCTGCGCCGCGCCGCTTTCCGCCGCCGAACGCCAGATGCTTGAAATCAAGCGCGACGGCGACATCACGACCATCGCCCGCGTGACGTGTCCCACCGCGCCGCGCTTCTGGCGGTGGCGCGATATTCCGTTCCCGAAATTCATTCAGCGCGACATCGAGCTGGACCACGCCGAGGAACACATCGGCGAATGGAAATGGCAATTGCTCTGCGCCATCGTCTGCGCGGCGTTCGGCTTGGCCGCTTACTTCACGCCGCTGGCGGGCGCGAAGCCCTCGACGCTCGGCTACGTCTTTTATGTGCTGGCGTATCTGGCGGGCAGTTGGTTCGCCGCCGAGGAACTTTGGGAGCGTCTTCGCAAACAAGGCGGGTTGGACGTGCATTTTCTCATGCTGTTTGTCGCCGCAGGTGCGGCCTGCGTCGGCGCTTGGGTGGAAGGCACGACGCTGCTCTTCCTGTTTTCCTTCGCTGGCGTGCTCGAACATTACGCCATGGAACGCACGCAGCGGGAAATCCGCTCGCTGTTTCACGACGCGCCCAAAGTCGCCACGCTCCTCGATGAGCGCGGGAACGAAAGCGAAGTTGCCGTCGAGAAAATCCGCGCCGGCATGAGGCTGCTCGTCAAGCCCGGCAGCCAGTTTCCCGTGGATGCGGAAATCCTGAAAGGCTCGACCGCCGCCGACGAGTCCAACCTCACGGGCGAAGCCACGCCCGTCGAGAAAGCCGTCGGCGATAGCGCGCTCGCCGGCACCATCAACCTCTGGGGTGCGGTGGAAGTCGCGGTGCTGCGGCCCGCCGCCGAAAGCGCGTTGCAAAAAATCATCCACCTCATCAAGGAAGCCCAGCGCCAGAAAGCGCCCGCGCAACGCTTCACCGACAAGTTCAGCGCCGTTTACACCTACAGCATCATCGCCGCGTCATTCGTGATGTTCTTCGTCTGGTGGCTGGGCATGGGCCTCGCGCCGTTCACCTCGCCCAACCCGGACCAGCCGGGCTTGAGCGCGTTTTACCGAGCCATGACGCTGCTGGTCGTCTCCTCGCCGTGCGCGCTGGTGCTCTCCATCCCGTCCGCCGTGCTCGCGGCCATCGCGTGGGGCGCGCGCCACGGCATCCTCATCCGCGGCGGCGCGGCGGTGGAAAAGCTGGCGGAGATTAACACCGTGGCGCTCGACAAGACCGGCACGCTCACCACCGGCGAGCTTGCCGTGGAAAAGGTGGAGAGCTTTCCCGCCGGCAGCGAAACCGAAATCGCGCGGCTCGCCTACTCGCTGGAGAAACTTTCCACGCACCCGCTCGCCCGCGCCATCACGCGCCACGGCAAGCAGCAAAAGATCGAGCCCATCGAGTTCGAGCATTTTGAATCCGTCACCGGCGAGGGCTTGCGTGCGCGGCGCGGCGGCAAGACCAGCCAGCTCGGCGGGCGGAACTGGATCGCGCGAGGCCGCCACGCGGAAGCCATCGCCCGCGTGCCGGCGACGGATGCGGGTTTCTCCGAAGTGTGGATCGAGGAGGACGGGTTGCTGGGCCGGGTCGTTTTGCGGGATGACATCCGCCCGCAGGCGCGGCAGGTCTTGGAGGATTTGCGGAGTGCGGGGTTGCGCTCGGTGATGTTGACCGGCGATCGCAAGGCCACCGCCGAGCATCTGCGCGAGCAGTTGCGACTGGACGAAATCCGCGCCGAGTTGAAGCCGGAGGAAAAAGTGGCGGCCATCCGGTCGTTGAGCGAGGGCGGCCGCCGCGTGGCGATGGTGGGCGATGGCGTGAACGACGCGCCGAGCCTCGCCGCCGCGCACGTGGGCGTGGCGATGGGGGCGCGTGGTTCGGACGCCACGCTGGAGCAGGCGGACGTGGTGCTGATGCACGACCGGCTGGAGAATTTTCTGGAGGCGTTCCGGTTGAGCCAGCGGGCGCGGCGCATCATCCGGCAGAATCTGGTCATCTCCTTGGGCACGGTGGCGGTGCTGGTCATCCTCGCCACGCTGGGGAAAATTCCGCTCACGCTCGGCGTCGTCGGCCACGAGGGCAGCACGGTCATTGTCGTGATGAACAGCCTGCGGCTGTTGTTCGGCAAGGGACGGACGTAATTTTCATATTCAACTTGCACGAGGTTGAATGATTGTTACAGTTTCGCGTCTCTGATCTTCCCGCCGGACGCCGGCGGTTTTTTAATCATCAGCAATCGTCAGTTTTACGCGCGCATGAAAATATTTACAGGAACTTCCAACCAGCTTTTGGCCGAGGCCATCTGCAAATCCATCGGCATGGAGTTGGGCAAATGCACTGTCACTTCGTTTCCGGACGGCGAGACGTTTGTGAAGGTGGAGGAGAACGTGCGCGGGGAGGATATTTACATCATCCAGTCCACGTCGCCGCCGACGAACCATAATTTGATGGAGCTGTTCATCATGATGGACGCCATGCGCCGTGCGAGCGCCAAGCGCATCACGGCAGTGCTGCCGTTCTACGGCTACGCGCGCCAAGACCGCAAAGACCAGCCCCGCGTTCCCATCACGGCCAAGCTGGTCGCCAACCTGCTCGTGGCCGCCGGCGCGAATCGGGTGCTGACGATGGATCTGCACGCGCAGCAGATTCAGGGGTTCTTCGATATTCCGGTGGACCACCTCTACGCCGCGCCGGTGATGTATGATTACCTTCGCAAAAAGAATCTTGAAAATCTGGTCGTCGTCAGCCCGGATGTGGGCGGTTTGAAAATGGCGCACGCCTACGCCCAGGTGCTCAACACGGATCTGGCCATCGTCGCCAAGCGTCGCAAGAGCGCGACGGAGGTGGAGTCCACCGCCATCATCGGCGAAATTCGGGGCAAGAATGTGTTGATGGTGGATGATTTGACGGAGACGGCCGGCACGTTGACGACGGCGGCGGCGTTGCTGAAAAAGAAGGGGGCGAAGAAGATTCTGGCGTGCGTTTCCCATGCGATTCTGGGCGAGATTGGCATCGAAAGATTGAAGAAATCTGCCATTGACGAACTGATAACAACTGATAGTGTCTGCCGCCCTGCGATAGACGGCGTTCGGATAACGACGTTGTCGGTAGCGGGACTTTTGGGCGAAGCCATTAAACGGATTCACAATAATTCGTCGGTGAATTCGCTCTTTGAGTTCAAAGGCGGGCGGACCAGTTAATGATTGATTGGCCGCTCGAAGATAAACTTAAGAAATGAAAACTGTAAATTTGAATGCGTCTCCGCGCACGCAGACGCGCCGCGGTGAAGTCAAAAAACTCCGTGCCTCCGGCCGCGTCCCTGCGGTCATCTACGGCCGGCAACTCAAGCAGCCCCAAAACCTCGAGATCAACTCGAAGGAATTGACCAACCTCATCAAGCACTCTGTCTCGGAGAATCTGCTCCTGGATTTGACGATCAAGGACGACGCCCGCCCGAAACGGCTCGCGCTCGTGCAGGAGATTCAGCACCACGCCTTGAGCGGCCAGGTGTTGCACATTGATTTCCACGAAGTCGCCGAAAACGAGAAGGTGACGATCATGGTCGGCGTCGAGAGCGTTGGCGAATCCATCGGCGTCAAAGCCGACGGCGGCATCCTCGAACACGTCCTGCACAAGATCAAGGTGCGCGCGTTGCCCAAAGATTTGCCCGAAGTCCTTACCGTGGACGTCAGCCATCTCAAGATCGGCCAGTCCATCCACATCGGCGACATCAAGCCGCCCGCAGGAGTGGAAGTTCTGGGCGACAAGCATATTTCCGTCCTCGCCGTCGCCGCTCCGATCACCGAAGCCGAGGAAACCGCCGCCGCTGCTGCCGCAACCGCCGCCGCACCGGGCGAAGTCGAGATGACCAAAGAGAAGAAGGAAGAAGGTTCAGAGGCCGCTCCGGCTGCCAAGGGTGGCGCTCCTGCCAAGGCGGGCGACAAAGCCGCCGCCGGCAAGGACGACAAGAAGGCCGAAAAGCCGGCCGAGAAGAAGAAGTAGTTTTCAATGCCACCGGACTGCGGTCCGGTGGCTGCCCTTTTTCCGCGCATGGAGCAGTTGCATCTCATCGTGGGATTGGGGAATCCGGGCAAAGAATATGCCCGGACCCGGCACAACGCCGGTTTCTTGCTGGTCGAGAAGCTCGCGGAACGTTGGCGGTCGAATTGGGCGCTGGAGAAAAAGTTTAAGGCGCGCATCGCCAGAGCCGGCCAGAATGTATTGTGCCAGCCGCAGACGTTCATGAATTTGAGCGGCGAGGCGGTGGGAGCGGTGATGAATTTTTACAGGGTGACGGTCGGGCAGTTGGTGGTCGCAGTGGACGATGCGGATTTGCCATTGGGCGAAATCCGATTGCGACCCGGCGGCAGCAGCGGCGGACACCACGGGTTGGAGTCCATCGAGCAGCATCTGGCGACCCGGGAGTTTGCGCGGCTGAGGATCGGCATCGGACGCAAAGACGGAAGGCGCGAAATCACCGGGCACGTCCTCGGACAGTTTGCCTCGGACGAGGCCGGGTTGATGGAAAAAGTTTTGGCGCGTGCGGTTGACCAAACCGAATGTTGGTTGACCGCCGGAATCGGAAAAGCAATGAGTCAGTTTAACGGAGTCGTGGACTCCGAGAACGAAGGAATAAAACAGTGAAACGATACGAAGGCCTGTTCATTTTGAATATCGCGGGAAAAGAAGAAGGCATCAAGGATGCCCTCGACAAGATTTCCGCCGACATCACCGCCGCCGGTGGCAAGGTTGAAACCGTCCAGAAGATGGAGCGGAAAAGCTTTTCCCGCGTCGCCGACAAGCGCAACTCCGCCGGCTACTACGCGAACGTCATCTTCACCAGCGCCCCGGCGGTCATCGCCAAGCTGCGCAGCAAATTCGCTGTGAACGAAGAGGTGTTCCGCGTGCTGTTCACCGAAGCGCCCGAACCCAAGCCCGCCGTGGTGTAACCGACAACGATGGGAGTCGTATGGCCAACTTCAACAAAGTCATTCTTGCCGGCAACCTGACGCGCGATCCGGAATTGCGCTACACGCCCAAAGGCACGGCCATTGCCAAAATCGGCCTCGCCATCAACCGCAGTTGGACGAGTGAGACCGGCGAAAAAAAGGAAGAGGCCACTTTTGTGGACGTGGATGCGTTCGGCAAAACCGCCGAGATCATCGGCCAATATCTGAAGAAGGGCCGGCCCATTCTCGTGGAAGGCCGCCTCCGCCTTGACCAGTGGGATGATAAACAGACCGGCCAAAAACGCACCAAGCTCGGCGTCGTCATGGAAAGTTTTCAATTCATGGACTCCGGCAATCGCGGAGCCGAAGGCGAAGGCGCACCCGCTGCGCCTCGCGCCCCACGCCCTGCCGCCACACCCGCTGCGCCCACCAGTGCCGAGCCTGTTGAAGGCGACGCTCCACACGAAGGCGACGACGTTCCATTCTGAAAATTTGCGAGAGCTTGGGTTTCCGCTCTCAACCACCAACTCCCAACCACCAACTAAATTTTATGGCAAAGACTGAAGTCATCCTCACCCACAACATCGTAGGCCTTGGCGGCGAATCCGACCAGGTCAAGGTCGCCGCTGGCTATGCCCGCAATTACCTCTACCCGCAGCGGCTCGCCATTCCCTTGAGCGCCGGCAACAAGCGGCAGATCGAGGCTCTGCGCAAGCGCCGTGGCGAACGCGAAGCTCATGAGCTCAACACCATGACCGAGCTGGCCAAGAGCGTGCGCAACTTCCCGCCGCTCGTCATCAAGGTCAAGACCGGCGAAGACGGCAAGATGTTCGGCTCCGTCACCTCCGGCAGCATCGCCGACGAACTCAAGCACTCGTTTGACGTCACTCTGGACAAGAAAAAAATCCATCTGGAACACCCGATCCGCACCCTCGGCGTCCACGAAGTGGAACTGCGCTTGCACACCGATGTGCTCGCCACACTCAAAGTCCACGTCGAAAGCACCACGCCCATCGCCGCGCCGGAAGCCCCGGCCAAGGCCGAAGATTACAAGACCGAAAAGCGCGGCAAGCGGAAGGAAGCCGGCGAAGCCGCTCCTGAAGCGTCCGAGAAAAAGCCGCGGGCGACCAAAGCCAAGCAGGCCGAATAAGCTGCGGCAAAATAATTCATTCGGGCGGATGGCTTCCGAGCCTCCGCCCGGTTTTTTTTTGCCAAGCAGCCAAGCAACCCCGCCAATACCGACACGGACACATCGGGTTTTGGAATGACAGACAAGCGGCGGATATCACCGCTACGACAGGGGATAATGTCTGTTCAAATCACGCCGGTTCTGTTACATGAAGCGAGCTTGCAACGCCCCGGAGCGACGATTTTTCCGCCTTCAGCCGCGCGGCATTGAATGACCACCAACACCAAACTCACCGCCCGCCAGCGCTTCGTCCGCGCCGCGAACTGCCAGCCGGTTGACCGCCCGCCCGTGTGGCTCATGCGCCAGGCCGGGCGCGCGTTGCCCGAATACCGCAAGCTCAAGGAGACCCACACCTTCGTCCAGCTCGTGCAGAATCCCGAGCTCGCCGTCGAGGTCACGCTCCAGCCGGTGCGACGCTTCGGCTTCGACGCCGCGATTTTATTCAGCGACATCCTCGT
Organism: Verrucomicrobiales bacterium; assembly: GCA_031371425.1. Classification (GTDB taxonomy): domain Bacteria; phylum Verrucomicrobiota; class Verrucomicrobiia; order Limisphaerales; family JAFMIX01; genus JAFMIX01. Next base: position 13,222 of record JANMJO010000026.1, on the reverse strand, counting down.
CATCCCCGAGGCGCTGGGGCAGACGTATCACTTCAAGGAAACCGGCGGTCTGCAAATGGACTTCGCCGTGACGAGCAAGGCGGACATCGAAAAACTTTCCGTCGAGCGCGTCGTCGAGCGGTTGAGCTACGTGGACAAGGCGCTGCGGCTGCTCCGCAAGGAACTCGGCGACGACACCGCGCTCATTGGCTTCAGCGGTTCGCCGTGGACGCTGGCCACGTTCATGATGGAAGGCGCGAGCGTTCCAAAATACAGTCGTGCGCTCCAACTCTTCCGCGAAGATCCGAAAACATATTTTGCGCTCGCCGAGAAACTGACCGCCGCCATCACCGCGTATTTGCAGATGCAGATCGCGACGGGCGTGGACGCGGTGCAGATTTTCGACAGCCACGGCGGACACCTCGCGCCGACGGAATTTCAGGAGGCGAGCGGGCGGTGGATGCGGGACATCATCGCCCAGCTTGGAGCGCCGATTTCCAAGCCGGCGTGTTCCGTTGGAGTTCAAGCTTCAGCTTGTTCGGGGGACACGCTAATGCGCGAACTCCAACCCGGCGCTCCGTCCATCATCCAATTTTCGCTCGGCACGCACGGCAACTGGCCTGACCTCATCGCCAGCGGCGCGAACGTCATCGGCATTGACTGGCAGACCTCGCTGGCCGAGGCGCGGAAAATTATTCCCGCGCACATCGCCATGCAGGGAAATCTCGCGCCGAGTTTTCTGAGTGACAGCACGCCGGACGCGGTTGCAGCCGAGACGAAGAAAGTGCTCGAAGCCATGCGGGGCAGGGCTGGACACATTTTCAATCTCGGCCACGGTTTGACGCCGGGTGCGAAGCTGGAGAACATTGCCGCGCTGGTGGAGACTGTTAAAAACCACGAATGAACACGAATTCACACGAATGGAATTGCAGTGGTGGGGCGCGTCACTCCGGGCGCACCGGGCTTGGTCAGTCAGCCGACGGCGCGCACGGAGTGACGCGCCCTACCGGCTTTGCATTTATTCGTGTCCATTCGTGTCCATTCGTGGTTGAAATTTCTGCCACATGAAAACGCTGAACGTAGATCTTGATCTGGTGAAAAAATACAACGTGGCCGGGCCGCGCTACACCAGCTATCCGCCGGCGACGAAATTCACCGACGCCGTGACGTGGGAACAGCTCGCCGCGAAGATCGAGGACAACAACCGCGCGCCGCGCGACCTCTCGGTATATTTTCACATCCCGTTCTGCGAGACGCTCTGCTGGTTCTGCGGCTGCACCACCGTCATCACGCTCAACCACGACAAAGGCGTGGGCTACATCGAAGCACTCGGACGGGAAGTGGCACGCATGGCGCCGCGCCTGCACCAAGACCGAAAGACCGTGCAACTCCACTTCGGCGGCGGCTCGCCCACCTTCTTGCGGCCCGACGAAATCCGCCGCCTCGGCGAGATCATCCACAAGCATTTCACCTTCGCGCCCGACATCGAGGCGAGCGTGGAAGTTGACCCGCGCCGGCTCACGCGCGAACACCTCGTCGCACTGCGCGAGATTGGTTTCAACCGCGCCTCGATGGGCGTGCAGGATTTCAATCCCAAGGTTCAGGAGGCGATCCACCGCATCCAGCCGCGCGAGATGACGCAGCAGGCGATGGATTGGATGCGCGAACTCGGCTTTGGCTCGATCAACCTTGATTTGATCTACGGCCTGCCGCACCAGACACCCGACACGTTCAACGAGACCCTCGACACCGTGCTGGAAATGAAACCCGACCGCCTCGCCGTGTTCAGCTACGCGCACGTGCCGTGGATCAAGCCCGCGCAAAAAATCTTGGAGCAAGAAGTCCTGCCCACGCCCGAATCCAAACTCGAAGTCCTGAAGCTCGTCATCGAACGGCTCACGGCGGACGACCAATACGTCTATATCGGCATGGACCATTTCGCGAAGCCGAACGACGAACTCGCCGTGGCGCAGCGCAACAAGCAGCTTCAGCGGAATTTCCAGGGCTACAGCACGCGCGCCGGGTCGGACATCTACGCGTTCGGCATGAGTGCTGTTTCGCAGACGCCCGATGTCTATTGGCAGAACGAGAAGGAGCTGCCCAAGTGGCAGGAAGCCGTGGACGCCGGAAACGTGCCGCTGCACCGCGCGTATTTTTTATCCGACGAGGACAAGATCCGCCGCGAAACCATCATGCGCGCCATGTGCGATCTTTCGCTCGACTTCCCCGCCATGTCGCAAAAGCTCGGCATCAACTTCGAGCAGCACTTCGCCGCCGAACTTGCCTCCCTCGCGCCCTTCGCCGCCGACGGCCTGGTGAAATTCTCTCCAACGGGCATGGAAATCACCGACGCTGGCCGCCTCTTCATTCGCAACATCGCAATGTGTTTCGACAACACCCTCGGCGCGCCGAACGAGCGGCGGCACTCGAAGACGATTTAATTTTTTAGCCACAGATGAAACACAGATTGAACACAGATTTGTCACGGCATGGAATTTTCATCTGTGTTTCATCCGTGTTTCATCTGTGGCCAGGAATATTTGGATGAAATCTGTCGCCATCATCGGGGCTGGTATCACGGGATTGACGGCGGCGTTTTATTTGAAGCGTGCGGGCGTGCCGGTCACGGTTTATGAGGCCAGCGGGCGCGTCGGCGGCGTCATCCAGTCGCAGCGCATGGAGGGTTTTCTCGCCGAGTTCGGGCCGAACACGCTGCTCGAAACCTCGCCCAAGATCGGCCAGCTCGTCCGCGATGCCGGCCTGCAATCGCGCCGGCTCGATCCCGATCCGAAGGCCGGGGCGCGCTACGTCGTCCGCTACAATCGCCCCATCGCGATGCCCGGTTCGCCACTCGGTTTTTTCACCACGCCGCTGTTCACCGCCAAGGCCAAGCTCGCCGTGCTGCGCGAGCCGTTCATCAGGCCGCGTCGCGATGGCGTGGAGGAGAGCATCGGCGAATTCGTGGTGCGCCGCTTCAACCGGGAGTTTTTGGACAACGCGATTGATGCGCTCGTCGCCGGCATTTACGCGGGCGATCCCAAAAAACTTTCGCTGACGCACGCTTTCCCCAAGCTCAAGGCGCTGGAGGACAACTATGGCTCGATGATCAAGGGTCAGATTTTCGGCGCGTGGGCGCGGCGGAAATCTGGCGAGGTGGCGAAGGATCGCGCGCCGAAGTTTTCTTTCGACGAAGGCTTGCAGGTGTTGCCGGACGAACTGGCGCGGCAACTTGGCGAGGCCGTCCGCCTCCACACCGCCGTCACCAAACTCACGGAGACGACCGAAGGCTGGCGGCTCGACTGGCGCGCGCACGGCAGCGAAAGCCACACCGAACACAGCGCGGTGGTTTATTGCGGCACGGGCTATCGCTTGGCGGAGCTGAAGATTGAGGCGTATCAGCCGGTGGATTTGTCATCGCTGTCGGAAATCCGCTATCCGCCGGTGGCGAGCGTGGTGCTGGGTTTCCGGCGCGAGGATGTGGCGCACGCGTGCGCTGGTTTCGGCATGTTGATTCCTGGCATCGAGGGCTTCAACATTCTCGGCACGATTTTCTCCTCGGCGTTGTTTCCCAACCGCGCGCCTGCAGGCCATCTCACGCTCACGAGCTACGTCGGCGGTGAGCGGCAGCCGGAGCTGGCGTCGAAGTCGCCGGCGGAATTGTCTGCGCTGGTGCAGGAGGATTTGCGTGTGCTGCTCGGCGTGCGGGGCAAGCCGGTGTTCGCGCACAGCGTTTTCTGGCCGAAGGCGATTCCGCAATACAACGTCGGCTACGGCAAATATCGCGAGCTGATGGGCTTGGCCGAAGAGCGCGCGCCGGGCTTGTTTCTCGCGGGGCATTATCGCGACGGCGTTTCGTTGAGCGACTCGATTGTGTCGGGTGTCAACATCGCGGAGCGCGTCGGAAAATTTCTTTAGCCACAGATGGGCACAGATGAAACACAGATAATTTCCGAAAAGAATTTTTGAATCTGTGTCCATCTGTGTTTATCTGTGGCTGGTTTTTTATGAGTAAAGCAATCTTGCTGGTCAATCTTGGTTCGCCCGATTCGCCGTCCGTCCCGGACGTGCGGCGGTATCTGAATCAATTTCTCATGGACGGCCGCGTGCTCGACACGGCGTGGCCGCTGCGGCGGTGCATCGTGGGCATGATACTCATCAGCCGTCCCAAGGAAACCGGCCACGCCTACGAACAGATCTGGACCAAGGACGGCTCGCCGCTGGTCGTGACGAGCCGCAACGTGCAGAAACAATTGCAAGCCCGCGTGCCCGTGCCGGTGGAATTGGCGATGCGTTACCAGAATCCCTCCATCGAGTCCGCCGTGAAAAGCCTCGCAGGCAAGGGCGTCTCGGATGTCCTGCTGATCCCGATGTTCCCGCACTTCGCGATGTCGAGCTTCGAGAGCGCCGTGGTGCGCGTGCAGGAAGTCGTGGCGAAACTTGCGCCGCAGATGAAGCTCACGGTGCAGCCGCCGTATTACGACCGGCCAGATTACATCGCGGCATTGGTGGCGAGTGCGGCGGATTTTCTCAAGCAGGACTACGATCATCTGCTGTTCAGCTATCACGGCATTCCAGAACGACACTTGCGCAAGTCGGACACGACGGGCTGCCATTGCCTCAAGGTGCAGAACTGCTGCGAGGTCGCCAGTCCGGCGCACGCGATGTGCTATCGCGCGCAATGCTTCGCCACGACTGCGGCGTTCGTGAAGCTGGCGGGCGTGTCGGCGGAAAAATATTCCGTCTCGTTCCAATCGCGGCTCGGCAAAGACCCGTGGCTGAAGCCCTACACCGATTACGAATTGGTGCGGCTCGCGCAAGTGGGCAAGAAGCGGATGCTCGTGATCTGCCCCGCGTTCGTCTCCGACTGCTTGGAGACGATCGAGGAGATCGGCATGCGCGGCTGCGAGGATTTCATGGCGGCGAGCGGCAAGGAGTTCACCTGCATCCCCTGCATGAACGAGCATCCCGCGTGGATTGCCGCGCTGGAGAACATGACCGCGCAATTCCTCAAAACCTGATCTCAACTTTATCGCACCCACCAACGCATCGTATTTTTATGGAAACACAAATTTTGAATCTGCTCGGCGGTCAGGATTACGCCCCGTCCAACGTCCCCGAACTCCTGCAACAGCTCGCGTGGCCGCCGCATCGCCAGCAGGAATTGCAGGCAGCCCTCCGCGCCCTCGAACAATCCGGCCGCATCATGCGCACCAAAGGCAACCGCTACATCCAATCCTCCGAGGCCGACCTCGTCCCCGGCCGCATCAAAATTAACAAGCAGGGCAAAGGCTTTCTCCAGCCCGATGATTCCAGCCTGCGCGAAATCGCCGTCCCGCAGGAAGCCACCGGCACCGCGCTCAACGAAGACCGCGTCCTCGTTCGCCGCGATGTCAAAGGGCGCGGCCTCCGCCCCGACCGCCCCGCCGCCGAGACCGGCACAGTCATCCGCATCCTTGAACGCAAGCGCACGCACATCGTCGGCACGCTCCAGCGCGGACGCCAGTTCCTCTACGTCACGCCCGACGACCCGCGCATCCCGCACGACATCCTCGTGCCAGAGCCGCGCGATGTCGGTCGCCCCGCGCAGGTCGGCGACAAGGTCGTGGTGGCATTGCAGGAATGGGAATCGCGCAACAGCAACCCCGAGGGCGAAGTCATCGAAGTCCTCGGCGCTCCAGACGCGGAAGGTGTGGACATGCTTTCCGTGCTGCGCCAATACGACCTGCCGCTGCACTTCCCCAAAAACATTTTGGACGAAGCCCGCGCCATCGGCTCGGAAGTCCGTTCGTCTGAACTCGCGGGCCGCGAAGATTGCCGCCAGCACCAAGTCGTCACGATTGACCCCGACGACGCGAAGGATTTCGACGACGCCATCTGCCTGCAACGCGCGTCCCGCGATGAATGGAAACTCTGGGTGCACATCGCCGACGTCTCGCACTACGTCAAGCCCGGCACCGCGCTTGATGACGAGGCGCGCAAACGCGGCAACTCCACCTACCTCGTGGACCGCGTCATCCCCATGCTGCCGGAGGCGTTGAGCAACGAACTCTGCTCGCTGAAGCCCCGCGTGGATCGCCTGACGAAATGCGTCGAGTTTCTGCTCGCCGACGATGGCCGTGTGCTCGCGACCAAGTTTTATCCCGCCGTCATCCACTCGCAACGCCGCTTCACCTACAAGGAAGTGCTCGCTGTGCTGCAAGGCCAGCCGAAGGATGCCATCGAGCGCATGCTGCATGACGCCAATACGCTCACGCAAAAAATCCGCCGCCGCCGTTTCCAGACCGGCTCGCTCGAACTCGATTTCCCCGAGCAGAAAATCCGCCTCGACGAACACGGCCACATCCTGCGCATCGAGAAAGTGGAGAACGACGTCTCCCATCAGCTCATCGAAGAATGCATGCTCCTCGCCAACGAAGCCGTCGCCACGCGCCTCATGGCTTTGCGGACGCCCGCCGTCTATCGCGTCCACGAGAAACCCGACGCGCGCCGCCTCCAGGAATATCGCGAGGATGTTTTGAGCCATCACGTCCCGTGCGGCAATCTGGAAAAGCCCGGCGAACCCCAGAAACTTCTCGCCAAGCTCGGCACGTTGCCCATCGGCGCGGCGCTCAAGATTGGTTTCCTCCGCTCGCTCATGCGCGCTCGCTACGATGTCGAACCGCTCGGCCACTACGGATTGGCCAAGGAAAAATACACCCACTTCACCTCGCCCATCCGCCGCTACGCCGACCTCGTCGTGCATCGCGCGCTGTTCCAAGCGAGCCACGGCGCGACGTATTCGCTCAAGCAAACCGCTGAACACATCTCCGGCACGGAACGCAACTCCGCCGACGCCGAGCGCGACAGCAAAGACGTGAAACTCTATGCCTACCTCAAAGCACAACTGCAATCCTCCGCGCCGCCGCGCTACGACGCATTGGTGACCGACGTCCGCAACTTCGGCTTCTTCGTGGACGTGCCGGGGCTGACCATGAGCGGCCTCGTGCACCTCTCCAGCATCGAGGACGATTTCTACATCTTCGACCCCGTGCGCAACCAACTCACCGGCCGCCGCCGCCGGCGCACGTTCCGATTGGGCGACAAGGTGCAGGTGCAAATCGCCAAAGTAGACAGCTTCAAAAAGATGGTGGACTTCCGCCTCGCCTCGATGCCTGTAGGAGACGACGTAAGGAGGCTCAAATCAAAAACGAAACCGAGTATGAGTCTTGTCACCTCGACTCCTACAAACAAATACTCCGCGCAACCGCGCCGCGCGCCCGCGTTGCCGCAGTCGCGTGAAGGCAGACCTGTGCCAAATCAACGCGAAGGCGGACCGCAACGCGAACGCCGATTTGCCGGGCCAAAGCGCAGCGAAGGCCGGCCCGAGTCCCCGCGTCGTCCACAAGGTGGCCGACCCGAGGGCAGGCCGGAGCAACGCGGCTCATTGCCGACGAATGCGCGTCCGACAATGCGCGTGTCTTCCGCCTTTTCCTCGCGGGGCAGTTCCGGCGGGGCGACCTTGCCCACCAGCCAGTCGCGTCAACCCGACCGCAAACAGCAACGCCCGCAACCCGCGCAACCGCGCCGCCAGTTCCCGAAAAGCGGCGGCAAGAAGTTCCGGCGCTGAAAAAACCTATCCGCGCGAACTTGGAACTGCTAAACATCACCGCATGAGCGCCGACATCCGCTGGAAACAACGCTTTCAGAATTTCGACCGCGCCTTTCTCCTGCTCCGCGAGGCGTTGGCGGACCACCGCCCGCTTTCCATGCTGGAGAAGGAAGGTGTCATCCAGCGGTTTGAATACTCCTACGAACTTGCTTGGAAGACGCTCAAAGATTATCTGGAAGCCAGCGGCGTGGTCATCTCGCCGGTCACGCCCCGGCAGGTCATCAAGGAGGCGTTCGCCGCCAAGATTCCCATTGATGGCCAGGTCTGGATCAACATGGTGGATCATCGCAATCTGCTTTCGCACACCTACGATGCATCCGTGTTTGAAGCGGCGGTCAAAGCCATTGGCGAACATTACCTGCCGGCGATGGCGCAGTTGCACGTGTTTTTCACGAAATCCAACGGCGAATGAAAACTCCGGCACTGACCTCGGAAGAACTGATGCGACTGCGCTGCGTGTTCGCCCGGCATCCCGAAATCAAAGCCGTCAAACTTTTCGGCTCGCGCGCCAAAGGGACGAGTGCCGCCGGTTCGGACATTGACCTCGCGCTTTGGGGCGAGGTGGACGCCCTTCGCGCCGAAGCCATCGCCGCCGAACTGGACGAGTTGCCTACGCCCTACAAATACGACGTGAAGCCGTTCGACCTCATCACGCTGCGCCCGCTGCGCGAACACATCCAGCGCGTCGGCATCACGGTTTACCCGGAAGCGGAAAACTAACGCGCCGCCAGTTCCCGAAACGTGGCGGCAAGAAGTTCCGGCGCTGACACTCGCCGATTTTTTGGAGTGCGCGGACATGTCCGCGCTTTGAAACTGGGAGACATGTCTCCCAGTCGGAAAGCGGCGACGTGTCGCCGCAGTCCAAACCTGAGAATAACCGCAGGCGTTATCCGCCACTTACCGGCAGCTTGATCTCCACCTGAAACCCGCGCGGGTGGAGGTTGTCGCAGGTCACCGTGCCGCCGCAGGCTTCCACGCCGGTCTTCACAATGGCCAAGCCCAAGCCCGCGCCGCCGGTGTGCGCGCTGCGGGCGGCGTCGGCGCGGTAGAATCGCTCGAAGAGATGTGGCAGATGTTCCGCCGCTACGCCGGGGCCGTTGTCGGCCACGGTCAATTGCACCGCGCCGTTTTCTGCGCGCGTGGCGAGGCGGACTTCGCCGCCGTCGGCGTTGTGCTGGATGGCGTTGGTCAGCAGGTTGGTGATGGCGAGCGTGAGTTGGTCGGCATTGGCAACGCAACTGGCCGGGGCGAGGTCGGTCTGGAGCGTGATGCTGCGTTCGGCGGCGAGCGGGCGGACGAGGTCGGCGCATTCGGCGGCGAGTTGGGCGAGGTCCACGGTTTCGCGGGGGAGGGTTTCCGCGTTGCCATCGAGGCGGGCGAGTTGCAGGAGGGCTTCGATGAGTTTGCGCATGCGTTGAGCGGCGCGCTGGCAGGCTTCGAGGGTCTCGCGGTATTCGGCGGCGGGGCGTTCCTTGTTCAACGTGCTTTGCGTCTGCGTGAGGATCACGGAGATGGGCGTGCGCAATTCGTGCGCGGCGTCGGCGGTGAATTGCTGCTGGCGCGCGAAGGCTGTGTCGAGCCGCGCGAAGGTGGAGTTCAACACGGCGGCGAGCTGGCCGAGTTCGCTCTCGGTGTCGGCGGTGCTGATGCGCTGGGACAAATCGCCTTCGGCAATCCGCGCGGCGGCGGCGCTGATGTCGTCAATCGGCCGGATGGCGCGGCTCGCGAGCCACCAGCCGCCGGCGAGTCCGGTGAGGAGGATGATCCCGCCGACGCCGGTGAGCAGCCACGCGGCGCGGCGGAGTTCGGCGAGTTCGGGCGCGATGCTGCGGCCTACGATGGCGCCATCGCCGGGCGGAGTGAAAAAGGTTTGCTCGCGGAATTCGCCACGGTTCTGGGAGGGTTGCGGTTCAAGCAGGTTGCGGTGCGGAGGCAATCCTTCATCGTTCGGCGGCGACGGCGGCTGTGGTGCGGTGGCGGAAAGTTTGAGGTTGCGCGGCGCGTTGGCCGAGCGTGCGAGTTCATGGCCGTCGCGCGCTTGCACGAGGTAATAAAATCCGTTTGTGTCCGCTTCGTCGAAAAGGTTCGCGGCCATCGGCGGCAAATGAAATTCGCGGGGCGGGGGGCGGTTGCCTTCCGGGTCGGCGTTGTTGTCGAAGGGCAGCGGGCCACGGGGACTGTCGGCGGGCGGGCCGTCGAATGGCATTTCCTCCGGGCCATGGTCGCGTTGGGATTGGCGGAACGCGCCGAGGAGCATGTTGCCGCGCCGCTGCAATTCGCCGTCAATGTGTCGGAGTCGGCGGCTGCGTTCGAGTTGATATGAGGTGACGCCGAAGCCGACGAGCACGGCGACGAGGATGAGGCCATACCAGATTTGCACCCGCCATTTGATGGAGTTGAGAATCATGGTAGGAGACCCTCACCCTGACCCTCTCCCGTCCGACGGGAGAGGGAACAGTTACACACGTTTCTCGAACACTCGGACGCGATCAGCTTTTGCGGATGCGCCCTGATTATCGCCCGACAAACAGGTCGGCGTCGCCAGCATCGGGTTGCTCGAACTTTCCGACAACTGTCCGCTCGCTCTCCCTCTCCCATCCGATGGGAGAGGGTTGGGGTGAGGGAATTTCTTTGAGTGATTTTCATTCGATGCAATAGCCGAGGCCGCGGCGGGTGGCGATGAATTCTGCGCCGAGTTTTTTGCGGACGTTGGAGACGTGGACGTCGAGGAGGTTGGAGAGGGTGCTGTCGTCCTCGTCGAAGAGGTGTTCGTAGAGGGTGGTGCGGCTGACGACTTCGCCACGGTGGAGGGCGAGAAATTCCACGAGCTGATATTCGCGCGCAGTCAGTTCGACTTGCGCGTCGGCTTGGAGAATTTTCTTTCCCGCCATATCAACTGTCACGTCGCCGATCTCGATGGTGTTGGTCGTCTTGTTCGCGCTGCGGCGGATGAGGGCGCGGAGGCGGGCGAGAAGTTCGGGGAGGTCGAACGGTTTCACGACGTAATCGTCCGCGCCAGTGTCGAGGCCGCGCACGCGGTCGCGGATGGTGTCGCGGGCGGTGAGCATGAGGACGGGAGTTTTTTTGGACTTGCGGAGGCGCTTGAGAATTTCCCAGCCGTCGAGTTTGGGCAGCATGATGTCGAGGATGACGGCATCGTAGTCGGTGTTCTGGGCGCTGAAGAGGCCGTCATCGCCATTGGCGGCGGTGTCCACGGCGTAGCCTTCGTCGCGGAGGGCGCGGGCGAGGGCGCGTTGCAGGTCGGGTTCGTCTTCGACGACAAGGATGCGCATAGCGATGACAGGTTCGGGGTGCAGCGTGCCAGAGCGCACGGCGGATTGCAGGCTGTTATTTTCCCGTTCCATGCGGCAAACCTGCCAGCCCCGACCTTAAGCGAAGATGAAGAACTATTTCAAAATATTTTCCCGCTTCATCGTCGCTTAAGGTTCGGTGCGCTACAGTGCGACCATGAAAACAAAATTCTCTCTCACCCGGAGCGCGGCAACAGGAGCGGCAACGCCCCGCCCGCGCTGGTTGGTTGTGGATGACACCGAGGGCGTGCTGGAGTTGATGGCGACGTTGCTCGAAAGATTCGGGGCGGCGGAAATCTGCCGCGCCCATTCCGGGCCGGAGGCGCTCGAACTATTCGCCGGCGCGCCGGAGGCGTTCACGTTCGTCGTCACGGATTTTGAAATGCCGGGCATGAATGGGGCTGAGCTTTGCCGCCAGTTGCACGCGCTGTCGCCGCGCCTGCCGATACTGCTGGCAACGGGTAGCGCGGAGCTTTCGGCGGAGGTCGCGCAGGAACTGGGTTTCTGCGGATTGCTTTTCAAGCCGTTTCCGCTGGAGGATTTGTCGCGGGCTGTTGCGGACGCCGGGGTTTTGGGTGAGCCTCGCCGCGAATCTGCCGCCAAGAGTTCAAATCACGAGGCCGCACTGGCCGCATAATTTAACAGCCAACAAAAAAACAACCAAAGGAACAAAATGAAAACGACAAACAAAACAATCCTCGCATTGCTCGCGCTCGGCGCGTCGGCGTGCTTCGTCATCGCTCAAGACAACGGCGGACAGCTGCCGCCCGATGGCAACGGCCCCCCGCAAGGCGGGCGGGGGATGCGTGGGCAGAGGCCGCCGCCGCCGCTCATTGCCGCGCTCGATGCGAATCATGACGGCACGATTGATGCCGATGAAATCGCCAACGCCAGCAACGCACTCAAGAAGCTCGACACGAATGGCGATGGCAAGCTGACTGCGGATGAGTTGCGCCCGGCACGGCCCGAAGGTCAGGGTGGTCCGCGCGGGCAAAATGGCCCCGGCGGGCAAGTCGGTTCGAATGGGCAGGGCGGCGAGAGCGACCAAGGTCGTCCGCCGCGCGGTCCGCAAGGCGATGACTGAACGCCAAGTCTCACGAACGCCAGGCTGCCTCGCGCGGTCTGGCGTTTTTTGCCGCCGAGAACGGATGGCTTACGCTTAACCGAATCCATGCAGTTGAAATGGGAGCGGAACAAACGCAGAGAGGCTGAGACCGCAGAGAATCGCAGAGTGCAACTGGTCAAGGACAACACACCGTTCGGTGTTCACATCCTACAAAGAAATTTTCTGCGCCTCTCTTCGTTCTCATCCCCGGAGCGCGAGACGTCCCGGCTCGCAGCAGCCACGAATGCCGGGAGCGCCCTGAAGTATTCTTACGCCCTCGTGTTAACGAGCTGCTGCGAGCCGGGACGTCTCGCGCTCCGGCTGTAAAGACGGCTGCGTTTTCTCGCAGTTTCTTAATTGCATTGTTCCGGCTTAATGTTGGCTTAAGGTCTGTTCCTGCAAGATGAGCGCATGAAATTGATTAACCAAACCCACCTGAAAAATAACATCGCACTCGGAGTGCTGTTATTCGCCACGTTTGCCGCGTCCGCCGACTCCATCGTGAGTTCTTGGTTTACCACCTATTCGGGCAAATACGCGCGCATCTACACCACCGATATCAACCGGACCAACGGCACGAGCGCGACCACTTGGAACAACGGCACGCAAAACCAAGCGACGCCTGCCTACTCCGGCGTGCAGGAAGTTTATTCGTCAACCAACTGGGTTTATGTCCGCAGCACGGGTCTGGGGGCGCACGTCATGGGGCCGTGGTATTTGAACGCCGCGCACACCACGGCGTTCCCGAATTATCCGTTGAACCAAAAACTTTTCTGGCGTTTTCCGCGCACCAACGCCATCCCCGCCACGAAAACCCAGACCGGCCTCGGCACCATCGGCCTGTTCGTGGACGGCGTGGCGATGTTTGATAGCATCGATGGTTTTGTGTGGACGGGTTCTGCCGAGAGCGGCAGCGGCACGGGCTACTGGCATCGCGAGGCGTATGCGAACGAAGGCGTCACGTTCGATCCCGGCTACGCGCACCAGGAACAAACCGGCACGCATCACTACCACGCGAACCCCATCGCGCTCCGCTATCTGCTCGGCGACCATGTGGATTTCAATTCCACGACCAAGATTTATTCTGAATCCACCAACGCTCCGACCAAGCACTCGCCCATCCTCGCTTGGGTGCGTGACGGCTTGCCGCTCTACGGGCCTTACGGTTATTCCACCGCC
>JANMJO010000020.1:0-3655 GCA_031371425.1 Verrucomicrobiales bacterium | reverse complement strand
ACGCCGTATTTGGCGACGATGCGCCAGAAGCGGTCTGGCTCGGGATGATTGGGCGCGCCTTCATACATCAGGCTGGTCGCGCCGTTGGCGAGCGGGCCATAGACAACGTAGCTGTGGCCGGTGACCCAGCCGACGTCGGCGGTGCACCAGTAAACATCTTCGTCGCGCAGGTCAAAGATGTATTTGCTGGTCATCTTTGCGCCGAGCAGATAGCCGGCGGTGGTGTGGAGGATGCCCTTGGGTTTGCCGGTGGAGCCGCTGGTGTAGAGGATGAAGAGGGGGGCTTCGCTGTCCATTTTCGCGGCGGGGCAATTCGCGTCCACGGTGGCGACTTCCTCATGCCACCACAAGTCGCGCCCGGCGTGGAAGGTGACTTCGTTGCAAGCGCGGCGGAGGACGATGACTTTCTCGATGGTCTTGGTGAGCGAGTTGCCGTCGGCGTCGTTGAGCGGGAAGGCGTCGTCCACGTTTTTCTTGAGCGGCACGACGGCGCCGCGGCGGAATCCGCCATCGGCGGTGATGATCATTTTGGCCTGCGAATCGGCGACGCGGTCGGCCACGCTCTGCGCGCTGAAGCCGCCGAACACGACGGAGTGAACCGCGCCGATGCGTGTGCAGGCGAGCATGGCGACGGCGGCCTCGACGACCATGGGCAGGTAGATGAGGATGCGGTCGCCTTTTTTGATGCCGTGTTTTTTGAGGACGTTGGCGAAGAGGCAGACTTCGTGGTGGAGTTGTTTGTAGGTGAGGGTGCGTTCCTCGCCGGGCTTGCCGGGGGCGGCGGGTTCGCCTTCCCAGATGATGGCGGCCTTGTTGGCGGTGGCGGTGCCGAGCCATTTATCGAGGCAGTTATGGCTGACGTTGAGCTGGCCGCCGATGAACCATTTGGCGAAGGGGTTGTTCCATTGGAGGACTTTTTTCCAGGGCTTGAACCAGACGAGTTCGTTCTTGGCTTCGCGCGCCCAGAATTTTTCGGGCGACTTGACGGACTCGTTGTAGAGTTTTTTGTAGTGCGCGAAGGATTTGATGTGGGCGCGGGAGGAGAAGTCCTTGGCGGGTTTGAAAACGCGGTTTTCGTGCTGGAGGGAGGTGAAGTTGTCGGCCATAAAAGTTTTGGATGAATCGGATTGGCGGCGATTCTAGACAGGCGGGTGGCGGCGTCAACAGTCCATTGGTTGCCGCTGCAAAAATGTTGTTGGCAAAGGTGGGATGCTATAGTCTGCGGCGAGTGGCCTTGCGCGCGTAGCTCAATTGGATAGAGCGTCGCCCTCCGAAGGCGAAGGTTGTGGGTTCGACCCCCGCCGCGCGCACCATCTGCTTCTTCCCGCCCGAATCCCGACTCACCTCCCTGCTAATCCGCGTAGCCGTTGGGGTTTTTCATGTGCCACTGCCAGGCGGTGGCGACGATGTCGGCGAGCTTGGGGAACTGGGGTTTCCAGCCGAGCTCGGTCTTGGCCTTGGCTGCGCCGGCCACGAGGCGGGGCGGATCGCCGGGGCGCCGGGGTTTTTCGATGACGGGAATTTTTTTGCCGGAGACCTGCTCGCAGGTGGCGATGACTTCGCGGACGGAATAGCCGTCGCCGTTGCCGAGGTTGAAGAAGCCGTTCTTGCCGGGTTGCAGGCCGAGGATGTGCGCCTGCGCGAGGTCGCGGATGTGGATGTAGTCGCGGATGCAGGTGCCGTCGGGCGTGGGATAGTCGGTGCCGTAAATCTCGCAGTGCGCGGCCTGGCCGAGGGCGACCTTGAGGACGTTGGGGATGAGGTGGGACTCGATGCGGTGGTGCTCGCCGAATTTCTCGCTCGCGCCGGCGGCGTTGAAGTAGCGGAAGGCGACGAAGTCCAGTTTGTGAATCTGCTGATACCAGAGCAGCATCTTTTCGAACATGAGTTTGGATTCGCCGTAGGGGTTGATGGGGCGCTGGGGCAAATCCTCGGTCATCGGGATGCGGTCGGGCGGGCCGTAGGTGGCGCAGGTGGAGCTGAAGACGAATTTCTGCACGCCGCATTCGACGGCGGCATCGAGGAGGTTCTGGCCGGAGGCGACGTTGTTGCGGAAATATTTTCCGGGGTTGGTCATGGATTCGCCGACGAGCGCGTTGGCGGCGAAGTGGAGGACGGCTTCGGCCTTGGCGTCGTGGACGGCCTGCTTGACGAGCGCGGCGTCGCTCAGGCAGCCCTGCACGAACTGTGCGCGGGAATCCACGGCGGAGCGGTGGCCTTCGGTGAGGTTGTCAAAGACGGTGACGCGGTGGCCGGCGTTGAGGAGCTCTTCGGTGCAAATGGAGCCGATGTAGCCGGCGCCGCCCGTTACAAATACGTTCATCAGTGAAAGCGCGGTGCGATCAGTTCTTGTGGTTCGGATCTGAATCGTTATGGGTGACGAGCTTCAACAGCAACGGCGCGCCGCTGACCATGTAGAGGCCGATGAGGATGAGGCAGATTTCGGCGATGAGTTTCCACAAGTGGTCGAAATGGATATGGCCGGTCTTGTGGTAGAGGATGGCCCAGTGCCGCACAACGTAGAGAATGCCCAGCAAACCGATGATTCGGATGGCCACACGGATGATTAGTCGCTCGCTCATAAACTTGCCTTCTTTGAAACGTTACAGTCGGGATGAGCGTAGGATTGTTTTTTGGCGTGTCAACTTGATTTCCACCCGCAGAGGGAACGGGCGGCTCAACTTCGGGGGCGGCATCAGGATGTGCGACAAGGCATGGGGCAAAGTTGCGAAGAAAACTTTGCGCCGCCGCGCTTTCGCTGTTTATTCTGTCCGCCATGTTTTCATCTGAAATCAAATCCGTCCACTTCACCGGCATCGGCGGCACGGCGATGGCGTCCGCCGCCGCCGCGATGCAGGACAAGGGCTTTGTCGTCACCGGCTCGGACCAGAACGTCTATGAGCCGATGGCGTCGTTCCTCGCCGCCAAAAAAATCGAGGTCATCAACGGCTACTCCGAGCGCAACCTCGCGCACGAACCCGACCTCGTCGTCATCGGCAACGCCATCTCGCGCGGCAACCCGGAGGCGGAATACGTGCTCGACCACAAGCTGCGTTACTGCTCGCTGCCCGAACTGCTCCGGGAGTTTTTCATCCGAGGCAAACGCTCGCTCGTCGTTGCCGGCACGCACGGCAAGACCACCACGGCCTCGCTGCTGACGTGGGTGTTTGAGCACAACGGATTGAATCCCAGCTATCTCATCGGCGGCATCCCGAACAACCTCGGCGCGGGCGCGCGGTTCACGGACAGCCGGTGGTTCATCATCGAGGGCGATGAATACGACACCGCGTTCTTCGACAAGCGCAGCAAGTTCGTCCATTACCAGCCGGAAGTCGCGATCCTCAACAACCTAGAGTTCGACCACGCGGACATCTTCGACGACCTCGATGCGATCAAGAAATCTTTCTCCCACCTCATCCGCCTCGTGCCGCGCAATGGCCTGCTGCTGGGCAATGGCGATGAGCCGAACCTCGTGGACTTGCTCAACGTCACGCATTGCCCGGTGAAGCGCTTTGGCCTCGGCGAGGACAACGCCGTGCGCGGGTTTAACCTCCAGTTCGGCGCGACGGCGACGACGTTTGAGATTCCGAGCTTCAAGTTCCACCTCAACCTCGTGGGCGAACTCAACGTCCGCAACGCGCTCGCGGTCGTCGCG
>JANMJO010000011.1:0-15546 GCA_031371425.1 Verrucomicrobiales bacterium | reverse complement strand
CACTCCTGGTGGGTACGTCCTGACATGAATATAGCCCGGGCCTCAGGCGACCTTGGTGCCGTTCGGCACCGGCGCATCGGCTGCGAGCAGCACGACGTCGCCCCGCTCAGGCTGCGGCAGCCAGCCGGATTTTGCGGCATGAACAAAACGATGCTCCGGATACCGCACCGCCAACCGGCGCAGGAAATTCAGGACGATGAGGTTATCGCCGAGGTGAAACTTGCAGAACGTGTGGTGGGTCACGCGGGAAAAGCTCCAATGTGTTGCCCTGCTGATGGCGAGGTTTTGCGTCCGACCAGAAGAATCAACGCCAACAGCAATGCCGCCACACCTGCCGCGACGAGGGTGACGCGCAACGCCGTCACGGACGGCTGGAACGTAAACTCCACGGTGTGCGCGCCCGGCGAAAGCTGGACGCCGCGCATGAGGTAGTTGCACTTGAGCAGCGCGGCGGGCTGGCCGTCCACCCGGACTTTCCAGTCCGGCGTGTGGCGCTCGTTCAACAGCAGGATCGCCGGAGCGGTGGCGGTGGTGGCGATGGTGATGTGCTTGGGCGAGTAGCTTTTGATTTCCGCAGTGCCAGCGGTGAGATTGGTCGTCGCGGCGGACGCACCGACCGAGTTATCGGCGACGAGGACGGTCTGCGCGGGGTCGAACGCCGGGCTGGCCAGCGTTTGGAGCGTGGCGGCTTCGTTGGTGCTGACCTGCCAGTTCGTGTAGAGCTTCGCGCGTGGCAGCGCGCCGGTGAATTCGATGATGGCATACGGGCCGTTGGTGGAGAATTCTGCGGTGAGTTCCTCCAGCTTGGTGATGGCGGCGACGCCCGGTTTCGGAACGATGCGGAAGGTCTCCGCCACCCGGTAGCGCTCGCGACCGGGGTCGAATTGTTTGTTCAGCAGATCCACGAAGCCCGCCATGCCGAGCAGGTAGCGGGTGTTGGTCAACTCCCACTTGCGCGTGGCGAGGCGGAGGGTATCGCCGGAACGCACTTGCAGCGCGCCGTCAAACGCCGTCATGTCCTGCGGCGGACGCGGCATCTGGATGACGTCGAGCGATTGGATGTTGTAGTAGAGGAAATGGTGCTGCGCCCATTCGATGCGGTAGAGCTGATTCAGGTATTGCTCCATGCCCTGCGCCTGTTCGGACACTTGAAACGCGCCGAGAATCCACTCCGGCAGGATGACGGTGCGTTGCTCGTGAGCGTTCTTGCCCAATTTTTCCAGCACCGGGTTGGACGCGTATTTCTGTTTGTAATCCCAATGGACAATCCACGGCAGATGGGCGTGAGCCAAATCCAAAACCAGAACCGTGCCGAGGAGTAGCGCGCCGGCTTTGGCTCGTTTGCCGGAAAAATATCCGCTCATCACCAGCAGCACCGCGCCGAGCGACGACAGGAAGAACAGCACGAACCAACCCGCCTGCCGGATGCTGAAGCTGGCAATGCCCGCTGCGCTCGCAGTATCAAAATCAACGTAGAGCAGATATTTTTTCAACTCCGTGGCCGACGACGAATAAACCATCCACGCGACCAATGCCGCGCCGCCGGCCAGCAACGATCCAAGAAACCAGCGGCGGTCAAAAACGGAGGAGTTTTTCCGCCACGCCTGCCATTGATCCGCCAAACCGCGCGCCGCGCCGGCGGGGGCTTGCACGAGCCGCTGACAAAGTCCCTGCGCGCCATACAACGCCAGCACGATCACCGCCCAGTCGAACAGATGCCCGAACTTGCCGGGATTCCGGATGGTCGAAGCATACGGCAGCATGTAGAAAAATTTGTAGAAGGGCGCGTAGCGGCCAAACATCAGCAGCGGCGTGATGACCGCCATGCCGGCCCAGAACCAGATGAATTTCCGTTCGGTGTCGGAGTAGGGCGAGTTTTTCCGGCGGAACGATTGCACCAGTGCCCACACGCCCAGAATCAAAGTCAGTTGCCCGGCGTAATTCCCCACCGCGCCGACCGCTCGCGGGCTGCCCGGCGGCGGATTGCCCTGCTTGCCGGATTCGAAATAGCGATTCCACGACGGATCGCGGCCTGCTGTGCCCCAATACTGCCCGCCGTCCGGCGTGTTGATGCGGTAGCCGAAAATGCCCGGGAAAAACGTGGTGAGAATTTCCATCTTCGGCACGCTGTATTGCGTGGCCCAATCCCAGCGCTGCTGTTTGTTTTCCGCCTCCTCGGTCATGCCGGTCACGCCCTTCACCTGCGTGCCGATCAACCCCACCAACGCCTGCGCGGCAAAAAACGCGGCGAACACCGCCACCAACGCCAACCGCGTTCCACCCCACGCCGCCTTGCCGACAATGCCGCCTTCGCGTGTCACCCACGCCTGATAAATCACATACGCGCTGAGGCCGAGGCTGAACAGCGCGCCCACATCAAAGCCCTCCATGATGCCCATGCCCACCGCCATGCCCGCGAGCATCACGCGCACCCAGCCGCGCCAGCCCGCACCCTCTTGCAACGCCGCCAGCGCAAGGAGCATCGTCCCAAATGTCATCGCTCGCGAGACTTGCCCCCAGCACGCGTTGGAAAACGGATCGGAATGCAGCGCGGCAATCAGCCCGCCGAGAATGCAGGCATACGGGGAAAATTTCAGCGCCCGGCAAAACATCCACGCGCTCAATCCCAGAAAAGTGCACGCAAGCGGTATCCAGAATTTGGCGTAACCCAACGGCCCCAGCAACCACGCGGCCATCATGGAAACGCTTACCGGTATGACACCTTCAGTGCCGAGCCAATTTAGATTGGCCCACATTCCGAACAACCCTTCAGGCAACTTAGATTGCGCCGCCACCAATGCCCCCAACGGACTATCATTGTTGAAGCACACCATTTCCGACAGAAAGCTCTGGCGAAACAGCACGCCCAACACAGACAACAGGCAGAGGAGCAGAATGAGAAAATCCCGCCGCAGTGGCAGAGGAGGTGAGTTCGACGTTTTGATGACAGCCATAAATTGAAGCAGTATTAGCGCGAAAGCTCGGTCACGCTACCAGAAACGGGCAGCAGGCCAATCAAAAATTGACCGACGTTTTTTTCTCGCTGATATACGCCGCTTGAACCAAACTTGCGTCCGGTTTATTGACAAACTCGCAGATTTGCAGCGCCACTTATTTTTATGTTTAAGAAAGAATTGGGCCGCACCGGGGTAAAGATTTCGGAGATTGGCTTGGGGACATGGAATTATCACGCTGGCCCGGCGTTGTTGCGGCAGGGTTTGATGGCTGGGCCGTGGTTTGTTGATACTGCGGAGTCCTATGGCACCGAAGCGGTGGTTGGGGAAGCGTTGAAGGGGATTCGCGGCCAAATCTTTCTGGCCACAAAACTTTCGCCGAACAACTTTCGCCGAAACGATTTGGTCAAGGCTGCTGAACGAAGTTTGCGAGCTTTGCAGACCGACTGGATTGATCTGTATCAGTTGCACGGTCACAACCAAGACGTCCCTATTGAGGAGACATTTGAAGGATTGGAGCGATTGGTTGATGCAGGCAAGGTCAGGTTCATCGGGGTCAGCAACTACACCGCTGACGAGCTTTGCCGGGCCCAGAAAATACTCCGGAAGCATCCGATTGTGGCTAATCAGGTGCGTTACAATCTAGCAGATCGCACGATTGAAAACGGATTGCTTTCGTTCTGCCGTGAGGCGGGCATCAGCGTCATTGCCTACAGCCCGCTGGCCAATGGCTTGCCTTCGATTACCACCAGAGATCCCAAGGGGGTGCTGGCTCAAGTGGCGGCGGCAAACGGGAAAACTGTGGCGCAGGTGGCGATAAACTGGTGTCTCCGGCATGATGACGTCGTCGCCATTTCCAAAGGGAACTCGGCGTCGCATTTGGAAGGGATTTGTGGTGCTTCAGGCTGGCGTTTATCAGCCGAAGAAGTCGAATTGCTGTCCAAAGAAATTGGAAAATGGGAAAAAACCCGGATGGAAAAGTTGGTTCGCGGCGTCCTGCCCGAATTTGTTCAGGAAGGCATCAGCCGAGTGATACAACGATTGCCCGCCGGAATAAAAAAACGCATCGGCAGCACTTGAAAAACTTCAAGTCAGCCATGACAAACCGCTAGGCAGAGAATTTGCGTTTACAAACCAGATTGATATACCGGTTGCTGTTAACGGTGTTCTGTGTTTGACACAAATCTTCCAATGTTTTTTGATTTACCGGAGTGTTTGGCGACGCTTCATCGCACAAAACAAATCCGTTTCCCCGCAAGAGCTCCAGCACCGCTTTCGGATCGGCCCCCGAACGCCTCAGTCCATACGGCCAAAATTCCATGAACATGGTCAGGTCACTGTTTTTGTTGAACAATGAAGTCATTCCCGCCAACACCTGAAACTCGGCGCCTTGGACGTCAATTTTGATTACCCGGATGTCTGCCGCACTTCTCGCCAAAAAATCATCCAGTCGGATGCAGTCAACAATCACATGTTCCCTAGAATCTCCGGAGTCATAAATGCGGTGATCTCCCAGATTGTCTTTAGACAGGAAGAGCTTGATTGATTTTTGCTCGTTGGATACCGCCTTGTTGACAGCCACAACGTTGGTACAGCCGTTTGTTTCCACGTTCTTACACAACAACTCGAAGTTTCCGGGGGCGGGTTCGAACGCATATACTTTTCCGGTTGGACCAACTTTTTGAGACAGCAACAAAGTGTAGTAGCCGACATTGGCGCCGATGTCCAAAACCACGTCTCCGGGCCGGACTACCTCGGCCAGCAAGCAGGTTAAAGCTGGTTCATATTGGCCGTTGATAAACCAGTCGGGACTATCTTTAAGGTTAAGAAATAACCGTAACCCATTTACGTCAACGAATGGTTGTTGTAGTCGGGTGCGCAACCGATTCCGCAGCCAGCCGATAGGTGGAAATTTTCCAAACTCAAAGTTAGGAAACAGCTCCATCTTCTTGCGGAAGAGGTAACATACCAAACTATTCAACGTATTATTGGCAGCCATAAATGAAACCGGTTTAGCGCGAAAGCCCAGTCACAATACCGGAAATAAGCAGCAGGCCAACCCCAAACTTTTTCCCTACCGGTATTTGCAATTGACTGCTTCCAAACCCAACAATTAGTCTCTGCCCCTTGTGAACCTATTGCACCCATTACATCTGTTGCGCGTGGAAGTGGCGAGAAATCGTCCCGGTCTTTGGGCAAATTCCAATTTTATCCACGAACAGTTTCACGGCAAGGGCTGGGAGCCCGAGGTGATCAAGTGTTTGTGCGATGGGAAGTGGGACGGACCGGTCTGGGATGTGGGCGCATCGCTGGGGCGGCTCACCTACCGCGTGGCCAAATTCCATCAAGTCTATGCGTTCGAGCCCAACCTCAATTCACTCCAGTTTCTAGGCTACAACCTGCTCCAAAGTCCCGGAGTAGTCATCGTTCCCTGCGCCTTGACCGTGGACGGCCAGCCGATGCAAGGGACCGTGCATCCGGATTTTCTAGCACCGCCCACGGGGCCGCAAGTGATGACACTATCGCTGGCCGAGGCCCTGCAAAAATTCGGGCGTCCAGGCATCATCAAGCTCGATGTCGAAGGCGGTGAATACGAGCTCATCAAATCCGATTTGCTGATCGGCCTCACGCTGCTGATCGAGTGGCACCGCGAGGTGCCGCGCGAACTGCCGCACTGGACCATCGAGACCATTGACGATTACCACACGCTCTTGCGCCCCAAAAAACTCTGATTTCACGCCGTGTCGTCGCCAATTGGACTGTTGCCTGTGGAGAACTACCAAACGGAGTCCGTGCTAGAAATCCATTTCCACTTCCGGTTAGCGACTCGCGAATCCACCAAGCGCCAGACTGTCACAACTCTTTAGAAAACTTGTGCGGATATATTCGTTCAGCTAGGTTTTGCGCTCATGTTTTATCAGGGTAAGAAAGTTCCCGCAACCGGCGGCAGGGGCATTGCCGGTCTGCATTTCGCGGAGGAACGGCTGCGGCAGCCAGCCAAGCCATGACTGCGGCCGGTCAGCCAAAGATTTCCGTGGTCATCCCGATTTTCGGCAACGAGGGTGATTTGCCCCGGCTCGTCCGTGCGTTGCAGTCGCAAACGTTGCCGCCCACCGAAATCCTGCTGGTGGACGGCAGCCCGAAGCCTTTGGAGAATCTGCCGACCGGCACGCGCCTCATCCGCAGCAAACTCGGCAGCTTTCTGGGTGATGACTACAAGCTGGGCGTGAAGAATGCCACTGGTGATTATCTCCTGCTGATGCAACAGGATTGCCTGCCAGAAAACTCGACGGCTTTGGAAAGGATGTTCCGGCAACTGACTCCGGAGCGGGTCTCGGTGGTGGCGTTGGTGACGCTGCCGAAGGATTGTTTTCGTGGCTACAATTTCTGGGGACAGGTGCTGATGGCTCGCTGGCTGGGCTGCGTGAAACAGGGCGTGAGCAACAAGTTTGATCTGCACCGCCGCGATGTGCTCGCACGCATTGGCTGGATGGAAACCTGGCCGACACAGTTGGCGGGCGAGGACATGGATTTGTTCATGCGGTTGAGCAGCCAGGGCGAAGTGTTCGTGAGCGAGGTGGAGGTCATTCACTATCATCATCAGCGTGCCACGATGGGCGCGGGCGATGTGTTGCAGCGGCATTTCCGGCTCGCGGAATCTTTCGGTGCGCTGTTCCGCAAGTGGGGTTTCGCCTTGCGCCGCGCACCCTACGCCGGGCATTGGAGTCATCATCTGACCAAATATCTTTATCTCCTCGTTCCGCTGCTGCCGTTCGCGCCGATGTCGGTTGGTGTGGTGTTGTTTGTGGGGAGCAACCTCGGCAACTTCGAGGCGTGGCGGGTGCGCGCGTGGAAGACGCCGCTGCTGCTGCTCTTCAACCCCTGCCTGTTCGTCGCCGGCTTGCTGGGCACGGTGATGGGCTTGCGGCATCGTCCAATAGTCCCGGAGCCGGGGCGGCTGGGCAGCTAATACTCGCCTGAACCGAGCGAATCTGGGTTGCTTACGGCACAAATTGCAGGCGGAAAAAGCCGGCACCATTCGTGATAAAAATGTATTGCGAATTAATTGCCGCCGATGGGCTGAACAATCCCCCATTCCAATTCCCCCACGTTCCGCGGACATCCGCCTTGAATTGAATTTGGTAATTATCATACGGAGCCAGATTGGCGGAATCCACCCGCATCATCGGCAATACCGAAGGCGAAACGGCGGCAGCAGGCGGCACGGCGATTCGTATGGTTGGTGTGTTGGTATAGCCTCCACCAGCACCGGTGATGCTGACGCTGGCTACAACTCCGCCTGAAACTTGAGCAACTGCTGTCGCATTTGAACCTCCACCGCCAACGACGCTGACCGCCGGACTGGTGACGTAACCGGAACCGCCGCTGGTTACCGTTGCGCCCACCACAAACCCATTGACCGACTGTGGCGTGGCGAACGCCTGTGCTGGAACTGGATTGATCGCCAAACGGTAGTCCCCACTTCCCGCGACCCCCGCTACCAATTGCGTATAGATGGAATTTGTTGCTGTGAAGTTGACCGGCTGGTTTGTCCAATACCACGTAAGGAAACGCTGAAATTGGTAATTGCC
Organism: Verrucomicrobiales bacterium; assembly: GCA_031371425.1. Lineage (GTDB taxonomy): Bacteria > Verrucomicrobiota > Verrucomicrobiia > Limisphaerales > JAFMIX01 > JAFMIX01. Next base: position 8,000 of record JANMJO010000011.1, on the reverse strand, counting down.
TCCAATCGCCAGATTTGAAAAGGAAAGGAAAGTCATGGGTGCAATCCCCAATACTGGATTCGGAATGAACGGTGGTTCGATGACGACCAGCGGCGCATTGGTGTAGCCGAATCCCGCATTGAAAACATTGATGGCTGTGACGATTCCATTGCTGACAACGGCAGTCGCCTGCGCCCCACTCCCGCCCCCGCCAACAATGCGAACCAGCGGCGTGTTCGTATAGCCCCTGCCACCGTCATTGACAATCACGCCAGTCACAAAACTGTTGACGAGAGTCGCCGTGCCCGTTGCGGTGCGAAACAGCGGGGACTCCATGCGCAATTGAAACAGATTCAATTGGCCGCCGCCCGGACTAGGGGATTGCGGTGTAATCGTTATGGTTTCCGTGGTATTGGTCGCCATGAAAGTTGCAACAGCCCAGTGAGGGCCAGCTAGGCAATGCAGTGCAGCCAAATTCGAGCGGACGGAAATAAATTGCCCTCTATTACCAAACTCCGTCCGCTCATCTACATCCCAAAATTGGACATGATACACCTCGCCTACTATCAAACTACTTATCGTTATGGCATATGGTGGTGATGTTCCATCACCAGGATGCTGATATCTTCCTGAACTCAAACCCAACCCGTAACTGGCTGCCGCACCTGTCTGATTCCATGTGCCATATTCGTTGGCGGTCGTGAACCCAAGCGGCAGCGAGACGGTAACTCCATTTCCAGTAAGGTTGTTGCCAACGCCAGGATCGGCAGCGAAGGTCACGCCATTGATAACCCTTGCATTAGCCATATCTCCTAAATTGAACGCCATTATCAGTTCGCCGCTCGTAGCCACATCAGATGGGCTGTTGATATTGCCAGTGACCCACGTTACGGGAGAATTCGCAAGGACTGTTGGCCGAGACAGGATCAACGTCATTGAAACGACGAGCAAAATTAACGAAAAAGACGGCGATGGGACTAAGCGAAAAGGTGTTTTCATAATTTTTTTCCATCTGATTCCCGACCGGTTGTGGCGACTACTATTTCTGAATGCCTATAAACTACCAAGTCGCTCATTTCGTCAATAATTTAATCTCGAGCTGCCACATGCCATTGATGTCTGGCAACCAATCATCCCCATCAGAAAACTTGTGCGGGCAAATCGCTTCAGCTAGGTTCTGCGCTCATGTTTTATCAGGGCAAAAAAGTTCTCGTCACTGGCGGCACGGGCTTCGTCGGCCTGCACTTCGTGGAGGAACTCCTACGCCAGGGCGCGCACGTCCGTGTGCCCATCCACCAGCGCCCGCTCATCCTCCGCGATGACCGCATCGAGACCGTCCAAGCCGACCTCACCCGCGAGGAAGATTGCCGCAAGGCTGCGCGTGGGATGCAATACGTCTTCCACGCAGCGGGCGCGGTTTCGGCGGCAGGCGTCACCGCCAGCAACCCCATGGCCGCCATCACGGCCAATCTGGTTCTGACCTCGCAGATGCTGCAGGGCGCGTGGCAGGAAGGCGTGGAACGCTTCCAAGTTTTCGGCAGCAGCACTGGCTATCCAGCAGCGGATCATCCCATCAAGGAAGATGAGATGTGGAGCGGGCCGACGTATCCGGCCTACTTCGGTTACGGCTGGATGCGCCGCTACCTCGAACGCATCAGCGAATTCGTCGCGCAAAAATCTCCGATGAAGATCGCCCTCGTGCGCCCCTCGGCTGTGTATGGCCGGCATGATAACTTCGACCCCGTCACCAGCCACGTCATTCCCGCGCTCATCCGCCGCGCGGTCTTGAAGGAAAACCCCTACGTCGTCTGGGGCACGGGCGACGAGGTGCGCGACTTCCTGCATATCACCGACCTCGTGCGCGGCTGTCTGTTGATGGTGGAAAAGCACGCCACCTGCGACCCCGTCAACATCGGTTACGGCCAGGCCGTCACCGTCAAGCAGATCATCCAAATCATCCTGCGCGCCGCCGGCCACGAAGGCGCGGAGGCGAAGTTCGATACGACCAAGCCCAGCACGATTCCCTTCCGCATGGTGGACACCTCCAAGGCCAAAACGCTGCTCGGCTTTGAGCGCAGCATCTCGTTGGAAGACGGCCTCGCTGACACCGTCCGTTGGTATATGGAAACAATTTCCAAAAATAAGTAACTCCCTCATCTCATGATCAAAGACGAAATCCTGAAAAACTTTTCCGGCAAGAACGCCCTCGTCACCGGCGGCACCGGACTCATTGGCCGCCAGATTGTGGACATGCTCTGCCAAGCCGGCGCGAAAGTCCGCATCGTGTCCCTCGACCATGTGACCGTTCACGCGCAAGCCGAGCACGTCATCGGCGACCTCACCCAATACGACCTCTGCAAGCAGGTCACGCAGGACATGGACTTTGTTTTTCACCTCGCCGGCATCAAGGCGTCCGCCGGGATTTCATCCACGAAGTTGGCCAGCCACTTTGTGCCGACCATGCTATTCAACACCAACGTGCTGGAAGCGTCGCGCATCAACAAAGTCCAAAAACTTCTCTACACCAGTTCCATTGGCGCCTACGCCAACGCGGACGTGTTCACCGAATCCTCCGAACAGCCCGGCACGTTCAGCAACGCGCCCATGGACTTCGCCGGCTGGGCCAAGCGCATGGGCGAATTACAGGTCCACGCCTACAAGGTGCAATACGGCATGGAAAACTTCGCCATCGTCCGCCCCGCAAATGTCTTCGGCCCGGGCGACAACTTCGACCCGCAGAACGCCATGGTCGTGCCCACGCTGCTCTACCGCATCTTCAACAAGGAAAATCCCGTCGTCATCTGGGGCGATGGCACCGCCATCCGCGACTTCGCCTACAGCCGCGATGTAGCCGAGGGCTGCATCCTCGCGCTGCATCACGGCACGAAAGGCCGCTTCGTCAACCTCGGCAGCGGCAAGGCCGTCACCATCAAAGAACTCGTGGAAACACTCCGCAGCTTCCTCGACTTCAACTACGAGTTCGACTCCACCAAGCCCTCCGGTTTCCCCAAGCGCATCATGGACATCTCCATGGCGCGCGAACTCATCGGCTACAACCCCGACACCTCGCTCCGCTCCGCGCTCAAGGCCACTTGGGACTGGTTCATCACCCACCAAGATGAACACTTGAAGAAGCAGAATTATTTCCGCGCCTGACCGCCAGCGATGAGCGCACCAACCGCCACCACCCACGAGCAGTCCGATGCTCGTCGCGGAGAAATCATCATCGTCCTCGCCACACGCGGACGCCCCGAGTTTCTGGTGGACGCCTTCAATTCCCTGCGCGACACCACCACCCGCAAAGACCAGACATCACTCTGGATTTACGTGGATGACGATGACCAAGCCACACGGCAGGCGATCGAAAATAAATCCCTACCCGACCCCGGCCTCGCCGTTCATTGGCACATCGGCCCGCAACCCGGAGGCCTCGGCGAAACCCACCAGACACTTTGGAAAACTTCCCAGAGCGCCGCAGAAATCTATGTGACCACCGTGGACGACGCCCGCTTCGACACGCCCGGCTGGGACGAAATCGTCCGCGCCAAATACCGCGAATATCCCGACGGCCTGCTGCTCGCCTTTCCCCACGACCCCAACACCGCCGACCAAGCCACCTATCCCATCCTCGGCGGCGACTGGATCAAGACCATCGGCTACGTTTACCCCGGATATTTTCCCTACTGGTTCGATGACAAGTGGGTGGACGAAGTCGGGCGCATGGCCGGGCGCTGCGTGAAACTTCCATTCAGCCTCATGCCCATCGGCGGCAAAGGCCGCACCAAGCGCATGCGCAACCACGCCTTCTGGACGCGCTTCTACCTCATCACCCTCGACGAACGCAAGCAAGCCGCCCGCAAACTCATCACCGCCATGCATCCCAACGACGACACCAAACGCCACGCCGCCCTCGCCAACCTCGAAGCCATCGCCAAAAAATACGAGCTGGAAAAAGAAAAATTCTCCGACACCTACAGCGTCTTTCAAGAAGAGCGCCACACCGAGATGACCCCGGAAGAACGGCTCAAGTTCAACCTCAAATACTTCACCCACGAATCCAAGATCGTCGGCCGCCTCATCACCCACGCCGCCGAGTTGGTTGCGAAAAAACAATTCGCCGAAGCCATCGAAATCCTCGACTGCATCCAGCTTTCCGACATCAAAGTCCGCCAAGCCCACGCCCTCATGGCCGAATGTCTCCGAGGCTTGGGCCGCAACGCCGAAGCCAACCGCATCCAGTTTGAAACCGTCTCCGGCTGGCCGCAGATGAACGGCCTGCGCCGCTGCTTCCGTTTCCTCGGCATGATTATCAACGACGGCAAGCGCATGCTCCTAGGCATGACCAGCAAGAGCAAGCAGGGCAAATAGCCCCGCCTGCCTCCGCAAAATTCACTGTCGCCGCCGCGCCAATCCGCTATGTTGCACGGCGGTGAGGTTCACCAGCCCATGAACAAACTCCTGCTGATTGACGACGAAGAGGACGTGCAATACTCGTTCCGCCGCATCTTTGACTCGCCCGAGATTCAGCTGACCACCGCGTCCAGCGGCGAGGAGGCACTCAAGATCATCCCCAAACTCAAGCCCGACCTCGTGCTCATGGACATCCGCATGGGCGGCATGACCGGCATCGAGACCCTCAAGCAACTCCGCAAGACCGAGCCGCGCCTCCTCGTCATCCTCATGACCGCCTACGGCACCACGCAAGCCGCCATCGAGGCGATGAAATACGGCGCCTACGATTATCTGCTCAAGCCGTTCGACGTTCCCAAGCTCAAGGAAATCGTCACCAACGCCCTCAAAGCCGCGCGCGACATGAAGCAGGTCGTCTCGTATCAACCACTCTTGGAATCGGAGTATTACGATCAAGGCATCGTCGGCCGCAGCGCGCCAATGCAGACTGTTTTCAAACTCATCGGCCAACTCGCCGCGAGCGACGCCACCGCGCTCATCACCGGCGAAACCGGCACCGGCAAGGAACTCGTCGCCCGCGCCATCTACCACCACGGCCAGCGCAGCGAGAAGCCCTTCCTCGCCATCAACTGCGCCGCGATCCCCGAGCAACTGCTCGAAAGCGAATTGTTCGGCCACGAGAAAGGCGCGTTCACCGGCGCGGCGGGCCAGCGCATCGGACGCTTCGAGCAATGCAACGGCGGCACAATCTTCCTCGATGAGATCGGCGACATGACGCCTGCCACGCAGACGAAGATTCTGCGCGTGCTGCAGAGCGGCACGTTCGAGCGCGTGGGCGGCAACACGCCCATCAAGGTGGACGTGCGCGTCATCGCCGCCACGAACAAGCCGCTGGAGGCCGCCGTGGCTGCGCGGCAGTTCCGCGAGGATCTGTTCTACCGGCTGAACGTGGTGCGGATTCCGCTGGCGGCACTGCGCGAGCGGCGCGAGGACATTCCGCTGCTGGTAAATTATTTTCTGAAGAAGTTCGCTCGCGAAAAACAGAGCGCGCCCAAGTCCATCGCCACAAGCGCGCTCAAGCAGCTGGAGCAACACCACTGGCCCGGCAACGTGCGCGAGCTAGAGAACGTCATCCAACGCGCACTGGTCATGGCCAAGGGCGATGCGATTTTATCCGGCGACCTTCCGCCGGAGCTGACGGGCGGCACCGCAGCGGCGGCGCAGGCGGTCACGGCGGACGCAGGCGGCGACGCGGACTTGGCGGCGCTGGCGGGGAAATTATTCCGCTGGGCGCGGCGCGAGCCTTCGCGAAAAATCATCCCGGCCGTCGAGCGCGAGTTGATCATCCACGCGCTGAAGGAAGCTGCCGGCAACCAGGTCCACGCCGCGAAGCTGCTGGGCATCACCCGCGCCACGCTGCGCAAGCGCGTGGAAAAGTTCGGCATCCAGAAAGAGCTGACGATTAAGTGAGCCGCTGGGAGTTGGAGTCCACGCTTTAGCGTGTCGGGCGGGACAGCCTGAAGGCTGGACTCCAACGGAGGTGCATCTTGCTCCGGTTCTTGTTTGGAGTTCCGCCTTCAGGCGGTTCGGGGCGAAACCCCCGCTGGCCGCCTGAAGGCGGAACTCCAAACGGGGGCAGGGTCAAGATGTGCCCCTCCAACGGGAGAACGCCATTTCCATCTTCCATTCTCCATCTGCCATCCTCTATGCTCGCCGCATGGCGCTTGTGCGGATTCTCGTGGATGGCTACAGCCTGCTGCATAACTGGCCGGAGCTGGCCGAGGGCCGGGCGCGGCATTCTGCGGCGGCGCGCGATGAACTCATCGAGCAGCTCACGCGCTACCAGGACGCGAGCGGCACGCCGGTGACGGTGTTTTTTGACGGCAACGGCACGGCTAGGAAAGGGTCGCCGGATGAATTCGCGCGTCGCGTCGAGGTCATCTATTCCGGTGCCGGCCAGACGGCGGACGATTTGATCGAGCGCGCGGCATTCCGCTTCAAGGACTACGGCGAGGTGATGGTGGTGACGGACGATTTCGCGGAGCGCGACGCGGTCATCGGCATGGGCGGCACGGCATCGAGCTGCGGAAATTTTCTCCGCACGATGGCGGGCGCGCGTGGGGAGATGGACGAAGACATAAAAAACCACAACCGCCGCGAGCGGAGACAATTCAACCGGCCTTCAATATGATGAGAACAATCCGGCCATTCATTTGCGGCGCTGTCTTTCTAGCTGGCGCGATGTTTTCCTGCGCGGCACCGACCGACCGGTATCTGCTGATCGTGGAGACGGCGAAGGCGATGAAGCGGGAGCTGCCCGCGGTGCAGCAGTGCGTGGGGGAATTGCTGGCCTCGGGCATGAGCGGGCAGTTGAAGCCGGGCGATACGATGGGGTTGTGGACTTACAATGACGAGCTGCACGCGGGCGATTTTCCGATGCAGGTGTGGGAGGCGTCCGCAGCGGCGGAGGTTTCCAAGCGGGTGGATGATTTTCTGGGGAAGCAGCGCTGCCAGAACGAGGCGCAGATTTCGCGTGCGCTCGCGGCTATGCTCCGGATCATCGAAGAGTCGGACCGAATCACGGTGCTGATTTTTTCGGACGGTTTCGAGCTGGTGCAAGGCACGCCGTTTGACGCTGTCATCAACCGCGTCTTCACGCAGCACCGCGAGGAATTGCGCAATGTGCGGATTCCCTTCGTGACGGTGCTCCAGGCAGTCGGCGGGAAGATCATCCACTGCACCATCAATTCCGCCTCCGGGCCGATCAACATTCCCGCGCTGCCCAAGCCCGCGATTCCCGCGCCCGCGCCGAAACCTGTTTTGCCCGCGCCCGCGCCGGTAATCATCAAGACGAACCCGCCGTTGATTCTGGATTATTCCAAACCTGCCAGCAATGCCGCGCGTCCCGCGCCGGAAAAAGCCGTGGCGACAATCAAGCCTTCCGCGCCGCCGGCAACATCTGCGGTAGCTGTGGCGGTGCAGGAGTTGCCGAAACCCGCGCCTGCCATAGTGCCGGTGGTGACCGCGACTCCACCGCCCGTGGCGAGGGTTGAAGTTCCACCGGTCGTTGAACCGGCAACTCCCGTTCCGGCGGCCAAGCCCGCAGCCTCAAACATATTGCCCGGCAAGCCGGCGGTGGTTGTGTCTGAGCCGGTGATTGCTCTGGCGACTGTGCCGCCGACCGTGGTGGCAACGGCGACTCCGGCGGACGGCGTGGCTGGTTGGGTTTGGCTGGCGGTCGGGTTGGCGGTCTTGGGCATCGTGGGCTGGATGGTCAGGCGCTCCCGTCCATCGCCGCGGTCGAGCGCGATCACAGAGTCCATCGAACGGCACAAGCGGTAGGCGATTTTAATTGTTCGCCATGTGGCCATTCATTAACGTGACGCCCATTCCATGAAGATTTGTGCGGGACAAACTGTATTGATCACCGGCGCGACGGGTGGTTTGGGCACGTTTATCACGCACGCGCTGGCGGATCGCGGCGTGAATCTGGTGCTGATGGCGTTTCCCGGAGCGGACTTGGCCGGGTTGCATGCGGCGGTGGAGCGCAAGGGTGCGAAGGCGATTTCCTTTGCCTACGATGTGCGTAACGCGGAGCAGCGGCGGCAGAT
>JANMJO010000001.1:0-8107 GCA_031371425.1 Verrucomicrobiales bacterium | reverse complement strand
TATCGCTACGCCACCCGCCGCATCTGGTGGGCGTGGCCGGTTTATCTGTTCTCCGTCACGCCGCTGCTGCGAAATATTTTTGATTGGAGCTACCGCACCTTTGCCGCGCACCGCTATCAAATCTCGCAAGCGTGCCGGTTGCCACCGCCAGAAAATTGAACGCCAGCGGCGCGTTCAGCCGCCGGCTTTCGCTTGAAGTTCCGCAACCAGTTTTTCCAGATCGCGCAGCCGGTGGATCATGTCCGGCAACTGCTGCTGGGCGATCCATTGCCGCTTGGTCTGCTTGTCCGGTGCGGCGGGAATGCCCAGCACCGTGCCCTTGTCCGGGATGTCGCGCATGACGCCGGACTTCGCGCCGACGGTGGCCTGATTGCCGAGTTTCAGATGTCCCGCAATGCCCGACTGCGAGGCAATCACGCAATAATCCCCGAGCTGCGTGCTGCCGGCGAATCCCACCTGGCCCATCACGAGACAATGTTTTCCAATGACCACGTTGTGCGCGATGTGCACCAGGTTATCAATCTTCGTGCCCTGCCCGATGACCGTCGCGCCGAGCGCGCCGCGGTCAATGGCCGCGTTCGCGCCGATCTCCACGTCATCGTGGATGACCACGTTGCCGACCTGCAGCATCTTGCGGTGGCGGCCCTCGTCGAAAACATAGCCGTAACCATCCGAGCCGATGACGGTGCCGGCGTGAATGCTGACGCGGTTGCCGATTTTGCACTGCGCGTAGATGACGACATTTGGAAACAGGCAGCCGTCCTCGCCAATCTGGCAATCGTGGCCGATGTGATTGCCGCCCATGAGTGCGGCGCGCGCGCCGATTTTCGCGCGTGCGCCGACCACACAGCCCGGCCCGATGTGCGCGGTGGGGTCAACCTGTGCCGAGGCGGCGACCGTGGCGGTCGCGTGAACGCCGGGCGCGTGTTGCTCCGGCGGAAAAAACAGCGGCAGCAACCGCGCCACGGCCACGCGCGCGTTCGGCACGCGGATGAGAACTTTCTTCGCGGAGGCAAATTCTCCGGAGACGAGTATCGCGCTGGCCTGGCTGGCTTCGGCGGCGGCGAAGTAGCTTTCTTTCTCCGCGAATGTGAGGTCGCCGGGCCGCGCGAGGTCGGCGGTGGCGAAGCCGGTGATTTCGACCGAGCCGTCGCCGAGGACGCTGCCCCGGAGTTGTTCCGCGATTTGGGAGGCGGTGAAAGTCATGGCGTGATGGGGTCGTGGGTTATGAGACTTTGCTTTTTAGTTCGGGCGATGATTGGCCGGATTCCCGTTCTTGTCCATGCTGACTTCGCGGCGGAGCGCCAATTTCCGAATCGGCAAGGGGTCAGAGTTTGCGCCCGCACGCCGCGCAAGATTCACCGGGGAATATGGTTTAGGCGGGATTGGCGAAATACTGCGCCGGAAAGCCGTGCAATTTCTTCAACACGGTGTCCGTATGCCAGAGTTCCACCTTTTCCACTTTGGCCGTCGCGGCGAGCAGGCGGTCGGCAGGATCGCGGTGTTCCCAATCCCACAGCACGGATTGCCGCGCAATGGCCACGGTCACAGGCAACACTGTCCACGCCACGAGGGCGTTTTCCAGCCAAGTGTCCGGGTCAATCAATATCCGTTTCGCCTGCCAGAGCCGATAAATCTCCAACACGGTTACCGGGGAAACAAACCGCTCCACGGTCACAGCGGTCAGCGCGGCCTCCACGCGGGCGGGCAACCGTTGCCGGTGGTGGAATTTGATGAACAGGTTGGTGTCGGCGAGAATCTTCATTTCCAGTCGTCGAGAACCGGAGACTGCAAATCACCAAAAAGTTTTGGGTCGCTGGGCGTCTCAGTGCGACACGGCTGGTTGGGCTGGGCCACTGGAACGATCCGCGCCTGAGGCCGGCCATGACTGGTCAGCGTGACCGAAAATCCCGCCTGCACCTTTTTTACGAGCTTGCACAGCTCGCTGCGGGCAGTCCCGATCGGAACGGAAATCGAATTCATGGGCATAAATTTGCCCACAGCATTCGCGCTGTCAAGCCGATTGCGGGAGCGAAGGATTAACCCGCTGCCCTGCTGCCGGCCTTGCCCCAATTTTACGAATGGGCGAAGTGGACGTAGCCCGATCCCGCGAAGGCCATCACGCCCCGGCCATCGCGCAAGGCCAGTCCGCTGCCCGCCGTGATTTTGCCGATGCACGTCAGCTTCACTTCGGGAAATTGTTTTTTCCACGCGTCCAGCAGCGGCACGGCGTCCTTGGCGGCGAGGGTGAAGAGCAGTTCGAAATCCTCGCCGTCGGTGAGCGCGGCGAGCAGCGCGGGCTTGCGGCTGGATTCGTAGCCGCGTTCGTGAGAACGCGGTTGGCTTTCGGTGGCAGCGTCCGCGTTCTCACGAACACGGCTACGCGAGAGTTCCTTCGCGGCGCGGCTGATGGGAATGGACCGGGTGAGCAGCTCCGCGCCGACCTTGCTGGCGTTGAGGACGTGCTTCAAGTCGCCCGCGAGGCCGTCGCTCAAATCAATCATCGAGTGCGGCGGAAAATGTTCCGCGAGCCAGCGCGCCTCGGCCAGACGCGGCTCGAATTCCAGATGCCGCCCCGCGAGCGAACCGCCGAGTTCGCCGGTCACAAAAATGGCGTCGCCCACCTCCGCGCCGGAGCGCAGCACGCACTTGCCGCGCGGCGCGAAGCCGAGCAGCGCGATGTTCAGCAGGATGACGGGGTTGGTCGTTGTCTCGCCGCCGACGATGGCCACGCCGTGCTGGTGCGCGAGTTCAGCCATGCCGGCGTAGATTTTCTCGATGAACGCCGGGTCGAAGTCGCGCGGCAAACCGAGGGTGATGAGCGCGTGCTGCGGCGTGCCGGCCATCGCGGCAATATCGCTCAAGGCGCGGGCGAGCGACTTGCGCCCGATCTTTTCCGGCGGCGTTTCTTTGGTGAAGTGGATGCCTTCCACGACGGCGTCGGTCTTGAACAGGAATAATTTGTCCGCCACGCCGAGGTCGAGCACAGCGCAGTCATCGCCCGCGCCGACGACGACGGATTTGTTCGTGGGCAGCGAGCGCGTGAGGCGGGAGATGAGTTCAAATTCGTTCATCGTTAATTCCACAGTTTGTTTATCCGCAGATTGCACAGATTTCCGCAGATGAAGGGTTTTAATTTGAACGCCCGAGTTGGCGGCGTGAACGGAACTGTAGCGCAGGCTTTCCAGCCTGCGGGTGCTGGCGACTTTCCAGTCGCCAGTTTCTTGGAACACGGGACAGGAATGTCCCGTGAACCCGCAGACAGGAATGTCTGCGCTACAGCCAGTCGCCGCGCGCGCCGCAGTTCTATTTCGGAGTTTGGGATCAACGCCTCAAAATCTGTGTCACCAGCGAAATCTGCCGATTCAATTGCGGAATTGTCGTTCATGGCTGGGCGGGGAATTTGGAAAAGCCGTCGAGCAAGAACATCATGGAGAAGTTCGCCGCGTTGAAGATGGCGTGGACGAGGATGGGCGCGAGCAGGTTGTCCGTCCATTCGTAGAGCAGCGTCAGGATGAGGGCGAGCACGGCGAGCGGCAGCAGGATGGGCAGACTACCGTGGATGAGCGCGAACAGGATCGCCACGCCCCACAACGCCCAGTGCGGAAAGCCGCTCTGCTTGATGAGCGGATACAGGATGCCTCGGAAAAAAATCTCCTCCACCGGCGGCGCGAGCACGATGGCCACCACGCCGATGAAGATTTGTTTGCCGACCGTGTGCGAATCGCGCAGCAACCGCACGGTCTCCTGTTCGCGCACATCGAAGCCCGTGTGTGCCAGCAATTCCGCCGAGAGCCATTGCAGACACCACACCACCGGCAGCACGATGACGCCCGCCACAAAGCCGAGGCCGATGGCTTGCGGCCATCTGTTCCCGAAGCCGAACGCCGCCGCCCAACCCGTCTGCTGCTCGCGCAGGAACATGGCGATGAACACCAGTGCGGCCACCTGAAACGTGAGCGCGGCGAGGAACAAGTTGAGCAGCGAATCCTCCACCAGCTTCGCGCCGAGCGCGTGCCGCACGACGGAGGACAGCATCCCACCGACGGCAAAGCAGAAGACCAGCCGCAGCACGAGCCGCAGGAAGGGTTCAAGTTGCCAGGGTTTTTGCGAGACCATGAGGGGAAGGTAATTCAAACCCGCCCCCGCGCCACGCGAAAAGAATCCGTTACGCAGTTTCTGGCGAGAGCGTCATCGGCTTGTCGTGGTCGAGAAATTCCTCGCACACGCGGAAGAAGTCGGCGGTGGTGGGCACGCGGCGGATTTCGTGCAGGAACTTTTCGCCCACGCCTTCGCCGATGAAGTTCATGAATTTCTTCATGCGCTGCACCTGCGCGGCTTCGGGCACGCCGGGCGTGATTTCGCCGTCCCAGAGTTCGCGGATGTATTTCAACACATCGCGGCCGGTCGGCAGCGTCACCGACTCGCCTCGCTGGTGCTGGCGGATCTGGTCGAAGAGCCACGGGTTGCAGATGGCGCCGCGCCCAATCATCAGGCCGCGCACGCCGGTCTCGGCGGTGAGGGTGAGGGCTTGGGCGGCGCTGTGGATGTTGCCGTTGAGCAGCACGGGGCAGCGCAGTTCGCGGGCGGCTTGCGCGATGAGGTCGTAGCGCACGCCGGGCCGATACATCTGCGTGACGGTGCGGCCGTGGACGGTGAGGAGGTCAATGGGATGTTTGGCAAAGATCGGCAGCAAGGCATCGAACTCGGCGGGCGCGCTGAAGCCGAGGCGCGTTTTCACGGTGAAGGGAATCGTCACCGCGTCGCGCAGCGCGCCGAGGATGGCGTCAATGCGCGCGGGTTCGCGGAGCAGGCCGCCGCCGGCGCATTTGCGATAGACGATGGGCGCGGGGCAGCCGAGGTTGAGGTCAATGGCGGCGATGGGGAATTGTTGCAGGAGCTTGGCGGTGCGGATGAGGGCGGGGATGTCGTTGCCGATAAGTTGCGCAACGATGGGTCGGCCGGTGGGGTTTTCGGTGATGGATTGGAGAATCCATTTCTCGGGGGTCGAAGCGCTGTGGACGCGAAAGTATTCCGTCCAATAAACGTCCGGCCCGCCGTAGCGCGAGATGACGCGCATGAACTCGAGCGTGGTCACGTCCTGCATGGGCGCGAGGGCGAGGAGCGGCGCGGGCGCAAGGAGCAGGGCGGAGAATGTCTGGGACGGTGTCACGCGGGGCGTATTAAGCCACAGCCTGACGCGCCGGAGCAAGATGCGAAGGCGGGCAGGTGTGATTGGAAGTGCTGCGCAGAGATTGTTGGAGTTCACGCTTTAGCGTGTCGGGGCGATGTCGGGTGCGATGGGAGCAAGCTAAAGCTTGGACTCCAACTCGGGGCGGGACTTCGCTGCACGGCAGTTTCAGTCACACCTAGGCGGGCATCCGCGAATGGCAGAGGTTTTCGCTGAACAATTCGCGTTAATTCGCGAAATTCGCGGATAAAATTTTTCTTCGCCTCGGCGGATGTTTCGCACAACATCGGCGGCAACATGAGCACGAACAGGAAAGTTTTCATCGGCACGGACAGCGGCGCGACGACCACCAAGTTTTCCGCCGTGTTTGAAACCGGCGCGACGGTCAGCACCAAAGTTCTCCAGCGCCCCACCGATTCCCAGAACGGTCGCGAGGCCGTCATCGCCGCGTGGATTGGCGGCGTGGGTGAGTTTCTCGCGCAGAACAGCCTGCAATGGTCGCACGTCGCGGGCGTGGGGCTGGCGATCCCCGGGCCGTATGAACGCTACGGAGTTTTCGGCAAATCGCCGAATCTGCCGGCGAGCTTTTGCGGCTGGGACGTGAACAAGGATTATGCCGCCGCTCTAGCCAAACAAGTCGGACGCGACGTTCCGCTCTGCGTGGGCAACGATGGCAATTACGGCGGCGTGGCCGAGGCGCGACTCGCGCGAGGCGACTCCAAATTATCCGTGGCAATGCTCATGCCTGGGTCGGGTCTGGGCGCGGCGTTCATCGGCGCAGACGGCCTCTGTCTCGATGGCGACACGCTCGCGGGCATGGAGGCCGGGCACATGCCCGTGCCGTTGCAGTTGCTCGGCATCACCGCCAAGCCGCTCCCGTGCGGCTGCGGGCGCGACTGGGGTTGCGTGGAGGCCTACACCACGATTTCCGGCCTGCCTCATCTGCTTGCGGAAAAATTGCTGAAATATCCCGACCACGAACTCGCCAAATCCTCCGCGACGCCCAAGGAAAAAGCATTCTCCCTCCGCACCCGCGCGCAAAAGGGCGATGTGCTGGCGGTGGAGATCTTCGACTTCCAAGCGCGTGTGATGGGCATTCACGTCGCCAACCTAGCGATGGCGCTCGACCCCGGCATCTTCGTCATTGGCGGCGGCCTGATGGACCACGAGGCGACCACGCCGGAATTCCGCGAGCGCTACCTGCGCATCATCCGTGAGACGGCGCGGCCGTATCTCTGGCCGCAGCAGCGCGACACTCTGAAGATTGTTCCCGCCGAACTCGGTGAGCTATCCCAAGCCATCGGCGCGGCGCTCGTGGCGCTGTATCGTAGCCGGGCTTGAGCCGGGGTGTGACTGGAACTGCCGTGCAGCGGAGTCCCGCCCCGAGTTGGAGTTCAAGCTTTAGCTTGTTTCCATCACACCCAACACCGCCCCGACACGCTGAAGCGTGAACTCCAACAATCTCTGCGCGGCGCTTCCAGTCACACCCTTTGAGCAAAGACCGCTTGCCACGCCCCGGTTTTTTGGGTTAATTGACGCTGCAGCCGACCAAACGCCTAACACCTATGAGCGAGACACAAAAATCCGCAACTCAAGACCGCCCGCCCGGCGCCTTGATCTATGTGGTGGACGACGAGCCGATGCTGTTGGAACTCGCCACCGTCATCCTCAGCCCGCTCGGTTATCAGATCAAAACCTTCCGCGACCCCGATACCGCGCTCAAGGCTTTCTCCGCCGCCCCGACCCCGCCCGAACTCATCATCACCGATTACGCCATGCACACCATGACCGGCATGGATCTGATCGTGGAATGCAAGCGCCTTCGGCCTGGGCAGAAAATCATCCTCGTCAGCGGCACCGTCGGCGAAGAGGTTTACAGCGACACAGACGTCCGCCCCGACCATTTCCTAGCCAAGCCCTATGAAATCCGCGAGCTGACCGACCTCGTCCGCAACATCCTGGCGAAATGACCTTTCGCCTCCGCGCTTCCCCATGACGGCCCCGTCACCCAACCGGCGAATCGCCATCCTCGCCGCCGCCGTCTTCGCCGCCGACCAGTTCACCAAGTCCGCCGTGCTGGAATACCTGCGCTACGCCGACGAGAAAGTCGTCATCCCCGGCTTCTTCAAATTCGTCCACTGGGTCAACACCGGCGCGGCCTGGAGCCTCTTCACCGGCAACAACAGCATCCTCGCCGCCGTCGCGCTCGGCGCGCTCGTGGCGCTGTATTTCGCCCGCCACCATTTCGGTGCAGGCACGCGCGCCGGCCAGCTCGCGCTCGGCCTCATCTTCGGCGGCATCTGCGGCAACCTCCTCGACCGACTCCTGCCCAGCCGCCAACACGTCGTGGACTTCCTCTACTTCTTCATCAACTCCGGCGGCAGGGAACACGGCTTCCCCGCCTTCAACATCGCCGACAGCGCCATCTGCATCGGCGTCGGCCTCATCTTCATCCTGAACTGGAAACGCGAAGAACCGCCGACCACCGGACATTGACGATTTACGATTTGCGATGGACGCGGCATCTTCCGAATTGCCGTCGCCTCGCAAATCAAAAATCGCAAATCGAAAATCACAAATGCCCGCCCCCAACGAAACCTTCACCGTCGAAGAATCCGCGCTCGCCGGGCGGCTCGATGCCTACCTGCGCGCCCGCTACCCCGCCGTCTCGCGCAGCAGCCTCCAGCGCCTCATCGAGCAAGGCCACATCCGCGTCAACGGCCGCGCCATCAAGCCCACCCACGCGCCCCACGCCGGCGAACACATCGAAGTCCATTGGCCCGAAGCCACGCCCGCCGCCGCGCAGCCCGAGGAGATTCCGCTAGAAATCCTGTTCGAGGACAAACACCTCCTCGTCCTCAACAAACCGCCCGGCATCGTCGTCCATCCCGCCGCCGGCCACGCCGAACACACCCT
>JANMJO010000335.1:0-8582 GCA_031371425.1 Verrucomicrobiales bacterium | reverse complement strand
CTCTGCCGCTTTCGATCATCCCACGACATTCACAGCGGCAGAGGGCTGCCGCAGTCCAAGACCTCGCGGAATTTTTTGAGCAGCCTTCCAAATCGTGGCTACAGATTTATTGAAATTGCTCTAGCCCGAGCTACCGAAGTTGGGGAGCACGCTCGCTCCGGGCGTTGCTGACCCCGACATCGGATGTCGGGGTCAGCTTCTTACGCGCGACATCGCCACGAACCTTTGGAACTTTTCTGTGCGCCTGGGTTTTCCGCGAGGGCGCGGAAAACTGCGCCCGGGGCAAGCGCGCTCCCTTTCGCTTCGGAGTTTGGGTTTAGTTCGAGCCTCGGAGTTGCCGGTGCTTCGCGAATACGCCGCGCAATGAGCGCGAGAGATCGTCCTGTAACTCCTGCAACTCCCGATACACGGCCACGGCTTTCGGATTCGGCGTGGCCGTCCCGGCACGGTCCAGCGTTACAAACCGGTCTGTGATGTCGCTGATGTCCACCTTCTCGCCGCGCTGCAACCGCCAGCACCAGAGCGCCTGCAACGCCGCACCGTAGGCCGCGCCTTCGCTGACCTTGATCGTCACGACTTCGGCGTTGAAAACATCCGCCATGATCTGCCGCCACAGCTTCGACTTCGCACCGCCGCCGGTCGCGCGGATTTGTGTGGGCTTCACACCGAGTTGCGCGAGGCGGAGCAGGCCGTAGTTCATGCCGAGCGTCACGCCTTCCATCGCGGCGCGGCAGTAGTGGCCGGCGCGGAAGGTCGTGGGGTTGATGCCGAGCATCACGCCGGTGCCGTCGGGGACGTTCGGCGTGCGTTCGCCTTCGAGATACGGCAGGAGCAGGAGGCCATCCGATCCGGGCGCGACCTTTGCCGCCTTCGTCTCGAATTGCGCGTGCGTGTAGTTGAAATCATTCCGCATCATTTCGGTGGCGACGGTGACGTTCATCGTGCAGAGCAGGGGAAGCCAGCGGTTGGTCGAGTCGCAGAACGAGGCGATCTCGCCGGTGGGGTCAACGACCGGCTTATCGGCGCAGGCGTAAATCGTCCCGCTCGTGCCGAAGCTGGCGGTCACGATGCCGTGGCGCGTGTTGCCGGTGCCGATGGCGCCCATCATGTTGTCGCCGCCGCCCGCGCTGACGAGAATGCCGGGGTTCAAACCGAGTTCCTTGGCGGTCGCAGGGGAAAGTTTACCCGCCGGTTCATCGCTGGAAATCAGACGGGGCAGCTTGTCAGCGAGACTGGAATCAATGGCCTTCAACGCCGCTGCGCTCCACTTGCGCTTGCGAACGTCGAGCAAGGCCGTGCCGCTGGCGTCGCCGTATTCCATCGTCGCCTCGCCGGTGAGCCAAAAGTTCAGGTAGTCGTGCGGCAGCAGAACGGTGGCGAGTTTGGCGAAGTTCTTCGGCTCGTGATTTTTCAGCCAGAGAATTTTCGGCGCGGTGAAGCCGGGCAGCACGGCGTTGCCGAGCGCGGCGATGGTTTTCTTTTGGCCGCCAAGTTTCCCGGTGATTTCCGCGCACTCGGCCTGCGTGGTGGTGTCGCACCAGAGTTTGGCGGGACGGATGACCGCGCCGGATTTATCGAGCGGAACGAAGCCGTGCTGCTGGCCGCTCACGCCGATGGCGATGACTTCGCCTGCGCTGGCCTTTGCTTCCTTGAGCGCGGCGCGGATAGCTTGGCGCGTGGCGGCGAGCCAGTCGCGCGGGTGCTGTTCCTTCGCGCCTGGCGGCAGGTTGGCGATCAATCCGTAGGCCGCCATGCCAGTGCCGAGAACCTTGCCGGACTTCGCTTCCACGACGAGGGCTTTGGTGGATTGCGTGCCGCTATCAATGCCGATGAGTAGTGTGCGCATGCCTCAGATGAATTCGTTGATGAGGTTTTCCAGGAATTCTTGGCGGCCGCTGGCGTTGGCGTCGGCTTCGCCCTTCTTGAGCATGTAGGTTTCGAGTTCGCTGAAGTTCGCTTTGCCGGATTCGATGCGTGCGCCGATGCCGCTGTCCCACGAGGCGTAACGGGTCTTGACGAACTCGGCGAGGCGGCCGTCTTTGCGGATGGCGGCGGCGATCTTGAGCCCACGAGCGAAGGCGTCCATGCCGCCGATGTGAGCGTGAAAAAGGTCAATGGGTTGGAAGCTCTCGCGGCGCACCTTGGCATCGAAGTTCACGCCGCCGGTCTTGAAGCCGCCGTATTTCAGGACGGAAAGCATCGTGTAGGTGGTGAGGTAGATGTTGGTGGGGAACTGGTCGGTGTCCCAGCCGAGGAGTTCATCGCCGGTGTTGGCGTCAATGGAGCCGAGCGCGTTTGCTGCGCCGGAGACTTCGAGTTCGTGCTGCATGGTGTGGCCGGCGAGGGTGGCGTGGTTGGTCTCGATGTTGAGTTTGAAATGCGGGAGCAGGTCGTGCTCGCGCAGGAAGTTCAGGCACGCGGCGGCGTCGGAATCGTATTGGTGCTTGGTCGGCTCTTTGGGTTTTGGCTCGATGTAGAACTGGCCTTTGAAGCCGATCTTTTTCTTGTAATCCACAGCCATGTGCAGGAGCGCGGCGAGGTGGTTGAGCTCGCGTTTCATGTCGGTGTTGAGGAGGGTCATGTAGCCTTCGCGCCCGCCCCAGAAGGTGTAGCCTTCGCCGCCGAGTTCGTGTGTGACTTCCATGGCTTTCTTGATTTGGGCGGCGCCAAAGGCGAAGGCATCGGCGTTGCAGCTCGTGCCGGCACCGTGCATGAAGCGCGGGTTGGAGAAGAGGTTGGCCGTGCCCCAGAGGAGCTTGATGCCGGTGCGCTTCTGTTCTTCCTTGAGGACTTTTGCGACGGCGTCGAAGTTTTTGTTGGTCTCGCGGAGTGTTTTGCCTTCGGGGGCGACATCGCGGTCGTGCCAGCAGTAGAACGGCGCGCCAAGTTTCTGGATGAACTCGAACGCGGCGCGGACGCGGTTCTGCGCGTTGGCCACGGAGTTGGAGCCGTCGTCCCACGGGCGGAGCATGGTGCCGGGGCCGAACGGGTCGCTGCCTGTGCCGCGGAAGGTGTGCCAGTAAACCACGGCAAAGCGCATGTGGTCGCGCATGGTCTTGCCGGCGACGACTTCATCGGGGTTGTAATGTTTGAACGACAGCGGGTTTTTGGAATGCGGGCCTTCGTAGCGGATGGATGTGACTTCGGGAAATGCTGGTTTCATGGTGTTTATGGTGTTTATGGTTTTTTGTTGCGCGGGAATCCTAGGGTGTCGGCGGGCGTCAGGCAACGCCACTTTGTGAAATTTTTGAAGCCGCATTACAGCAGATGTTCTGCGGCCATGCAGCCGATGTGTGTGAAGATTCGATCAGCAGGACAATCTTCGGTATGGTCGGCACGAGGCGCGGTTTATCCGGTTGCGCGGCGGCGCAAATGTTTTTCCGTGGTGCGGGTTGCGCGGTTCAGTGTCCGCCGGATGATTTTATGCCGCCGCCGCCGTCGGACTGGCTCAACTTGGTCCAGCCGAAGCCATAGAGCATGATCAGCACGAAGCAGCCCAGCGGCATCCAGAAGCTGGTGGACATGTCGAACACATCGCCGAGCATGCCCATCAGTTTAGGCATCAGCGCGCCGCCGGTGATGGACATCACGATGAACGCGGCGGCTTTTTTCTTCGCCTGCGAACCGAGGCCGAAGATGCCGAGCGCAAAGATGGTCGGGAACATCAGCGACATGAAGAAGTAGCTGAGGAACACGCCCGCCACGGAGAGCCAGCCGAGTTTGGCGATGACTAGGGCGCAGAGCAGGACGTTGGCGAGCGCGAAGGTGCCGACCATTTTGTGCGCCGGAATGCGGCGCATCGCCCACGCGCTGACGAGGCGGCCCAGTAGGAAGAAGGTGAACGCGAGCGAGGAGAGGAAGCCCGCGCCTTTGTCGCTGATGCTCAGGACGCCGTCCTTGAAATTGATCTGGCCGGGGAAGGCGTCGGCGAGCAGCAGGCGGTTCAGCCGCAGCCGCTGGTTTTCCTTGGCAGGAGCGTCGGCGGCGAGGGATTGGGTGGTCGCGCTCAACGTGACGCCGGCGAAGCGCGTGGCATCATACAGGGCCGGCTTGCCTTTCTTGGTGTCGAGTTCCTGGTGGATGAGGTCGTTCAGGTCATGCACCAAGGCCGGGCGCAATTTCACTTCCGAAGTCTGCGCGGGGTATGCGGCCAGCAGCTCGCGGGTCTTGTCGCTCAGGTTTTCGCTGACGAATTGAGTCACGGAATCGGCGGGATGCCGCAGGCGTTCGGCGAGCGCGGCAATGTTCGGCAGGTCTTGGGCCGAAAAGGAAGTGCGCGTCTCGATCCAATGTTTTTTCTCAAACATGCCGCCCGCCCACGAGGCCGGCAACGCGGGCACGATGGATGAGCCGTTGTGCTTGTCCACCGTCATGCTGTTGATGAAAAAGCTGAAGATGCCGGCTTGGGCGGCCACGTAGAAGAACTGCGCGAGCGTCGCGCCCGAAAAGTGAGGGTGCGCCCAGATGCTGTGGGTGGTGACGCGCTTGGTGGCGGCCAAAAGGAATGGGGTCGCGACGGCCACCAAACCCACGAACGCCCACCAATACCTGTTCACGTCCGCCGGTGTGACCGCATTCGTCGCCGCCGGCAGGATGGTGTGCAGGATGAGATAGACCGACAACGCGAGCGCGGCGACGTTCAGCAGCATCATCAGGAACACGAACATCTCATTCTTCTTCCATGACACGTTCGCGTTGTCGTCGGTGTGATATTCATCCTCGACCTTGATGTCCGGGACGTTGGCGCGGAACACGAGCGCGGCGATGATGATGACGAGAATGCCCACGCCGACGTAGGGGATGAATAATTGGCCGTGCGCCTTCTGCACACCGCCTTCGGAGTAGAAGAACGATGCCCCGACCAGCGGGCCGACGATCCAGCCGACGCCGTTGAAGGATTGGGCGAGGTTGATGCGGGAGGCGCCGTATTCCTTCGGGCCGAGGACGGTGGTGTAGGGATTGGCGACGGTTTCCAAGACTGTCAGGCCCATGGCAATGACGCACACGCCCAGCAGGAATGCCCAGAATTGCGAAATGCTGGTAGCCGGTAAAAACCAGAACGCGCCGATGGCGACCATGAGCAACCCGAAGAGGATGCCGTATTTGTAACCCAAGCGCCGCGTTAGCAGGCCAGCGGGCAATGCCATAATGGAATAACCCATGTAGTGCGCGAACTGCACCCAAGCGGATTGGGCCTTGGTCAGGCCCAACTGATCCTGGAAGTGCTTGTCCATCGTATCAATCATGGAATTGCAGAAGCCCCACAGGAAGAACAGCGTGGCGACGAGGAAGAACGTCGTCGCCAGACTCTTGCCGTCGCTGCCGATGAACATGCCTTTTTTTGTGTTATTCATGATGCGTTGTATTGGAGGTTTGCTTTTGTGTGGTGCTTACCGGGAGGTTTTGCCGTAGAGCGGGCCGAAGTTTTTGCACGCGCGGAAATCCGCGCCTTCCATATCCGCCGTGCCGAACGCCGTCCACGCGCCGGGGCGGAAAACTTTTTCCTCCGCCACGTTGTGCATGTAAACTGGAATCCGCAGCATCGCCGCCAGCGTGATGAGTTCCGCGCCGATGTGGCCGTAGCTGATCGTGCCGTGGTTCGCGCCCCACGCGTTCATCACTGAATACACGTCGCGGAACACGCCTTTGCCGGTGACATTCGGCGCGAACCAGTGCGAGGGCCACGTGGGATTCGTCCTCTCTTCGAGCGCGGAATAAATTTCCTTCGGCAGATCCACGAACTGGCCTTCCGCGATTTGCAGCACCGGGCCGAGGCCTTTGACCATGTTGAGCCGGAACATCGTGGCTGGCATGTCTGCACGCGTGCCGTAGGCCGATGAGAAACCGCCGCCTCGAAAATACTCGTAGATCGCGGGCGGCCACGTTGTTGCTTTGAGACACGCTTGCGCTTCCTGCGGCGTGATTTCCCAGAAAGGTTTCATCACGGCCTGACCGTTGCGAGTCTGCTTGCCGCAGCCATCGAGCGTCGCCGCGCCGGAGTTGATGAGGTGCAGCAGGCCGCCCGCCGCCGCGCCGGTGAGGCTCTGGCCGGTCACGCGCTTCACCGCCGCCGGACTCCAATACGTCCGCACATCGGCAAAAATCTGCGCGGTGTCCGTGAGCAGATGACCGAACAGCATGCAGATGCCGTTCAGTGAATCATTCTCCGTGGCGACGAGCAGAGGCTCGCGGATGCCGTTCCAGTCGAACGACGAACTCAAGATGGCTTCAAGAAAATCGCCATTCGGATAATGATCGGTCCAATGGCGCTGGCCTTGGAAGCCGGAGAGGATGGCGTTGTGGCCGAGCGCTTCCTCACCAAAGCCGAGCTTGGCGAGGCGCGGGTTGCCGATCATCAGGTCGCGCACAATCATCGCGGACTTCACGACGAACTCCCACTCCGAGTCCCTGCGTTTGCGAGTGCGGGAAACCTTGTTGCAGTCCTTGCCTTCGGGACAATTCTGCTTCACCCACGCCAGCGCGCGCTTGAACTCAGCCTCGTCATAAATCTTTTCCTCGATGCGGCGCACGACTTCCGTCATGTCCACGCACTCGACGCGCATGCCGAGCGTGTCCTCGAAAAGGTTCTGGTCCACGATTGAACCGGCGATGCCCATGGAGACGCCGCCGACGGACAAATAACTTTTGCCGCGCATCGTGGCCACGGCGAGACCGGCTTTGACGAAGCCGAGAATCTTGCCGCGCACGTCGTCGGGAATCACCGTGTCGCCAATCTGCTGCACGTCGCGCCCGTAAATGGTGAATGCGGGCAGACCTTTCTGCGTATGCCCTGCGCCCACGGCGGCGAGATAGACCGCGCCGGGCCGCTCCGTGCCGTTGAAACCCCAGATGGCTTTCGGCACGCTCGCGTCCATGTCCATCGTTTCCGAACCGTAGCACCAGCACGGCGTGACGGTGAGCGAGACGCCCACGCCCGCCTTGCGAAACTTCTCCGCCGCCATCGCGGCCTCGACCACGCCGCCGATGCAGCGGTCGGCGATGACGCATTCCACGGGCAGGCCGTTGGCGTGGCGCAGGGTGGATTCGATGAGCTTGGCGACGTTTCGCGCCATGGTCATGGTGGTCTTTTCCAGCGACTCGCGGACGCCTTGCAGTCGGCCGTCAATGGTGGGGCGGATGCCGATCTTGGGCATGTCGCCGACGAGGTGGTTGACGGGAGGATTTTTTTTCATGGGCTGGATGTGAAGTGTTTTCTGCGCGATTTCCAAGATGATGCTGGCGTGTGGTTCGTGGGACAACTTGATTCCGCGCAGCGTTGCGGCGAAGGCGGTGCAGCTTCTCCCGCAGTTGGCCTGGTCATGCGCATGGGTTAAAATTGACCTGCAAAAATTGAACAAGGCCAGAATAGGCTTTGCCAGTAAAAGGTGGAATGGGCAATGTTTGCAAAGGCATGGCAATAGTTGACTTTGAATCACCCTCCAGAAACCCCGTGAAAGTTTCCCGGAGCGGGCCGCCGGAGTTCTTCTCGCTCAAGGTGGCGGGGGCGCGGCGGTTTTATCTTGAACTGAATCCGCCGAAGGCCGGCGTGCTCGCGGTGGTGTGCGGCGGCTGCGAGCATTGCGCGCCGGACTATGTCGTGCAGCGGGCGGACCTCCCGTATTACGGCATCGAGTTCGTGGCGCGGGGCAGGGGCACGGTGCGGCTGGGCAACCGGGATTTTCCGCTGCACCCGGGCAGGCTGTTCAGCTACGGGCCGGGCATGCGCCAGCACATCACCACTGACCCGCGCGATCCGCTGGTGAAATATTTCGTGGTCTTCACCGGTCGCGGCGCGGCGGCGCTGTTGCGTTCCTGCCGGTTGCCTTCCGGCCACGCGTTGCAGGTGTTCGCGCCCGGCGAAGTGCAGAGGTTGTTCGATGAACTCATCCGCAACGGCCTTCGCGATACGCGGGTGCGGGCCGCAATCTGCGCCAAGCTGCTCGAATGTCTCTGCTTGAAGATTGAGGAATCGCGCGTGTCGCTGGCCGGCGCGGAATCGCCGGCGCTCGCGAGCTACCTGAAGTGCCGCGAGCATCTCCAGCAGAATTTCGCGCGGCTGCGAACGCTCAACGAGGCCGCTCGCGAATGCCGGCTCAACGTCTCGCACCTGTGCCGGCTCTTCCAGCGGTTCGACCACCAGTCGCCGTATCAGTTTCTGCTGCGGCTCAAGATGCACCATGCCGCCGAGCAGTTGCAGCAGCCCGGTCTGCTGGTCAAGCAGGTGGGCGAAGCCGCCGGTTTCGCCGACCCTTTCCAGTTCTCCCGCGCCTTCAAGCGGGAGTTCGGTCTCTCGCCGGAGGCGTTCCGGAGGCTGCGTTTTCTAGGCTCGCCGTAAGCCGAATCCATGCAGTTGAAATCGGAGCGGAACAAACGCGGAGACGGTTCTTCGCTGTTTCCGGTGGAGCCAAACCGCCCTCACCCCTAACCCCTCTCCCATCGGATGGGAGAGGGGGACAGCGGGCGGACGTTTGCTGGGCTGCGGATGCCGGTTGGATGAACACAGCAGTTGCCAATTCGTTGAACAGTCCCGGCGCGTGTTCTGCGTTCAGCGCATCCGAGTTCCCGAAAGCGTTCGCAAGCTC
>JANMJO010000326.1:0-1576 GCA_031371425.1 Verrucomicrobiales bacterium | reverse complement strand
CAAGCAGACTGGCGTGGGCGCAAAGGATTTGTCCGGGCCTGTCGGCATTCTCACCATGCTCGCCTCGCAGGTGAACAGCGACTACCGCCTCGCCCTCGGTTTCCTCGTCATGCTCAACATCAACCTCGCCTTCCTCAACCTCCTCCCGCTGCCCGTCCTCGATGGCGGCCACATCCTCATGGCGATCCTTGAGAAACTTCGCGGCAAGCCGTTGAGTGTGAAATTCGTCGAATACTCCACCACCATCTTCGCGGTCGTGCTCATCTCGTTCATGCTTTACGTCACCTTCTTCGACTTCAAACGCATGCCGCTTTTCAAATCCCTGTTCAATCGCGAAATGACCATCCAGCAAATGGAAACCAATCCACCCGCGTCCGCCGTTCCGCCCGCCAAGCCATGAAATACTGCGAATCCCCCTACTTCTCCAAGCGCCGCGTCACCCGCGAAGTCGTCATCGGCGACCCCGCGAACGGCGGCGTCATCATCAGCGGCGACCATCCCGTCGTCGCGCAGTCCATGATCACTTGCGACACGATGGACACCGCCGCCAGCGTGCAGCAGACGCTCGACCTCGTGGCCGTCGGCTGCCAGATCGTGCGCATCACCGCGCCCACTGTGAAGGACGCGGCGAACTTGCAGGTCATCGTCGCCGAACTCCGCAAGCGCGGTTGCAACGTGCCGATTGTTGCCGACATTCATTTCAAGCCCGAAGCCGCGATGGAAGCCGTGAAGTGGGTGGAAGTCGTCCGCGTGAACCCCGGCAACTACGCCGACTCCAAAAAATTTGCCGTCAAGGAATACACCGACGAGCAGTATCTCGCGGAGTTGAAGCGCATCGAGGAGAAGTTCACCCCGCTGGTGCTGGAGAGCATCCGCCTCAAGCGCGCCTTGCGCATCGGCACCAACCACGGCTCGCTCTCCGACCGCATCATGAACCGCTTCGGTGATTCGCCGCTCGGCATGATCGAGAGCGCGCTGGAGTTCGCCCACATCGCCCGCAAGCACAACTTCCACAACTTCAAATTCTCCATGAAGTCGTCCAACCCCAAGGTGATGATCGAGTGCTACCGCATGCTCGTCGCCCGGTTGAACGACTTGGACGAACAGGAGAATCGGCAATCGGCGATCGGCGATCGGCAATCGTGGCAGTATCCCATTCACCTCGGCGTCACCGAAGCCGGCGAAGGCGAGGACGGTCGCATCAAGTCCGCCATCGGCATCGGCTCGCTGCTGTGCGATGGCCTCGGCGATACGATCCGCGTCTCGCTCACCGAAGACAGCCCGCGCGAGATTGAAGTCTGCCGCGATTTGTTGGCGCAGATTCCGTTGCTTTCCAGTTCGGAGTTCCGCCTTCAGGCGGCTCCGGGCGAACCGCCTAAAGGCGGAACTCCAAGCGGATTTCCCTTCGACCCATTCCACTTCGAGCGGCGCGTGACGCCGGAGATTCCGCTGAACGAAACCATCAAGTGCGGCGGCGAGCAACTCATCCGCGTCGTCGTCACACGCGGGACGTGGGACAAGGTCGCGCACAAGATTCGCCCCAAAGACGACGTGAAGCCGGAGGCCGTTTACGAAG
>JANMJO010000315.1:0-3254 GCA_031371425.1 Verrucomicrobiales bacterium | reverse complement strand
CAGGCGTCCCGCCTGTCCAGCGAGCGCGAAAGCGCGAGCAGTGAGATGGGTTTGGCCAGGCAAGACGCCTGCCCTACGTTGGCCGCCGAAAACTCCGCGCTAGAGCAGTTGGCGGCGTTTCCTTTTTTGAAACACCACGGCATTTACGGCTACCGGCGCGAGACGTTGTTGCGGTTGGTGAAATTTCCCGTGTCGCCACTGGAGAACGCCGAGAAGCTGGAACAGTTGCGCGCGCTGGAGAACGGCATCAGCATCGCAGTCGTGACGGTGGACTACGACAGTGTGGGCGTGGATGTGCCGGAAGATGTGGCGAGAGTGGAAAAGATAATTAGCCACGGATTGAACACGGATTGAACACGGATAAAACAAAGCCAGATGGATTTAGAATCATTTCTTTTCCATCCGTGTTTTATCCGTGTTCAATCCGTGGCTAAAAAATAATTTGAAATGAAATACATATTTGTCACAGGCGGCGTGGTGAGTTCGCTCGGCAAGGGTTTGACCGCTGCCGCGCTCGGCACGCTGCTCGAGAATCGCGGCCTCAAGGTCACGCTCCAGAAATTCGACCCCTACCTCAACGTCGATCCCGGCACGATGTCGCCCTACCAGCACGGCGAGGTCTATGTGCTCGACGACGGCGCGGAGACCGACCTCGACCTCGGCCATTACGAGCGGTTCACCAACGTGAAGCTCACGCGGATGAACAACCTCACCAGCGGCCAAGTTTATCAGAAAGTTTTGAACAACGAGCGTGAAGGCGTTTATCTCGGCAAGACCGTGCAAGTCATTCCCCACGTCACCGACGAGATCAAGCGCCGCATCCATCTCCTCGCCGAGACCAGCCAGGCCGATGTCGTCATCACCGAGATCGGCGGCACGACCGGCGACATCGAGGGCTTGCCGTTCCTCGAAGCCATCCGCGAATTCGCTCTCGAAGCCGGCATCGGCAACACCTGTTTCATCCACGTCACCTACGTTCCCTTCATCAAGGCGGCGGGCGAACTCAAGACCAAGCCCACGCAGCAGAGCGTCGCCAAGCTGCGCGAAATCGGCATCACGCCGAACATCATCGTCGGCCGCTGCGAGAAGCCGCTGGACAAGGAACTGCGCCAGAAAATTTCCATGTTCTGCAACGTCCCTCTCGAAGCCGTCATCGAGGCCAAAGACGTGGACCATTCCATCTATGAAATGCCGCTCATGCTGCAACGCGAGCGCATGGATGAACTGGTCTGCCGCATCCTCCACCTCACCACGCCAGCGGCGAACATGACGCACTGGCAGGAGGTCATCCGCAAACTCATCGCCCCGCAACACCGCGTGCGCGTGGGCATCGTCGGCAAATACGTCGGCCTGCAAGACGCCTACAAATCCGTCTATGAATCGCTCATCCACGGCGGCATCGGCAACGACTGCGGCGTGGAACTCGTGCAGATTGACGCGGAGGAAATCGAGAAGTTCGGCGCGGAAAAAATGTTGGACGGGCTTGGCGGCATCTGCGTGCCCGGCGGCTTTGGCGAACGCGGCATCGAGGGGAAAATCCTCGCCGCCAAATACGCGCGCGAAAATAAAATCCCCTACCTCGGCCTGTGTCTCGGCATGCAGATTGCCACGATTGAATTCGCCCGCACCGTTTTGAAACTGGAGAAGGCGCACTCCACCGAGTTCGATGAACACACACCGCACCCCGTCATCGCGCTCCTCGACGCCCAGCGCAAAGTCACCAAGAAAGGCGGCACGATGCGCCTCGGCGCGCAGCCCTGCCAGCTCACGCTCGGCACCAAGGCGGCGGAACTCTACGGCTCGTTCGTCGTCAACGAGCGCCACCGTCACCGCTACGAGTTCAACAACAGCTACCGCGAGAAATTCGAGAAAGCCGGTTTCATTTTCAGCGGCACCTCGCCCGACGGCAAGCTCGTCGAAGTCATCGAACTCAAAGGCCATCCGTTCTACCTCGCCAGCCAGTTCCACCCGGAATTTTTGAGCAAGCCGCACCAGCCGCATCCGCTGTTCAAAGGCTTCATTGCGGCCGCGCATCAGCACATTCATCACAAGCCGCTGTGAAACGGAAGAGTTCATCCGCAGATTGCGCCGATTTTCGCAGACAAAAAATTCAGAAAAATCTGCGTGAATCTGTGTAATCTGCGGATGACCTTCCTGTGACCTACGCCGAAGCCATCCAGTTCCTGCGCGGCCTGCAAGTCTTCGGCGCGAACTTCGGGCTGGAGACCACGCGCAGACTCGCCGCGCTCGCGGGCAATCCGCAAACCAAACTCCGCTTCATCCACGTCGCCGGCACGAACGGCAAAGGCTCCACCTGCGCCATGCTGGAGAGCATCTATCGCGCGGCGGGCTTGCGCGTGGGACTGTTCACCTCGCCGCACCTCGTTTCGTTTCGCGAGCGGATTCAGGTGAATCGGCAGTTGATTCCCGAAAGCGATGTCGCGCGGCTCGCGGCGGAAATGGATGAGCAAAGTAGGGCAGGCGTCTCGCCTGCCCAGCGAGCACGTCAGTGCGAGCAGTTCGCCGACTCCGTCGGCGCGAGCAAGCGAGACGCCTGCCCTACTTTTTTCGAGTTCGTCACCGTGCTCGCGCTGCGCTACTTCGCGGAGCAGAAGTGCGACCTTGTCATCTGGGAAACCGGCCTCGGCGGAAGGCTCGACGCCACGAACATCGTCACGCCTCTCGCCAGCGTCATCACCAACATCGCGCTCGACCACCAGCAATGGCTCGGCGACACGCTGGAAAAGATCGCCGCCGAAAAAGCCGGCATCATCAAGCCCGGCGTGCCGGTCGTGACAGCGGCGGCGCAACCGGAAGTGCTGGCGGTGATGGAGCGCGTGGCGCGGGAGAATGGAGCGGGACTGGTCAAAGTAGGGCAGGCGTCTCGCCTGCCCGGCGAGCGCGTCAGCGTGAGCATTGCATCGGCTTCGCCGTCGCGGGCAGGCGAGACGCCTGCCCTGCCTTTGCCTGGCGAACATCAGCGCCAGAATGCTGCGCTCGCCATAGCCACGGTTGACGCGTTGCAAATTCAGATTCCTGTAAGTGCCGCGCAAATCCGCGCCGGACTCGCGCAAGTGAACTGGCCGGGGCGGTTGCAATTCATCACGCGGCCCGGCGGGCAACGGATTTTGCTCGATGGCGCGCACAACATCGCCGGCGCGGAGGCGTTGCGGGCGGCGCTGATGGGTTGGAGTCCAAGCTTTAGCTTGTCGGGGAGCACGCTAAAGCATGAACTCCAACGAGGCGCTCCGACG
>JANMJO010000234.1:0-8543 GCA_031371425.1 Verrucomicrobiales bacterium | reverse complement strand
CGCGTCCGCATCGTAATCCAGCCCGCCGATGACCGGGCGCATGAGCGCGCGGAATAGCGGGTTGATGAAGTTCAGCAACGCCTCGCGGCTGCGGAAGTTTTCCGAGAGCGCGAGCATTCGGCCCGCCGCCGGAGCGCCGGCATCCAAACCGGGGGGGTTCGCGGCCTGCAACATTCCGGTTTGGTAACCGGCGCTCCATTGCGATTGGTAGTCCTGAAAAATGCGCGGGTCGGCGAGGCGAAAGCGAAAGATGCTTTGCTTGACGTCGCCTACGAGGAAGCGGTTCGCGGGGTTCGGAGTTCCGCCTTCAGGCGGTGCGGATGCCGAGCCGCCTAAAGGCGGAACTCCCAGCGAATCCCGACTCACGGCGCGGAGGATCGCGTCCTGCGCGGCGTTGATGTCCTGACACTCGTCCACGAACACGAAGTGGAAACGCTCGCGACAGGCGAGCGCCACCGGAGACAGATTGCCGGCGTTGTCGTAGAGCAGGCGCAGCGCGAGCTGCTCTTGATCGGCGAAGTCAATGCCGCCCATCTCGCGCTTGGCCCGCGTGAAATCAGCGGTGAACTCGCGCGTCAACTGCAGCAGCGTGTCCATGTGGTGGCGCGTCCACTCCCAATCCTGCGCCAGCGCCGCGCCATCGTCGCGGGTTAAATCGTGGAGGAATTTGGCGTCGTCGAAAAACTTTTCAATCGGCTCGCGGCATTTACCTTTCGTGCCGCGCAGCCATTCGGTGCTGTCGGCGGCGATGATTTTTTCCACAGCGGCGGCGCAGTGAATGAAAGTCGCGCCGGTTTTGGGCAGGGCGTCGAGCGCGGCGAAGCTGGCGGCGACGTTCGTGCTGCCTACGGCGTGAGCGGCCACGGGTTCGCGCCAGAGCTGCGCCCATTCTGCGATGCCGCTGATGAGATTCTCGCGCCACGCGGTGGGTGCGGGGTCGTTCAACGCGGCAAGTTGTTCCGCCAGCCAGCGCTCCGGCGACGCCAGCGCCTGCGCGTGATGATGAATCTTCACGACAAGCTGGCGGATGGCGTCATCGCCGCCGTTGCCGTAGTGGCGGACGAGGTCGCAGACGGCTTCGGAGCGCCGGTTTCCCAACCGGCTCGTTGCGGCATCTGCTTCCGACCTTGCCGTGCCGGAGGCCGGCGTTCCGGCGGCGTAGTGCCGCTCAAAAAGTTCATTGAGCACGGCGTGAAGGAGCGGCTTGGTCTGCTGGTCGTCGAGGACGGCGAACTGCGGGTCAAGGCCGAGCGCGTGGAAATTCCGGCGCACGAGTTCGAGGCAGAAGCTGTGCAGCGTGGAGATTGGCGCGGTCTCCAGCAGCGCGGTCTGTTCGGCGAGATGGTTCGCGGCTTCGGGGTCTGAAGCAACGTTCTCCGCTGCGTCGCGCAACGCGTTGCGGATGCGTTCGCGCATTTCCGCCGCCGCCGCCTCGGTGAAGGTGACCATCAAAATGTTTTCGACGGAGCAGCCTTCCCGCATGACGAGGTCGAGACAGCGCAGTGTGATGGTGTGCGTCTTGCCCGTGCCTGCGCCGGCGGCGACGAGCACGTTGCCACGCGAGGCGATGGCGGCCTGTTGCTGGGGCGTGAGTGTGCTCATGCTAGTTGCGGCGGTGCGAGGTTGTATGTGGACGCCGACCCTCACCCTGACCCTCTCCCATCCGATGGGAGAGGGAACAGCGATGGACGTTGCTTGAATGTTTGGATGCCGCTCGCACTGCGGACGCGTCTTGTTGCTCGGGCGGAAAACTCGGACGCGTCGCTGACGGTTGGACAGCCGGATTTCCAAAAAACGTCCGCAAGCTCTCCCTCTCCCATCGGATGGGAGAGGGCTGGGGTGAGGGCAACGGCGACAAACCCATCCGGTCTGGTTTGCGTGGGCTCATGGCTTTTTCTTTTTTGCAGGTTTCGCGGCGGGCCTTTCCGGTGCGACAGCTTTCGGCAGTTCGGGGAGCGAACGGAAGGGTTGCGTCCACGCGTCGAAGCGGCAGACGCTGGCGTAGTCGCAGAATTCGCACGCGGTCTCGCCGCCTTTGCGGAACGGCGCGGGCGCGATCTGGCCGGAGAAGATTTCGCCGCCGAAGCGACGCAGGTTTTCCATGGCGCGGGCGAGGAGGTCGCGGAACGCGGCGGAGTCCATGCGGTCGTGACTGCGGGAACTGGTTTTGAATTGCTCGCCGTTGCCGCGCGGGTCGAGCTGGAGGAGGGCTTGTTCATCGTAGCGTCCGGCGTGCTGGAAACCTTCGCGGAGAGCGGTGGCGGGATCGGCAAGGGCTTCGGCGCGGGACTTGGCGGAGGAAAATTCGCCGCGCAGGTTGACGTAAAAAACGCCGGCGGGCGTGAGCGTGTCTGTGCCAAGCGTGGCGCGGGCTTCGGGCAGTTGGTTCAGCACGGCGAGGTAGGTGGGGAGTTGGAGTTGGAGGCCGTGGTGAAGTTTGAGGCGGTCGGGTTTGCGGCTGCTGGATTTGTAATCCACGACGGTGGCGAGGGCGGCGCCGGTGGCGGCATCGCGCCAGATGTCCACGCGGTCAATGCGCCCGCGCAGCAGCAGGGCGCGGCCATCGGCCACGTCAACCCGCAGCGCGGGCCAAGGCGCGTCCTTCAGGCCGAAGCCGATTTCGACGAGGGCGGGGTCGAATTGGTAATCGCGCGCCCAGCCGACGAGGACGGCGATGAGGGTTTCGAGTGCGGTGAGCAGGGCTTGGCCGGAGAACTGGCGCGCGGCGTCGGCGGTGAAAAGTCCGTGGCGGTAGTGGGTGAGCAGGCTGTTGCCGATGCGGCGGATGCGGGCGCGGGCTTGGTCGGGAGGGATGTCGCGCCAGCGGAGTTGGGCGGCGGCGAGTTCGTTGTGGAAGATGGTGAGGACTTCGTGCTGGAAGGAGCCGCGCTCGCGGGAGTCGAGTTCGAAGTGTTTGCGTTCTTCGGCGCGGAGGCCGCGGCTGACAAAGAATTTGAAGGGGCAGGCGGCGAAATCTTCGAGGCCGCTGATGGAGGTGGGGAGTTCGCGGCCGTAAAGTTGCGCGGCGGTGTCGGGCGCAAGCCGGTCGTTCGCGGCGGCGGCGAGTTCGCGGGCGCGGGTGAGGACGGCGGCGAGTTCGGGCAGGGCGAGGAGCTTTGTTGTGTTGTCGGAGTTCTGGTTTGGAGTTCCGCCATCAGGCGGCAGGACGACCCAGCCGCCAGAAGGCGGAACTCCAAGCGCGGAGTGGAGTTGGATGGCGGGGGTGATGATTTCGCAGGCGTGGACGATTTCGGAGAAGCCTGTGGGCGGCTGCCAGGCCTCGGGTTTGAGGGTGGGGAAAAGTTTTTCGAGATGGTCGAAGAAGGTGGAGCGGTTGAGTTTGTTGCCACGGGCGTCGGCGGCGGCGCAGGTGAGGATGAGGCGGTGGCTGGCGCGGGTGCAGGCGATGTAGCCGTAGAACCATTCGTGGCCGAGGCGATGGCGGGTGGTCGGGCTGAGGCGCAAGTTTTTATCGGCGAGTGTGAGGGCGTCGCGTTCGAGTTCGTTGAGGAGAGGGTCTTCGGCGGGGGGCGCGGGGAAGACGCCTTCGTTGAGGCCGAGGAGGCAGGTGAGTTGGAGTTCGGGACTGCGCGAGCGGTCAATCGCGCCGATGAGCACTTGATCGAGGGCGGGCGGGATGACGCCGATGGTGAGGGTGGCGAGGCCGGCTTCGAGGATGGGCAGCCAGTCGCGGACGGCCAGTGCGGTGGCGGGGAAGGCGCGTTCGATGTTTGCGAGCCAGGTGTGGAGTTGGTCGAGGACGGTGGAGTGGATTGCGGATTGCGGATTGCGGATTGCGGATTTAACAGAAACTTCGCTCCAGCGTTCCAGGGTTTTTTCCACGTCGAGGTCGCGCCAGAGTTCGCGCAATGCGGCGGCGAGTTGGAGGCCGGTGAGGGGCGCGGCGGTGGCTTGGGCGAGGGCGGCGAATGGGGGGATGAGTTGTTGGCGGAGGCGTTCGGCGTTCGGCGGCTTCGGCGAGGGCGGGTTTTTCGGGGAGGACGAGGGGTTGCCGCCAGAGGTTGCCGTCCCAACCGAATTCGAGGGCGGCGTTTTCGAGCCAGTCAATGTCGTCCTCGGGCGCGGGGGTGAGGCCGGTCTTGAGAGCGCCGAACCAGTCGGCTGAACGCCAGCCGTAGGCGACGGTGCGGAGGGCGGAACGGGTGAGTTCGGCGAGGGGGTGGTGGGCGATGGGTTCGCGGCGGTCGAGGAAGCAGGGGATTTCGTAGCGGTCGAAAACGCGGCGGAGGGTGTCGGCACAGCCGTCGAGGGAGCGGACGAGGACGGCGCAATCGCGGTAGCGGCGAGGTTGGTTGCCATCGCGGATGAATTTCAAAATTTCACGCGCGGCGAGGATGGCTTCGGCTTCGGGTGTGGGGCATTGGATAGCCGATAGCCGATCGCCAATAGCCGAAGGGAAGGGCTGCGGTTGCGCCCAGTGTTTTTCGAGGTGGACGAGTTCGGCGGATTTGAAACGGCTGGTCTGTGGTTCGCGCGGGAGGGTTTGGACGGAAACAGTTGTGCCGGGAAGATTGCCGATGCGTTCGCGGCAGCGCAGATAGGTCTGGCTGATGATGGCCCAAGGGGAACGCCAGGAGGGTTCGGCGGGTGGCTCGGTGTCGAGGCAGAAGGCGAGGGTGGCGGTTTGGCAGAGGGGCACGAGGGCGGCGAGGAGGTCGAGTTCCTGTGCGGTCATCTCGGCAAAGCCATCGAGCCAGAGGCTGGCGATGGGGAGTTGAGAGTTGAGGGTGGAGGGTGGAGTGAAGGAGCGGAGCAATGCGGTGGCGGCATCCAGCACGCCATCGGCGTCTTGGAGTTTATGCGTGGCCAACCAGTCGCGGTAGTCGCCGAGGAGCAGGGCGAAGTCGTGGAGTTTATCGTGGAGCGGAGCGGGGACGGTGATTTTTTCGGCGAGGTGCGCGAGTCGTTCGGGCGAGATCTGGCTGCGCTGGAGTTCGCGGAGCAGCAGGCTCAAGCGTGTGGCGAAGCCGGGCAGTCGCGCGGTGGCGTGGAAGACGCGGAGCTGGGATTTTTTTTCGGCGAGCAGGGCGAGCAGGGCGCGCAGGACCATGACGCGGCCTTCGTCGTCCAGCCAGTCGGGCGCGGCGGGGCTGAATTCTTCGAGAAGAAATTGCGCGAGGCGGTCGAAGGAAAGGATTTGCAGGCGGGTGTAACCGGTCAGCGAGGAGTTGGCGAGGAGTTGGCGTTCGAGTTGGGCGGTGGCCTGCTTGGGTGCGATGAGGAGGAGGAGCGGGCCTTCGGGCGAGCGGGCGAGTTCGGCGCGGATTTCGGCGAGGCAGCGGAAGGTTTTTCCGCTGCCCGCCGGGCCGAGGAGAAATCGCGCGTGCATGGGAGATGTTTCCCGGAAAGGTGTGCCGGCGGAAAGGAATTTATTTCGGATTGGTGACGCGTTGTCCCCAGAACTGGTGACTGGCAGCAGGTGTGTTTCCGGCTATTGTCACCTCGTTCCACAGAATTTAGTCAGAGCTGCATCGCCTATATGAAAAGCCGGACACGAGTTGTCCGGCTTTTCCATTTCCAAAATTCCTCAAGGTTTCTTCCGCCGGACCAGCACGGAAACAGCCAGCAGCAGAGTGATTCCTGCGCAGACCCAGCCGAAGACATCGCCGTGGCGGTGGTAGAATGTGGGCTGGCGGTTTGCGGTTCGCGGCGGAAGCGGGATTTGCATGGTCATTGTGCCGACGCCGTGGATGCCTTCGGTTTTATCGCGGAGGATTTGGCGGAGGCGGCCACGGGAATCAATCCAACAGGTGAGGCCGTTGTTGCAGGAGCGCAAGAGCGGCAGGCCGTTCTCCACGGCACGAAAGGCGGCGGCGGCGGCTTGCTGCCACTGGGCGGCGCTCTCGCCGAACCAGCCGTCGTTGGTGAGGTTGATGAGGAAATCGGTGTCGTCATCGGCATCGCGGGCGAGGTGCGGGAAGACATCCTCGAAGCAGATGAGCGGGGAGATTTTGACCCGGACATCCGGCAGTTCAAAAGTCGCCGGTTGCGTTCCGGCCTCGAAGCTGCCGGTGATGGGGGTGAACCATTTCACGAACGGCAGCCAACGCACGAGCGGGATGTATTCGCCGAAGATGACGAGGTTGCGCTTGTGGTAGCGGGCGACGAATTCGCCGGCGGGATTGAAGAGGAACGCGGCGTTGAAGACGTCGTATCCTGTGGCGCGGGGATTGAGCTGCACATCGTCCGCGCCAAAAATCATCCAGACGTGGTGGCGGGAGATGAGGTTGGTGATGGCGGCGTAGCTGGCCTCGTTGAATTCCGGCAGCGCGGCTTCGGGCCAGACGAGGAGGTCGGTTTCGTTGGTGAGTGCGCGCTCGGAAAGTTCGAGCAATTGGCGGAAGCGGTTGGTGTTTTCGCTGGTGTCCCAGATCATCGTCTGCGGAATGCTGGGCTGCACGACCGTGACGCGCAGCGTGCGGTCGGACGGATCGGGTTCGCGCAATGTGGCATAGCCGAACGCGAAAATGCCGGCGACCACCGCCAGTGGCAGGATGATTTCCGCCTGCCACGCGAGGCGGCGACTAGGCTGGCGCACGATGGCGAGGAGGGCGTTGTGGAGCGAGAGGGAAAGCCACACGACGAGGAATGACACGCCGTAAACGCCGGTGACGGACGCGATTTGGATGAGCGGCGTGAGCTGGTATTGCGATGCGCCTAGCGGATTCCACGGAAAGCCTGTGAGGAAGCGGGCGCGCAACATTTCCAGCGCCACCCACGCCGCCGCGCCGCCGAGCGACCAGCGGAGGCGGGCGGGCCAAGTTGATAGTTGAAAGTTGATAGTTGAAAGCAGCCAGACCCAAATCGCGGGGTAGAGCGCGACGTAGGCGCTCAAGGCGACCCAGCCGAGGATGGGAAACCACCGCACCGGAATCAGCAGCAGCCAGCCGAGCGAGGCGAGGGCGAAGGCGAATCCCGCCAGCCAGCCGAGGCGGAAGGCCGCACCGCCGGATTTGCCGTGAGCGGCGGCGAGCATGAGCGCGGGCGCGATCCACGCGAAGCCAGCGATGCCCATTTTCGGAAACGCGGCGGCCAGCAGCACGCCGGCGACGACGGCGAGCAGGCGGCGACTCCACGGGTTGTTCCAGAAGTTTTTCAACGGCGCGATTCTGCCGCAACGCAGGGCAAAGACAAGTTTCCGCCGGGCCGTTATAAAATTTCCTTTTTCGCCACGGTCAAGGTCTGTTACGTTCATCTCACTATGGCACTCGACGACATTCTAATGGAAGCGGAAGAGAAGATGATCAAGACCGAGCAGGTCGTGCAGAACGAATTTGCCGGGGTCCGCACCGGCAAGGCTTCGCCCGCGCTCGTGGAAAATATCCAGGTGGAAGTCTATGGCTCGATGATGCGCATTCGCGAACTCGCCGGCATCAGCACGCCCGAGCCGCGCATGCTCATGATCCAGCCGTGGGATCAATCCTCCGTGCAGCCCATCGAGAAGGCCATCCAGAAGGCGAACATCGGTTTGAACCCCGCCGTGCAGGGCAAATTCATCCGGCTCGTGCTGCCGGATTTGAACACGGAGCAGCGCGAAAAATTCTGCAAGGCCTGCAAAAAAATGGCCGAGGATGGGCGCGTGGCCATCCGCCACGTGCGCCGCGAGGCGATGGAGCAATTGAAGAAGCACTCCCACGATAGCGGCGTGACCGAGGATGAAGCGGAGAAGGCCGAGGCCGAAGTCCAGAAGCTCACCGACCAATACGCCAAGAAGATTGACGACCAACTCGCCCACAAGGAGAAGGAAATCATGACGGTGTGAGGCTGCCGGTTTGCGCTCGCGGATTTTTATGAAACGGCTGTTCCCACTCGCGACCGCCGTTGCGCTCCTCGCCACCCGGATTTCCTCGGCAGAGGAGAAACCCATCTTCGGCGAAGTCCCGCCACCATCGCCATTCACCGGGAAATTGGATTACTCGAAAGCCGTTCCCGCCGTCGCCGTTCCCGTCCCGGCCAAGTCCAATTCCACGCCCGCAAAAATCTCCCCTCCCCTCCCCTCGCCCGCAAAACCCGCTCCCGCCAAACCCGCCACTCCCGCGCCGAAGCCTGTCGCGGAAAAAATTGAGCCGGCGAAACCGCTCGTCGTCGCGCCCGGCGGCGGACTCAACGGCAAGGTGCTGATGGTGGACGGACGCGGACGTTTCGTGGTGCTGAATTTTCCGCTCGGCCAGATGCCCGCTGTGAATTCGGCGCTGGAAGTCTATCGCAACGGCGTGAAGACCGGCTCGATCAAAGTCACCGGCCCGCAGCGCGACGACAGCATCGTGGCGGACATTGTTTCTGGCGACTTGCAGGCGGGCGACGTGGCGCGCAACCGCTGATTACTTCCGGCGCGCGGGCTGTTTCTCCCCTTCGGTGGCTTTCGTGGCGAGCGGCTTCTGGTAAGGCGAGTTGAGGTTGAAATAGATTCCGCAGAGCGGGCGCTCGCAGTCCGTCTGGCTCAAAATCACCGTCACAAACTTGTCGAGCGCGATGCCGTGGCGCATGTGCGCGCCGCGGTCTTCGTAGGCGCGAACGGCCTT
>JANMJO010000211.1:0-4595 GCA_031371425.1 Verrucomicrobiales bacterium | reverse complement strand
CGCCGACGCGGGCAGGCGACACGCCTGCCCTACTCTTACGCACCCACACATCCTCCGTGCAGATTCGCGTCATGGAAAAACAGCCGCCACCGATTCGCATCATCGTGCCGGGCCGCGTGTATCGCCGCGATAACGCTGACGCCACGCACAATCCCACCTTCCACCAGATCGAGGGACTTTACGTTGATAAAAATGTGACCGTCGGTGATTTGAAAGGCACCGTTGAATTTGTTTTCAAAGAACTCATGGGCAGCGACGTGAAGATTCGTTTCCGCCCGCACTACTTCAGCTACACCGAGCCGAGCTACGAGATTGATTTCACCAACTCGCTCGTCAAGAAGATGGGCAAGGACTGGCTGGAGATTGCCGGTTGCGGCATGGTGCATCCGCAAGTGTTCGAGACCGTCGGCTACGATCCCGCCGTCTGGACCGGCTGGGCGTTCGGCTTCGGCATCGAACGCATCGCCATGCTCCGCTACGGCATCAACGACATCCGCCTCTTCTACGAAAACGACGCGCGGTTCTTGAAGCAGTTTTAGGATTCTAAAATCAAATTGACAGGATTCCGAATCAAAGTATTGTGGAAGCATGAAAACAACAATTGATATTCCTGAATTGGCAATGGAAGAAGCCATGAAATTCACCGGCGCGAAAACCAAACGCGAAGCCGTGGTGACTGCCGTAGAGCGTTTCAACCACTTGAAACGCCTTGAAAAACTAAACGCCCGCGTGCGTGGACAGTTTCGCGATTTCATGACGCAGGCCGACTTGAAGGCGATGCGTGCCGCTGATATGCCCAAGGCCAGATGAAGCTCATTGATACATCCAGTTGGGTGGAATACCTGCGCGGCCGCGAATCCGAGGCGGGCGACAATGTTGAAACGCTTGTTTTGAGCGGCGAAGCAGCGTGGTGCGACATCACCTTGGTCGAACTATGGCATGGCGTCCGGGGCGCGAAGGAGAAACGCGAATTGACGGAAATGGAAAACGAGATTGAACGTATTCCTGTCGATGCTGCCGTTTGGCGGCTCGCCTCCAAACTCGCCTTGCGTTGCCGGGAAAAGGGAATCACCGCACCCGTCAGCGACATCGTCATTGCCGCCTGTGCTGTGACTCACAATCTGGAATTGGAACATTGCGACAAGCATTTTGACGACATCCTGCCGCTGGCAAAATCATTATGAATGCGAACAGCGCCATGCTCCGCTACGGCATCAACGACATCCGCCTCTTCTACGAAAACGACGTGCGGTTCTTGAAACAGTTTTAATCCGTGCAAAACGAACTCGACATCGTTCGTGACGTTTCGCAACGGCTGGACGCGGCGGCGATCGGCTATATGCTCACCGGCTCAATGGCCATGAATTACTACGCCCAGCCCCGTATGACCCGCGACATTGATATTGTCGTCGCGCTTCGTCCGGTTGATGCCGAGCGCGTGGTGAAATTGTTCAGCCCGGACTACTACGTTTCCCGTGAAGCGGTGAACAGTTCCATTGCACACCAATCGCTGTTCAACCTCATCCACAACGAGAGCATCATCAAAGTGGATTGCATCGTGCGCAAGCAGAACGAATATCGCCTCCACGAATTCAACCGGCGGCAACGGATCAAGATTCAGAATTTCGAGACGTGGATTGTCAGCAAGGAAGACCTGATTCTTTCCAAACTTTTTTGGGCAAAAGATTCGCGCTCGGAAACACAACTCGGCGACGTGAAGAATCTCGTCGCCACCGGCTGCGACCGCGCCTACATCGAACGTTGGACGGCGGAACTTGGTTTGGCTAACCTGTGGCAGGAAATCGCATGACAGACACCGCACCAGAAATCGCCGAACTCGTCCGCCAAAAACTGATGGCGCGCTCCGCCGAGGAGCGCTTCCTGATGGGCGTGCGGATGTTCGACGCCGCGCGCGCCATGGCGCTGGCCTCGCTGCCCGCCGGGCTTTCGCCAGAAGAATTGAAACGCCAGCTTTTTCAACGGCTCTATGGCCAACCGCTGCCAACTTAAAACCGCCATGCTCCGCTACGGCATCAACGACATCCGCCTCTTCTACGAAAACGACGTGCGGTTCTTGAAACAGTTTTAACCCGACATCTGTGTGAATCTGTGGCTAAAGAAAATTTCAGCAAATGAAAGTCACCCTTAACTGGCTCAAGCAATACGTTGATTTCAACTGGTCGCCCGAGGAATTGACCGAGCGGCTCACCATGCTCGGCCTCGAGGTCGAGGGCGTGCAGAAAATCTCCGGCGCGTTCGATGGCATCGTCGTGGCGCAGGTCGTCTCGCGCGACAAGCATCCGGGCGCAGACAAGCTCTCGCTCTGCCGCGTGAACGACGGCACGGGCGAGCGTCAGATCGTCTGCGGCGCGCAGAATTTTCAGGCGGGCGACAAAGTGCCGCTCATCCTGCCCGGCGCGGCGTTGCCGCCCAAGCCCGGCGAGAAAGAGCCGTTCACCATCAAGGTCGGGAAAATTCGCGGCGTGGAATCGCACGGGATGCTTTGCTCGCACGAGGAACTGCAAATTGATCCCGAAGCCATCGGCCACAAGAAGGAAGACGGCTTGCTCATCTTGCGTGAGGACGCGAAAGTCGGCCAATCGTTCGGCGAATATCTTGGCCGCAGCGGCAGCGATGTGGTCTATGACCTCGAAGTCACGCCGAACCGACCGGACTTGAACAGCGTCATCGGCATCGCGCGGGAGATCGCGGCGGTGACGGGGAATCCGCTGAAAGTTCCAAGTGTCAAGGTTCAAGGTTCAAGCAACGGCGCGTCCCCGCTTGAAACTTCCAACTTGAAACTTGAAACTGCCTCCCTCGTTTCAGTCCGCATCGAAGACGCAGAACTTTGTCCGCGTTACACGGCGCGTGTCATCAAGGGCGTGAAAGTCGGGCCAAGCCCGGACTGGCTCAAGAGCGCGTTGGAGAAAGTCGGCATCCGCAGCATCAGCAACGTGGTGGACGTGACGAACTTCGTCATGCTCGAAAGCGGCCAGCCGCTGCACGCGTTTGATTACCATCTTCTTCAAAGTAGGGCAGGCGTCTCGCCTGCCCCGGACAGGCGAGACGCCTGCCCTACTATCATCGTGCGCCGCGCGGCTGTGGGTGAAAAATTCAAGACGCTCGACAATCAGGAACGCACGCTCACGAACGAGATGCTGCTCATTGCTGATGAGCAAAAGGGCATCGCGCTCGCCGGCGTCATGGGCGGCGCGAACACGGAGATTAACAACGACACGAAAGATGTGTTGATTGAGAGCGCGTATTTCGCTCCGGTGAACATCCGGCGCACGAGCAAGCTGCTCGGCCTGCGGAGCGATTCGAGCTATCGCTTCGAGCGCGGCGCGGACGTGGGCATCTGCGATTGGGCGAGTCGTCGCGCGTGCCAATTGATTTTGGAAACGGCGGGCGGTGAGTTGGCCGAAGGCGTCGTGGACGTGCAGCCGAAGGTGAAGGAGACAAAGCAGCTCACGTTGAATTTCGCCAGGACGACCGCGCTGCTTGGCATCGAAATTTCGGCTGACCAACAGGTGAAGTTTCTCGGCAGCCTCGGTTTCGCGGAAGTTTCCGCTCAATCGGCAATCGGCAATCGGCAATCGGCAATTTTCTCCGTCCCGTCGTGGCGTGTGGACATGAAGCGGGAAGTGGATTTGATCGAGGAGGTGGGCCGGCTTTATGGCATCGAAAAAATTCCTTCCACGCCGCCGCGCGGTGCGCTCGGCACGAACGCGTTTGATTCCGTGTATGACCAGATCGGCGAGGCGAGGCGCATCCTCGCCGGCCTCGGCTTGAATGAGGCGCAGGGGCAGACGCTGGTCGCGAATGCAGAATGCAGAGTGAAGAATGAAGAAGTGGTGCCGCTGGCGAATCCGTTGAGTTCGGACATGGATGTGTTGCGGCCTTCACTGCTGCCGGGCTTGATTCATTCGCTGCGGCACAACGTCAGCCGGAAAAATTACGACGTGGCGCTGTTCGAAATCGGCCGCGTGTTCACGAACGTGAACGGGCAGACGAAGGAGAATCGCAGCGTGGCCATCGCCATCACCGGCCAGCGCGCGCTGTCGTTCTGGAGCGGCGCGGAACGCGAGGCGAAGTTCGACGCTTACGATTTGAAGGGAGTTGCGGAAGAATTTCTGGAGCAGTTCGGCGTGCGCGGGATTGCGTTCTGCAAGCGCGCGGAAAGCACGGCGTTGTTCCTCGAATCCGCCACTGTGACGCTGGGCGGAAAGTTGCCGCTGGGCGAACTCGGCCAGTTGCTGCCGACGCTCGCGAAGAAATACGATTTGCGCGATGCGGTGTTCCTTGCGGAGTTCAATCTGGATGTGCTGCTCTCGAAGCGCAATGCCGGCAAGTCGTTCAAGGCGTTGCCGCAATTTCCATCCAGCCGTCGCGACGTGGCGATGCTTGTGCCGGAAGCGACGACGCACGACGCGGTGTTGCAGGCCGTGAAGCAAGCCAAGCCCGCGAATCTGGAGGCGGTGGAGTTGTTCGACGTGTTCCGAGGCAAGAACGTGCCGGCGGGGCAAAAGAGTCTGGCTTACGCGTTCACTTATCGCGCAGCGGACAAGACCTTGACCGACGTGGATGTGAATGCG
>JANMJO010000199.1:0-3825 GCA_031371425.1 Verrucomicrobiales bacterium | reverse complement strand
CCCCCGCCCCGGGCATTTTTCCCCCCCCCCCCGCTCAACCCCCGGCCCACCGGTTTTCTACCCTTCTTTTCGGCCACCCCCCCCCCCCCTCGTGCCGCCCCCCTAACACTTCTTGGGGTCCCCCCAACGCCCGGGGCGGGCGTGCTCCCCAACTTCGGAAGTCGGGTT
Source organism: Verrucomicrobiales bacterium (assembly GCA_031371425.1). Lineage (GTDB taxonomy): Bacteria > Verrucomicrobiota > Verrucomicrobiia > Limisphaerales > JAFMIX01 > JAFMIX01. Next base: position 3,657 of record JANMJO010000199.1, on the reverse strand, counting down.
AAACCTGCGGACGACGCCAGCCCGCGATGAACATCCCGTTCCCACCGCAGTCCTGCGGCCAAATCGTCCTTGTAGCCGCGCTTGTGAAAGCGCGGACGCCGGGCAAAACCTCAGACAACACCAGCGGCTGAAGTTCCGGGTGCGCCGCGCTGAAACTCTCCACCACCGCCGCCGTCTCCGCCCGCGTCAGCGTGCAGACCGAATAGATTAATTTCCCGCCCGGCTTGAGCGAACCGGCAACGTGGTTCAGCAACTGCAATTGCACCGCGCCCAACTCCTCCACGTCCTGCAACGTCGTCGTCCAGCGCGCGTGCGGATTCCTCTGCCACGTCCCAACGCCGCTGCACGGCGCGTCCACGAGGATGCCATCAAACTTCGTCTTCGTCGGTAGCTTCGCGCCGCCGTCCCACGGTTCGGAGCGGAAGTTGAACACCTTGCCCCGCGCTGCGCGCCGCTTGAGATTCTTCAACCGCCACTCGGCACGGTCGCTCGCCCAGATGAGCCCCTTGTTCTGCATCAAGTCGGAGAGGTGCATCGTCTTGCCGCCCTCGCCGGCGCAAGCGTCCCACCACGTCTCACCCGGCTGCGGCGCGCACAGCCAGCCGACGGCCTGCGATGCGACATCCTGAATCTCGAACTCGCCCGCGTGAAATTCCGGGCGGCGGAACAAATCCTCCTCGCCCTTGTATTGCACGGCGTCGGGCAGCAAAGTTTTTTCAAGCTTGGCCGCGCCGAGTTTTTCCACCAGCGCCATGCCCTGTCCGGGCCGCGCCCGCAGCCACAGTTTCGGCTCGGCCTGTATCGCCCGCGCCCACGCTGGCGAAACTTCCAGTTGCCCGCGCACCCATTCCGGGGCGACGCGCTCCACGAGCTTGTCATCAGAAAACGATTCAGGCCGTTCCTTGAACGCCTGCGCAAGTTCGATGGCGTGTTTGATCTGGCCCTGCAACGGATGCGCGGCATCGAGCCAACCGAACCAGCGGTAGTAGTTGAAGACGGCGCGGCTGATGTCCCGCTTCTGCTCGGTGGACGGCATCCGCCGCGCCGCCAGCGCGTCACGCAACACGGAGTCCGCCGGGTTTTCCCTGCTGGATTTGCCAACCACTTCCGCCGCGATTTGGAGGATGAGTGAATTCAAAATCACGCCTTCGCCACGAGTTGCCGCAACACATACGGCAGAATCCCGCCGTGCTGGTAGTAGTCAATCTCGATGGGCGTATCAATGCGGCAGCGCACCGGCACATTCTCCACCGCGCCGCTCTTGCGCGTGATCTTGAGCGTGAGGTCTTGCTGCGGCTTGATGTTCGCGTCGAGGCCGACGATGTCGTAGGTCTCCGTGCCGTCGAGCTTCAAGGTCTGCGCGGTCGTGCCGTCCTTGAACTGCAACGGCAGCACGCCCATGCCGACAAGATTGCTGCGGTGAATGCGCTCGAAACTTTGCGCGACGACGGCTTTCACGCCGAGCAGGTTCGTGCCTTTCGCCGCCCAGTCGCGCGATGAACCCGTGCCGTATTCCTGGCCGGCGATGATGACGAGCGGCGTGCCCTTCGCCTGATACGCGATGGACGCGTCGTAGATGGACATTTTTGTTCCGGGGAGCGCGCCCGCCCCGGGCGCAGTTGAAGCCGCCCCGGCTTCAACACCGGGACGCGTGGCTGTCGAGGCGACAGCCGCCGCAGACGAGGCGTCTGCGCTACCAAAATAAATCGTGTTGCCGCCTTCTTCGCCGCCGAGCATGAGGTTTTTGATGCGGACGTTGGCGAACGTGCCGCGCGTCATGATGCGGTCGTTGCCGCGACGCGAGCCGTAGCTGTTGAAATCCTCGAACGTCACGCCGTTGTCCAAAAGAAATTTTCCGGCGGGCGAAGATTTCTTGATCGCGCCGGCGGGCGAGATGTGGTCGGTCGTCACGCTGTCGCCGAAGATGCCGAGCGCACGCGCGCCGGTGATGGGCTGGATGCTGCCGGGCGTCATCGTGAAGTTCGTGAAGAACGGCGGCTCTTGGATGTAGGTGGACTTCGCGTCCCACTCATACACGTTGCCGATGCTGGACGGGATTTCGTTCCACTTGGGATTCTGCGCGGCGAAATTTTTGTAGAGCTTGCGGAAAACTTCCGGCTTGAGCGCGGACTGCATGGCGTCGCGCACTTCCTGCAACGTCGGCCAGAGATCGGCGAGATAGACCGCCGCGCCGTCCTTGTCCTTGCCGAGCGGTTCGCAACTCAGATCAATGTCCACGCGCCCCGCGAGCGCGAACGCCACGACGAGCGGCGGCGACATGAGAAAGTTGGACTTCACGTTCTGATGCACGCGCGCCTCGAAGTTGCGGTTGCCGGACAAGACGCTGGCGGTGACGAAATCATTCTTCACCACGGCGTCTTCGATGGCGGGGTCGAGCGGGCCGGAGTTGCCGATGCAAGTCGTGCAGCCGTAGCCGACGGTGTTGAAGCGGAGTTTGTTCAGATACGGCGTGAGGCCCGTCTTCTTGAGATAGTCGGTCACGACGCGAGAGCCGGGCGCGAGCGAGGCCTTCACGGCGGGATTCACTTTCAATCCCTTCTCCACAGCTTTCTTCGCGAGCAAACCAGCGGCGAGCATGACGCTGGGATTGCTGGTGTTCGTGCAACTCGTGATGGCGGCGATGAGCACCGAACCCGTGCCGATGTTCGCCTTTTTCTTCGAGGCCATTTCTACTTTGACGGACTTGCCGAAGACTTGGCGCGATTTGCCGAAACCATTTTCGGTGACGGGGCGCTGGATGGCGTTGAAGAATTCGCGGCGCAGGTTGCCGAGTTCGATGCGGTCTTGCGGACGCTTCGGCCCGGCGACGCTCGGCTTCACGCTGCTCAAATCAAGCTCCACGACTTGCGAGTATTCAATCTGGCCAGCCTGCGGAATGCCCCAGAGTCCTTGCGCCTTGTAATAATTTTCGTAGAGAGCGCAATGTTCCTCGCTGCGGCCGGTGGCGCGCAGGTAGTTCACGCACTCCTCGTCAATCGGGAAGAAACCCATCGTCGCGCCGTATTCCGGGGCCATGTTTGCAATCGTCGCGCGATCCACGAGCGGCAGCGCCGCCGCGCCCGCGCCAAAGAACTCCACGAACTTGCCGACAACCTTCGCCTTGCGGAGCATCTGCGTGACGGTCAACGCCACGTCCGTGGCGGTCACGCCTTCGCAAATCGCGCCGGTGAGATTCACGCCCACGACATCCGGCGTCAGGAAATAAACCGGCTGGCCGAGCATGCCCGCCTCGGCTTCGATGCCGCCCACGCCCCAACCAACAATGCCGAGGCCGTTGATCATCGTGGTGTGCGAGTCCGTGCCGACGAGCGTATCAGGGTAGTAAACAGTTGATGGTTGAGAGTTGATAGTTGATGGAGAAGACAGCACACCCTTGGCGAGATATTCCAGATTCACCTGATGCACGATGCCGATGCCGGGCGGCACAACCTTGAACGTGTCGAACGCCTGCATTCCCCACTTGAGGAACTGGTAGCGCTCGCGGTTGCGGGAGAATTCCAAATCAAGATTGCGCGCCATGGAATCCGGCGTGCCCGCGAAATCCACCTGCACCGAGTGATCCACGACCAAGTCCACCGGCACGAGCGGCTCGATGATCTTGGGATTCTTGCCGAGCTTGGCCACGGCGGTGCGCAT
>JANMJO010000175.1:0-7632 GCA_031371425.1 Verrucomicrobiales bacterium | reverse complement strand
CAGGAACACCGGCTGGCGCACGAGTTCCATGAAGGCATTGACCGCGATGGTGATGAATTGTCGCACGTTTTGCGGGGACAAGTTACGGGCGCGGCGTTCAAATGCAAACCGGAATCCGCTCCACCGCTTTGGTAGTGTCCTGCTCCTACTCCTAATCGTAATCGTAATCGTAATCGTAATCGGCCAAGAAACGGGATTAGGATTACGATGACGATCAAGATTAGGATACTGCCGCCGCTTTTCCCGGCTTGTTCCCGCGTGAGTCCCTGTTACCTTTCGCGGCTCGACTGTGAGCATCACCAAAGAAATTCAAAAGCGCCGCACGTTCGCCATCATCTCGCACCCGGACGCGGGCAAGACGACGTTGACGGAGAAGCTGCTGCTTTATGGTGGCGCGGTGCAACTCGCCGGCTCCGTGACCGCGCGCAAAAATCAGCGCGCTACCACGTCCGACTGGATGGAGCTGGAAAAGAAACGCGGCATCTCCATCAGCTCCACCGTGCTGCAATTCGACTACGACGGCTACCGGCTCAACCTGCTCGATACGCCCGGCCACAAGGATTTTTCCGAGGACACCTACCGCGTGCTCACCGCCGTGGACGCGGTGGTGATGGTGATTGATTCCGCAAAAGGCATCGAGCCGCAGACGCGGAAATTGTTCGAGGTCTGTCGCCAGCGCGGCGTGCCGATCTTCACCTTCATGAACAAGTGCGACCGCCCGATGAAAGAGCCGCTCGCCTTGCTGGATGAACTCGAGCGCGTGCTCGGCATCGGCGCGTTCCCGGTGAACTGGCCCATCGGCAACGGCCCGGATTTTCAGGGCGTGTATGACCGGCAGACGAAAACCATGCACACCTTCGAGCGCGTGGTCGGCGGCAAATACCGCGCGCCCGTGTCCGTCGGCGGCCTGCACGACCCGGCGGTGCGCGGCAAGTTGAGCGAAGCCGACTTCAACAAGACCGTCGAGGAACTCGAGATGCTCGAGCACGCCGGCGAAGCGTTCGACGTGGACTCCGTGCTCGCGGGCAAGACCACGCCCGTATTCTTCGGCAGCGGCGTGAATAACTTCGGCGTGCAGCTCCTGCTCGATGGCTTCCTGAAACACGCGCCCGGGCCGAAAGGGCGGTTTGGAGTTCCGCCTTCAGGCGGTTCGGTAAATGGAATTATCACGCCAGGGAAATCGCCTGAAGGCGGAACTCCAAACTTCATCACGCCCGAAAACCCCGCGTTCTCTGGCTTTGTTTTCAAGATTCAGGCGAACATGGACCCCAAGCACCGCGACCGCATCGCGTTCATCCGCGTCTGCTCCGGCAAATTTGAGCGCGATATGACCGTGCACCACTCGCGCTCCGCGAAGAAGGTGCGCCTCTCCAGCTCCCACAAACTTTTCGGCAACGAACGCGAAACCGTGGACGAGGCCTGGCCCGGCGACGTCATCGGCCTCGTCGGCCACGACAGCTTCGGCATCGGCGACACGCTCACGACCGATCCCACAATTCTCTACAAGGAAATCCCGCGCTTCACGCCCGAAGCCTTCGCGCACCTGCACAATCCGAACACGGCGAAGTTCAAACAATTTCGCCAAGGCCTCGACCAGCTTTTGCAGGAAGGCGTCATCCAAGCGCTCTACCTCCGCAACTCGTCCGTGAAGACGCCGCTGCTCGCCGCCGTCGGCCCGCTGCAATTCGAGGTCGTGCAATTCCGCCTCGAAAGCGAATACGGCGCGGAATCGCGCCTCGAAGCCGCGCCGTGGAACGTCGTCCGCTGGCTACCCACCGACATCACCGAGGACGACCTCGACGCCCTCTCGCTGCCCACCGGCGCACGGCTCGCCTACGACATCGGCAAGAACCCCGTCCTCTTGTTTGCGAACGAGTGGTCTGCAAATTACTTCGGCGAGACGAATAAAAACTGCCCGCTCTCCGCACTCCCCGTGCAGACGGCGCGGGAATAGTTGGCCGCTTTGAATCCGGGGCGGACAAAGAATTTGGCTTCTGCCGCCGCCGCAAATTCAATAGTTTCTCAAGAATGGATAAAGATTCAAAGCCGCCCGTGTCTGGCACCGTCACGCTCGTCACCGAGGCTTACAATCTGGCCGAGGGCCAGAGCGAAGCATCCTTCCTGCGCGCCGTGGGAGAGATTGACGCCATTGCGCGCCGCACCGCAAACGTGAATGTCGTTGTCATCGATCCCACGCCGGGCAACATCGCCGCGCCCATTCTCGCCCGGCACTTTCCGCACATCAAAGCCTTGCATCTGGCTGGCGAGAGCTACGACGGCCAGAAGAACACGGTGTGCCAAATGGCGCAGACCGAGTTCGTGGTGTTCCTAGACGGCGACTGCAAGCCCAAACGCGAGGACTGGCTGGCGCAGATCGTCACTCCTTTTGCGGATGCAAAAATCCCGGCGGTGAGCGGGATGACTTTCTACGAAGATTTTTCGATCACCGGCAAGGCCATGAGCATTCTTGATTTTGGCTTCCTGTTCGTTCCCGAGGGCGGCGCGTTGGGTTGCTATGCTTCCAACAACGTCGCGTTTCGGCGCAAGGCGGTGCTGCAATTCTCGATTCCCGATGCCGGGCTGATGCGCTGTAATTGCTACCTGCACGCGCAACAGATGCAGCGCGCCGGCATGCCGGTGCGGTTTCACCCGCAAGCCTTGGTGCTCCATGAACTGCCGGATATCAAAAAAGAACGCCACAGTCGGGGATATCATTACGTGGCTGCAGTCTGGGCTAATCCCGAACTGGCGGAAACCGCCTGGCTCGAACCGACCGAAGCTTTCGTCTCCCGCATTTTGAAACAGAACCTGGAACTGGCCCGCGCCCGTTTGCAAATCGCCCCGCCGGAATTGGAAATCACCTCCGCGACTGCGGGGCTGGTGGGTGCAGAAATCGAGCGGCTGATCGCCTTGGATGCCGCGGGCGTCTGGGACGCGCTCAAATTCGGCGAGGCCAATGGCCTGAATCAAAAGGCGCGCGCCAGCCATTTTGCCAAGCAGTGCAAACCGGCGTCCAAGCGCAAACGCTGGTTTTCCTGGTTTTGAGAATATTGCCACTTGCCGCCGGTTGCAGGTAGTTGCCCCCGACATCGGCAGAAACCCCCGTCATCCTGTTTGCGAACGAGTGGTCGGCGAATTACTTCGGCGAGACGAACAAGAACTGCCCCGCTCTTCGTGCAGACGGCGCGTTTGTAAATCTGCCCGTCGCGCAAAAGCTCGTGAAGAAACATTTCGGCGTGGTGCGACTTTGTTTCCGCAGTTGAAGCCGAAGTCAAATTGACGAAACGCACGGATTGGTGGAAGATGTGCCCATGAAGACGCCCGCCATTGAACTGATTTTGAACCGCTGGCCTTACGGTTTGGAATTGCAGCCGTCAGCCAACGGCCTGCTGCTGCGTCCACGCCAGAAAGCGCGTGTAGCTTGGGAAAAATCATTCCGCCATCCGCGTTTCGCTGCGGATGACCTGGCGGCCACGCGCCAACTGGCCAACGAGTTTGACGCGAAGGAATGGCAATGGTGATTGAGCGGTTCAATGTTTTTCTCGTCCGGCTTGATCCCACCACCGGCGCAGAAACCGCCAAAACCCGGCCGTGCGTGGTGGTTTCTCCCGATGAATTGAACCGCGCAGTGGCCACGGCCATCATCGCTCCGATGACAACCACCCGGCGCGGCTGGCCTACACGGGTGGAAATTTCTTTTCAAGGCAAGACGGGCGAAATTGCCTTGGATCAAATCCGTGCGGTGGATAAATCGCGGCTCGTCAAACGGCTGGGCAAATTGGATTCCGAAACAGCCGATGCCGTGCTCGACACGCTGGGCGAATTGTTTGCGCCGTAAGTCAGGCGCGTTTGTAAATCTGCCCGCCGCGCAAAAGCTCGTGAAGAAACATTTCGGCGTGGTGCGACTTTGTTCTCGCACCTGAAGCCGTAGCGAAAATCAAGTGCGGCTTGTCAGGCCGGCAGAACCAAGTTAATTTCAAGCCATGCAAGCGAAAGCAATCGTTGGTGGCAAGCTCGTGAGTTTCCAGCTCTCGCCTGAACTCGCGCGCGCCCATCGCGCAAACGCGGGGCGCACCATGACCGACACGGAAGCGGTGGCCTGCGTGGAGCGCAAGCGCCGTTCCCTCGCGCTGCGCCGCGCCAAGCCCTACCTTGAAAGTCGTCCTTGATACCTGCGTCCTCAAGCTCGCCACGTTGCCGAACCCGGTCAACCCGGCGGCGTTGATTGTGGAACTTTGCCTGGCGGAAAAAATTCGCGCCTGGGCTTCGTCCGCGATGATTGAGGAATATCAGGAAGTCCTTGCCGCCCATCCCGAACTGCTGCAACGCATCGTGTCCGCCGTCGAACCCTGTTATCCGCTGACGGAACTGGAAGTCATCCGTCACGCGCCGGACAACCGCTTTCTCGAATGTGCGCTGGCCATGTCTGCCGATTTCATCGTCACCGTCAACACCGCGCGAGGGCATTTTGACCGGGTGGAATATCAAGGCGTGAAAGTGCTGACGCCCGGCGCGTTTGTAAATCTGCCCGCCGTGCAAAAGCTCGTGCAGAAACATTTCGGTGCGGCGTGATTTTCCGGCGGGCGGTTACTGCTTGCTCAACGCTTGGGCGAAAATCAGTCGGGCGGGTCGTGAACGAGTGGTCGGCGAATTACTTCGGCGAGACGAACAAGAACTGCCCGCTCTTCGCGCTCCCCGCGCAGCGGAGGCTCGCTCCGGGTTGGAGTTCAAGCTTTAGCTTGTTCCCGTCACTCCGGACATCGCCCGGACACGCTGAAGCGTGAACTCCAACAATCTCTGCGCGGCACTAACAGTCACACCCTACCCACAGGATGCGCCTTGTTCCCGCCCGGTTGTCTGCTACTCTTCGCGTTCCGTTGTCCGTATTGCCGGTGCAAGCGGCGCGGGAATAATCAACCACGAATGAACACAGATAAACACGAATTGAATGGTAGGGCGGGCAGTCCCCTGCCCGCCGCGCTTGCAACGAGCGCATCCGATTTGCCACGACGGCGCGCACGGAGTGACGCGCCCTACCGGTGTTTCCATCCGTGGTTATCCGTGTCCATCTGTGGTTAAAAAAATATGGCCTCCATCCTCACCGCCACTGAAGTCTCTGTTCAATACGGCGACCGCGCCGTGCTCGACCACGCCACGCTCGGCATCCAGGACGGCGACCGCATCGGCCTGGTTGGCCGCAACGGCTGTGGCAAGACGACGTTCCTGAAACTGCTCGCCGGGTTGCAATCGCCGGATGGCGGCGATGTCGCCAAGCAGCGCGATCTGGTCGTGAGTTATTTGCCGCAGGATTTCATGCTCGATGCGGCGAAGAGCGTTTATGAAAACATCCGCGACGGCGGGCAACACGTTTTGAATTTGATCGCGGAGTTTGAATCGCTGCCGCACGACTCGAAGCGGCACGAGGAAGTGGAGCATCGCATCCAGGCGCTCGACGGCTGGACGCTCGACCGCCGCATCGAGGTGGCGATGTCGCACCTGAATTGCCCGGCGTCCGACCGGCGCATTGATTCGCTTTCCGGCGGCGAGAAGCGGCGCGTGGCGTTGTGCCGTGCGGTTGTCTCGCGTCCGGATTTCCTGTTGCTCGATGAGCCGACGAACCATCTCGACCCGGAGTCCATCGAGTGGGTGGCGGAGTTTCTGGAAAGTTTCGGCGGCTCGTTCCTCGTCGTCACGCACGACCGCTATTTTCTCGACCGCGTGGTGAACCGCATCGTGGAGCTGTGCGACGGCAAGTTCTGGTCGCACAACGGGAATTACACCGACTACCTGCTGGCCAAGGCGGAACGGCAGGAAGCCGACGCCACCGTGGAGCACAAGCGCCAGATGTTTCTGAAGAAGGAACTCGCGTGGGTGCGGCAAGGCCCGCGTGCGCAGCGCACCAAGCAGAAGGATCGTTTCGAGCGCTACTACGATGTGGCCGCGCAAGACGGCCCGGTGATCGAGGAGGACGTGGAGCTGTGCATCCCGCCGCCGCCGCAACTCGGCAACCGCACGGTCGAGGTCACCGGGCTTGGCGTGGAACTGGGCGGGCGGAAATTGTTTTCCGGTTTCAGTTTCAATTTTGAGAACGGCAGGCGCGTGGGCGTTTGTGGCCGGAACGGTCTCGGCAAAACGACATTGCTGAAGATCATCATCGGCCAGATGCCGCCGACGGAAGGCACGGTGAAGATCGGCCAGCTCACGAAGTTCAACTACGTGGACCAAGGCCGGCTGCAGCTCAACGAGGAGCGCACGGTGCTGGATGAGGTCGCCGACGGCACGGAGTTCGTGCAGTGGGGCGACGCGAAGCTTTCGGTGCGCTCGTATCTCAAGCGGTTTCTGTTCGAGGACGACCGCATCATGACGCTGGTGAAAAAACTTTCCGGCGGCGAACGCAGCCGGCTTCTGCTTGCACGCATCCTGAAAAGCGGCGGCAACTTCCTCATCCTCGACGAGCCGACGAATGACCTCGACCTGCCGACGTTGCGCGTGTTGGAGGAGGCGCTCATCGCTTTCCCCGGCGTCGTGTGCGTGGTGAGTCACGACCGGTATTTTCTGAATCGCGTCTGCACAGACGTGCTGGCGTTTGAGGGCGATGGCCGGATCGCCCACAGCGTCGGCGACTACGATTATTATCTGGAGAAAAAGGAGAAGGCCGCCGCCGCCACTGTAGCCGCATCTCGTAAGAGCGCGGAAGTTCCCGCCGCCGCCAAGCCGTCCGCGCTCTCACGAGACGCGGCTACGAAAACCGCGAAGGCGCGCAAGCTATCCTTCAAGGAGCAGCGCGAGCTGGACGGCATCGAGGCGCAGATTCACGGACTGGAGGCGGAAGTGGCGCGCATCGAGACGCTGTTCGCCCAGCCGGATTTCTTTCGCAAGAACGGCGCGCAAGCCACGCAACTCACCATCGAACTCGAAGCCGCGAAGGAAAGCGCCACGAAGCTCTACGCGCGATGGGAACAGTTGGAAGCGATCCGCGCGGCGAGCGAAGCTTGAGGTCGGTTGCGCCCCGTCATCCATGGCGAAATTTTTCCAGCCCAACATCGAACGCCAAGGCCGCGTCATTCGCGCGCTCATCGGCCTGGCGTTGTTTGTGGCAGCGATTCTCGTCGGCCAGTCCGTCTGGTGGGCGGGGCTGCTGCTCGGCGCGTGCGCGGCGTTCGCTTGGTTTGAAGCGGCGCGAGGCTGGTGCGCCGCCCGCGCGTGTGGCATCAAGACGAAATATTGATTTACCCGCCAGCGAAGAAGAAAAATCTGGCGGGCACGACAGTCCGCTTGTAGAACAAAGCCGATGAGTGCCAAATCAATTTCATTTTCCATCGCAGTTTCACTGCTGCTGTTGACCAACTCCGGCTGCAACAAACCCGCCAGCGAATCCAGCGGTGGCGGCGCGGCCCCGATCAAAGTCGGCGAATACGCCTCCCTCACCGGCGGCACGGCCACGTTCGGCATCTCATCGCACGAAGGCACCTTGCTCGCCATCGAGGAGATCAACGCCGCTGGCGGCGTGCTCGGCAAGAAACTGGAACTCCTCACCGAAGACACGCAAAGCAAGGCCGGCGAACCCGCCACCGTCGTCAACAAGCTCATCGCCCGCGACGGCGTCATCGCCGTGCTCGGCGAAGTGGCTTC
>JANMJO010000170.1:0-25510 GCA_031371425.1 Verrucomicrobiales bacterium | reverse complement strand
AAGGCTGAAGGACGGGTTCGATTCCCGTACGCGCTACCACTTATTTGCGGGTTGTATTGGCTGTTTCTTAACCCAGCTTCCGAAACAGAAACCAAACGTGCGGGTAAGTTTTTGGTAGCACCCGCCGCCGGCGGGTGATTTCCGGCGTCGCGCCGGAAATTTCATCCGCAAAACTTCCCTCACCTCCAAAATTTTGATTGGTGTGTTGAAAGTTCAGGCGCGACGCCTGAACTCGCACGCGGGACCCGTGCGCTCCCCGGAACGCCCGTTTCCTAGCGGGCGTGTTCATGAAGCTTCCCGCTCCGTGGAAGTAAATTGGGGGGTTAACCGGAACTCCGAAATGCTGACGGTCATTCCGGTGGGTAGCATAGGCCGGTGGTCTGTGCCGAGCGGCGACCCGTCGCTCGGAACGGGGAGAGAGCCCGAACTTTCTCGAGCGTTCGTTTCCACGGCTAACGTCCTGCCCCTTCCGTCCGGCCAGTGGCTGGACGGCACAAGCAAGTCGCCTGTGCTACCCATTTCAACTTCGGATGTCAGGTTAAAGCGCTCTAGGCACTCCTACATCCGCGCAGAATGCAACTGTGGCAGCCTGACCACTGCGCTCGAACAGTCTCCCCAGAGGGGGAGGGTTTTATTTGAACAACGCAACGGGTCTTGCCTCGATTTGGTGGACAGGTCACCATGATGACGCGCGTGCGGGCAACTGGTTGCCTGTGATCTTGGTCTTGGAGCAGGCAAGGTGGAACGCTACGTAGCCATAAATGGCGATATGTTCAGTTGTGTTTTTTTGGAACACTTAACTGATTCATTTTATGAGACCATTGAGAAAATATCTGTTCGCTTTTGCTGCGGCAATACTCGTTGGCCTTGTTGCGTCTGCCCAACCGACGAGGATTTCCGTGGCCATGGATCAACCTGGCTATAAAATCGCAGCGACGTTGTGGGGGATTTTCTTCGAAGACATCAATCTTTCGGCTGATGGCGGCATCTATCCTGACGTGGTTTCTGGCGATCGCTACACGCTGAAGCTGGCGGCGCGGGTGACGGATGGTTTTAGTGGTGCGCTCACGGCAAGAATTCTTGGCGCAGACGGCAAGGAGATAGCAACCGGCGTCAACTACGAGCCCGGCGGTAAGATCACCAGCCTCTACGCCACGGCGGCGATCGATGAGACATCTCACGACATCATCGTCAAGGTCGTCAACGCAAACCCCAACTCGCTGGAGCCACCGGCCAAAGTTTCGCCCAAGACAGAAAAAGTCAGCTTCACCGGCAACGCCCTGAAACGGACGTTCCTCGGAAACTCGTTCACCGTCCTGCGGTTGTCCGCCGAGTGAGCCGCGCACAATTCAATCATAGAAAATGAAAATTAACCTGAAACAGTTTGAAGTCTGGTTCGTCACCGGCAGCCAGCACCTCTACGGCCCGGAAACCCTCAAGGCCGTTGCGAAGCACTCGCAAGAGATCGCCAAAGCGTTGGACATCGCTCCGGCGATTCCCATCAAGGTTATTTTCAAGCCCGTGCTCGTCTCCCCAGACGCAGTCACTGAACTCTGCCAGCAGGCGAACAACGCCAAGAACTGCATCGGCCTCATCACTTGGTGCCATACCTTTTCCCCCTCGAAGATGTGGATCAACGGCCTCAAACAGCTCCGTAAACCCATCTGCCATCTGCACACCCAATACAACCGCGACATCCCCTGGGCCACGATCGACATGGACTTCATGAACATGAACCAGGCCGCTCACGGCGACCGCGAACATGGGTTCATCATGTCGCGCCTCCGCATCGCTCGCAAAGTCGTCGTCGGCTTCTGGCAGGAAGAATCTTTGCAGGAAAAACTCGGCGCATGGACCCGCGCCGCCGCTGCGTGGCACGACTGGCAGACCGCCAAGTTCGTCCGCTTCGGCGACAACATGCGCGAAGTCGCCGTCACTGATGGCGATAAGGTTGCCGCGCAATTCCAGTTCGGCTTCTCCGTCAATACCCACGGCGTGGGCGACCTGGCGAAAGTTGTGAACGCCGCCTCTGAAAAAGAAGTGGATGCGCTCTGCAAAACTTACGAGTCGAAATATGAAATGTCCGCCGACCTCCGCAAAGGCGGCAAGCGGCACAAATCCATCCGCGAAGCCGCGCGCATCGAACTCGGCCTGCGCGAGTTTCTCGCCAACGGAAACTTCAAGGGCTTCACCACCACGTTTGAAGATTTGCACGGCCTCGTGCAACTGCCCGGCCTCGCACCGCAGCGGCTCATGGCCGACAACTACGGCTTTGCCGGCGAGGGCGACTGGAAAACCGCCGCGCTCGTCCGCGCCATGAAAGTCATGGCCAGCGGACTCCAAGGCGGCACTTCGTTCATGGAGGATTACACCTATCACATGAGCCCCGATGGCAAACTCGTCCTCGGTTCGCACATGCTGGAGATCTGCCCGACCATCGCCGACGGCAAGCCCTCGCTGCAAGTTCACCCGCTCGGCATCGGCGGCAAGGCCGACCCCGCGCGCCTCGTCTTCAACACCCCGGCCGGCGCGGCCATCAACGTCGCGCTCATGGACCTCGGCAACCGCTTCCGCCTTCTGTTGAACGAAGTGGATGTCGTCACCCCCGAACACGCTATGCCGAAACTTCCCGTCGCTCAGGCCGTGTGGCAATGCCGCCCCAACTTCGAGGACGCGTGCGCCTCGTGGATTCACGCCGGCGGCGCGCACCACACCGGCTTCAGCCAAGCCGTGACCACCGAGATGATCGAGGACTTCGCCACCATCGCCGGTATCGAGCTTGCCATCATTGACGGCAAGACAAACGTCCGCGACTTCCAGCAGACGCTGCGCAACAACGAAGTTTATCACGCGATGCGCAGCGGATTGATTTCGTGAAACAGCCGATCCTTGAATTACTCCATGCGCTTTCGACATCTCATTAACACCGGGCTTCAGCCCGGTGTCTGCGGCGGCAATAGTTCTCCAACCGTTTCAACGGTTTTTCGCCCGCCTGAAACCGTTAAAACGGTTCGAGATCAAGTCGCACCTGTTACCGGGCTAAAGCCCGGTGTTAATGAAATAAATACAAAACGGTTTATGATTCAATGAGCGCGCAATACACCATCGGCTTGGACTACGGCACGAACTCCGTGCGCGCCATCATCGTCAGCGTCGCCAACGGCGCGGAAGTCGCCGCCGCCGTCTGGACTTACTCGCACGGCACGCAGGGCGTCGTGCTCGCCCGTGACCCGAATCTCGCGCGGCAGCATCCGGCGGATTATCTCAACGGCGCAGCCATCACCATCAAGCAAGCGCTCGCCACCGCGAAAAAATCCGCGAAGGGTTTCAGCGCGAGCCAAGTCATCGGCATCGGCGTGGACACGACCGGCAGCACGCCGTTGCCCGTGGATGCGAACGGCCAGCCGCTCGTATTCCAGAAAAAATTCGCAGCCAATCCGGCTGCGCTCGCGTGGCTGTGGAAAGACCACACCGGCGTCAACGAAGCCGCCGAGATCACCGCGCTCGCGAAAAAGATGCGCCCGCAATACCTCGCCAAGTGCGGCGGCACATATTCGAGCGAATGGTTTTGGAGCAAGATTCTCCGTTGCCTCCGCGTCGCACCGGAAGTATTTAACGCCGCGCACTCGTGGGTCGAGCTTTCCGATTTCGTTCCCGCCGCGCTCACCGGCACGGAGCATCCGAGCAAATTCATCGCGGGCGTTTGCGCTGCTGGTCACAAGGCGATGTGGAACGCCAAGTGGGGTGGCTATCCCGACTCGCAGTTTCTTTCCAAGCTCAACCCGAAACTCGGCAAACTCCGCGCTCGGCTCACGCCGCGCGTGCATTCGATTGATCGCGCCGTCGGCGGCCTTACCGTCGCTTGGTCAAAGAAAACCGGTTTGGCCGCTGGAATCCCCGTCGCCGTCGGCGCGTTCGATGCGCATCTCGGCGCGGTGGGTTCAGGCGTCGCGCCGGGAACGCTCGTGAAAATTATTGGCACGAGCACCTGCGACATCGCGATTGCGGCGAACACAAAGAAACTCGCGGATGTGCCGGGCTTGTGCGGCATCGTGGAAGGCAGCGTGCTGCCCGGCTACTTCGGACTCGAAGCCGGTCAATCCGCCGTGGGCGACTTGTTCAACTGGCTCGTGAATTACATTCAGCCCGGAACGCTGACTTCCAAGTCGGCCCGAACCGATGACAAATCAGGAATGAGCCGACTTGGAAGTCGGCGTTCCGCCACGCATGAAGACCTCACGACGGGCGCGCTGAAGTTGCAGCCCGGCGAGAGCGGCCTGCTCGCGCTGGATTGGAACAATGGCAACCGCACCATCCTCGTGGATCAGCGACTCACGGGCTTGCTCGTCGGTCAGACGCTTTACACGACGCCAGCGGAGATTTATCGCGCGCTCATCGAGGCGACGGCGTTTGGCGCGCTGACCATCATCAATCGCTTTGAGGAATACGGCGTGAAGATTTCGTCGGTGGTGAACTGCGGCGGCATCGCGGAGAAAAGCCCGCTGGTCATGCAGATTTACGCAGATGTGACGGGGCGTCCGATGAAAGTCAGCCGCTCGGCGCAGACCTGCGCGCTTGGCTCGGCCATCGCGGCGGCGGTCGTGGCGGGCGCGCACAAGGATTACGCCACGGCGCAGAAGCGGATGACGGGTTTGAAGCCGAAAGTTTTCAAGCCGGACGCCAAGGCGCACGCGACCTACCAGGAACTTTACGCGCTCTACAAGCAACTGCACGACGCCTTCGGCACGAAGGATGGCGGTGGAAATCTTTACGGCGTGATGAAGAAGCTGATTGAGATTCGGGGGCGCGTGAGAAAATAAATTTAACCGCTAATCTTCGCTAATTGACGCTAATCTTTTTTCAATTAGCGGAGATGAGCGCAGATTAGCGGTCCAAAAAATTATGTTGGAAAAATTAAAAGCTGAAGTCTGCCGGGCGAACTTGGATTTGGTTCGCAAAGGACTGGTCATCGAAACGTGGGGCAACGCCAGCGGCGTGGATCGCGTGCGCGGCCTCATGGTCATCAAGCCCAGCGGCGTGCCTTACGACGGCATGATGCCCAAGCACATGGTTGTGGTGTCGCTCGCCACCGGCAAGGTCGTGGACGGCCAGCTCAAGCCGAGTTCGGACACGGACACGCATCGGGTGCTGTATCGCGCGTTCCCGAAGATCGGCGGCGTGGTGCATACGCACAGCCTGTTCGCGACGGCGTGGGCGCAGGCGCATCGCGGCTTGCCGAGCTACGGCACGACGCAGGCGGATTACTGGTATGGCGACGTGCCTTGCACGCGCTTGCTGAAGCCGGCGGAAATCAAAAAGGATTACGAGGCGAACACGGGCGAGGTCATTGTGGACACGTTCAAGAAATTAAAATTTGATCCGATGCAGCATCCGGCGGTGTTGGTGGCGAGCCACGGGCCGTTCACTTGGGGCAAGGATGTGGCGGACGCGGTTCACAACGCGGGCGTGCTGGAGTTCATCGCGCAACTCGCGAGCGAGACGTTGAAGATCAATCCCAAGTTAAAGCCGATGCAACCGATGTTGCTCGATAAACATTTTCTCCGTAAACACGGTCCAACCGCAACCTACGGCCAGAAATAGAGACACAGAAACAAACTAAGCAGAAAATCATGAACAATATTAATCCAATGTTCGCATCCGCAACCTCGCTTGTCGCCCTAGACTGGCTGGCAATCGGGATCTACTTCTCCGTCCTGCTGGGCGTGGCGTGGTGGGTCATCAAATCAAGCAAAGACACCGCCAGCGATTACTTCCTGGCAGGCCGCAACCTCGGCTGGTGGGTGATTGGCGCGTCCATCTTCGCGTCGAACATCGGCTCGGAACACATCGTCGGCCTCGCTGGATCGGGAGCGAAGGATGGTGTGGCGCTCGCGCACTACGAGCTGCACGCGTGGTGTCTGCTCGTGTTGGCGTGGGTGTTTGTGCCGTTCTACGCGCGCTCGATGGTGTTCACCATGCCGGAGTTTTTGGAGAAACGCTTCTGCACCAAGTCGCGCTACGTCCTGTCCATCGTGTCGCTGGTCACGTTCATCGTGTCCAAGATCGCTGTGGGCATCTTCGCGGGCGGGGTGGTGTTCGGCACTTTGCTGCCGGAGTTGCAATTGCATATCGGCGGCCATGTGATTGACAGTTTCTGGATCGGCTCGATCTCGGTCATTATTCTCACCGGGCTTTACACCATGCTCGGCGGCATGCGCGCCGTGGCCTACAACGACGCCGTGCAGGTGGTCGTGCTCATCGGCGGCTCGTTGCTGCTGACGATTTACGGCTTGGTCAAGCTCGGCGGCTGGCATGAACTGCGGGTGCTCTGCGGCTCGGACATGTTCAATCTGTGGAAGCCGCTCGTGCCCGCCGGGCAGATCGCCACTTGGTTGCCAGTGAAGGAGCTGAACGCTTCCGGCGATATTGTGAAGCAGGCGTGGTATTTCAATAACAACTTCCCGTGGCTCGGCATGGCCATCTGCGCGCCGGTCATCGGCCTGTGGTATTGGTGCACCGACCAATACATTGTGCAACGCGCCCTCGGCGCTCCGAACGAGCGGGTCGCGCGGCAAGGCAGCATCTTCGCGGCGTTCCTGAAATTGTTCCCGGTGTATCTGTTCATCATCCCCGGCCTCATCTGCTACGCGCTGGCCAAGAGCGGGAAGATTCCCGCGCTGACCGAGGCGTTCAATCAGCCGAATGGTTCGCAGGGCGCGTTCCCTCTGCTGGTGCAACACCTGTTGCCGCCGGGGCTGCGCGGCATCGTCGTGGCGGGATTGCTCTCGGCGCTAATGGGTTCGCTGGCTGGCGTGTTCAACGCCTGCTCCACGCTGTTCACGGTGGACATCTACTCCAAGCTGCGGCCCGAGGCGACGCAGCATCAGATCGTTCGCATGGGCCGCATTGCAACCGGCGTGATGGTGGTGATCGCGATGGCGTGGATACCGGTGGTGAAGGGCGCGCATGGTCTCTACGGCTACCTGCAATCCATCCAAGGCTACTTGGCACCGCCGGTCTTCGTGGTGTTTTTCTTCGGCGTTTTCTGGAAACGGCTGAACGCAAAGGGCTGCCTGTGGGCGATGATCATCGGGTTCATTGTGGGACTGTTCCGCATGCTGGTGGACACGCCTTGCACGTTGGACTCGAACTTCCATTACCGGGAAGGCACGTTCTTCTGGATCGTGAACAATATTAATTTCCAGTATTTCAGCATTCTCATCACGCTCATCTCGGCGGTCGTGATGGTGGGCGTCAGCTACATGACTGAACCGCCGGACGCCAAGCAGATCAGCGGCCTGACCTTCGCGACGGCGACGGCGGAAGACAAGGCGGCGACCCGCGCGAGCTGGGGCAAGCTGGAAGTTATCTGCTCCATCATTATCATGGTCTTCATCACGTTCGCGTATATTTATTTCAGAGGTTGAGCGGCGGGCTTATCCGGGAACATCGCCAGGTGGAAACACCTGGCGATTTTTTGCGCCTGCGTCGGAGTCACGCGGGGCGGTGAAGACGACTGGCGGTTATCCGATTAGAAGTTCATGCGGAAGCAGGCATCAAGGAGCGACGGTTGCCAGCGGCGTCAATGTCACCGGGCCGAGCAGCCCGCACTCGGTGAGCGGCCATTTCGAGGCGTCGAAGGGCTTGTAGTTAATGTCCACGATGTTGATGTCGCGGAAAGTTTTCCACGGCACGCCGCGTCGGTCGAGGTCGCGGATGCGGTTGGCGGCGACGCTGGTGACTTCCACTTCGAGCGTGTTGCCGGTGGGTTTCAGGTTGTCCACGACCACGCGGAACGGCGGCGTGATGAGCGTGCCGTAATCCTTGCCGTTCACGCGCACCCGCGCGCTCTGGCGCACATCGCTGAGGGCGAGGGAATAGGTTTGGAGTTCCGCGTTTACGCGGTCCGGCACCGCCTGAAGGCGGGACTCCGAACGAGGCGCGTCGAATGTGGTTTCGTATTTTGCGGTGCCGGCGAAGGCTTGCGTGTTCGTGTCGGGGAATGTCGTCCACGAGGCGAGCTGGGCGGTTTGAAAATCGGCCGGCAGCGTCGGGCCGCCGAGGATGAATTTCACGTTCCACGCGCCGGTGATTTCAACCGGCTGGCCGATGGTCTGCCAATAATTCCAAGCTAGGCTTTCCACTTTTTTGTCGGCGAAGGCCCGGAGAATCACAGAATCACCAGCGGCGAGTTGCAGATGGATTTCATTTGAGTTTGCGGCGCTCTGCCGAGTCGCCGCTACGCCGGAATTGCCGGTCATCGGGTTGAGAATGACGGTTGATTTGGCGGGGCGGGCCAGCGTAATCCAGCCGTCAAAATTTGTTTCAGTGCGATTGGCGATGAAATAAATCCAACCGCCATCGAAAGAACGGCGGATAAATGACAAACCAAAACCAGCCAAAGGTTCACAGACAACTTTGTTTTCATATTCAAGAGACTTTGTTCCGGGGAAAAACATTGCCGAATAAATGTTGCCCTTGCCAACGTGATAACCGTCAAATCCTGGGTTACGGTCTCCATTCCAAATCGCCACCAGTTTTGATTTGAGATTTTTTAGTTCAGCCCGCTGATTTTTTAAATTGAATGTCCCTGAAACATCCGCCGGTAATTGCTTTTCAAAAACCACCGTCGCGCCAGTTTCTGCGAGCGCGAGTAGTTGCTTGAAAGTTTCGAGCGGAATGAATTTACACTCCGGCACGACGATGACTTTGTAATCGCCGCCGAGCATCTGGATTTTTCCATCCACAATTTTCGCCGTTTTCAGCTGTGCGTCGGAAACGTAGTCGAAGGCGTAGCCGCGATCCCACAGTTCCTTCGCGGTCTTGCCGATGGGCTGACCCTCGAACCAGTCGCGGGCGTGGATGGTGAGGTGCGGCAGCAGCTTGTCGCCGGGCTGCATCCAGAAATCCGCCGTGTTCCAGTAAAGTAAAATGTCGTTGTCGGGTTGACCGGATTGCAGGATGGACTGGCAGCGCGTGGCGTAGGCGTTGAGCGCGGGGGCGTCGCGCCAGATGGAATTGCGCGGGTTCATCTCCAGCGAGGCGTAGAAATGCCAGCCGGGCCAGCCGGCCTCGTCGGGCGAATAGCAGCAGCCGTGATAGAACATGTGGTTCACGCCGGAGAGGAACATGTCGTCCATGAGATATTTGACGTCGGAAAGTTTTTCGGTGAAATGTTCCTCCAGCCATGTGCCGGTCTCGGCGCTGACGAGCGGCTTGCCGGTGACGTGCGCGGCGGACGACGCGAATTTGGAGATGAGCTTGTTGCGGTCGGTGTGGAACATCTCCGTCTCGGGAATGTCGGCGGCGGCGTAGAGGTCGAGCCAGTTGCCGGGCGAACCGTGCGCCTGATTGCGCGTGATGAAGCCGCGGTCGTGCGACCATTTTGTCCACGCAGGCAACGATTCCTCGGCCATGATTTCGCTGACAGTCTGGCGGTAGTCGCACTTGACGCGGTTGGCGTGGTCGTTGTCGTTCGTGTCGAACAAGGCGGGCAGTTCGGTCTGCAACTTGTAGCCGCGTTGTTTTTCAAACTCGGTGAAGAAATTCGGCGACCAGTCAGAGCGATACTCGTAGGAGTCGTGATACTGGGCGCGCGGTTTCGGGCCGTGATAACTGGCGAAGGCGGTGGTGTAGGGCTTGAGGAAATTGTCCATCGCGGGCGGGTAAATCAGGTTGAGCATCCAGCCTTCGCCGCCTGGGCCGGGGCGTTTGACTTTTTGGCCGCTGGGCTTTTGCGAGATGGCGTAAACCGTCCAAGAAAGTAGGGCAGGCGTCCCGCCTGCCCGCGCCGACGCAGTCAGCGCAGCATTGAAACTCACAGGCGTGACGCCTGTGCCACTACTGCTCGCGCTGTCGCGCTCGCTGGGCAGGCGGGACGCCTGCCCTACTTTGGACGGCGCTGTCCAGTCCACGTCACCGTTCGCAGAAATTTTCCCGGTGAGATCGATGGATCTTCTGCCGGATGAAAAGGCAACGAGTGCTTGTGTCGAGTCGCGGTTGAATTTTTCCTTCAACTTTTCACCGGCCTTCACCTCGTAAGTTTTCACCACGACATTCGCGTTCGCATCTTTATCCGTAATCTGCGGTCCGCCGAAACACCAGCCGCTGCCGGTGGTCATGTCCACGTCCATGCCGAGACGGCGCGCTTCGCTGACCGCCCAGCCCATCATCTCCATCCATTCAGGCGAAAGGTAGTTGAGGTATTTCGATTCAAAACCTTTCGCGCCGTAGATGGGGATGATGTGGATGCCGCCGAGACCGGCGGCGGCGTAGCGTTCGAGTTCGTGTGTGAGATTGGTCTTGTCCACGGCGCTGCCCATCCACCAGTTGAACGCCCACGGCTTGGTTTGCGCGGTGATGGGCGGCCACGCCAGTGGGTTCGCAGAGGGCGCGGCATGAACGTGGGGCAAACCAGCAACGGCAACGGCGAGGGCGAGGAGAAGCCAGAGTTTTTTCACGCGGCAAATGCTGGAAGCGGGATGGTGAATGGGTTGGTTCATGGGAGTCATTGGCATGAGTCAGTGAATGCAGATTGCCTCGTCGCGTTCGGGATGCGCCGCAGGGCCTTGAAAGCCGGTCAGGCGGAGATCGCGCGTGTTTTCGGCTTCGAGGGCGCTGCCGAAATAATCCGGGCGGCTGTTTCCCCAAGTCACGGAACAGTTTTTCAGCGTGACGTTATCCGCGAACCGCACGCTGAAGCCGGAAGTGGGGTGGGGTTCGATGGGTGTGTGGACTTGGGTCGGGCGGTTGTCGAACATGCCGCCGGGATATTTCGTGTGGCGGTTGAGTTTCACGGCGACGTTTTCGAGCCGGACGTTTTCGATGCGGCTCGTCGGTGAGCCGTGGATGCGCACGCTGTTTTCCGCGAGGCCGGAGACGTTTTGCACGAGGATGTCGTGGAGCTTGCCAAGTTTTGTTTCCAGTTTGCGCGGGATGGCGGTGAATGAAATCGCCTCGCCGCAACCCCACCACGGGGCGGAATGGTAGCGAGAAACAAACCGGACGTCGCGGAAGGTGACGTTGAAGACATTGCCTTCGTCCCGCAACTGAATGGATAGGCCGCGGCTGCTGGAAATAATTTTGCACCGCTCAAATAGAATGTCGTAGATGTCGCTGGTGGTCTCCGTGCCGATCTTCAAGCCGGCGTCCTGCGTTCGCAACACGCAGTCGCGGACGCGGATGTTGGCGCACGCGCCGAAGTCGTGTGCCTGGCGCGTGGCTTTGATGACGATGGCGTCGTCGCCGCAGGTGATGTGGCAGCGGCGGATTTCGACGTTGCGGCAGTGGTCGGGGTCAATGCCGTCGCAGTTTGGAACGTCAAGGCGGTTGTTGACGGTCACGTTTTCGACGAGGACATTTTCGCAGCCGAGCAGGTGCAAGCCCCAGAACGGCGCGTCGCCAAAGGAGATGTCGCGCACGACGAGATTGGTGCAGCCGGTGAGGACGAACATCTTGGGTCGCCACTCTTGGAACAGCCACCATTCGTTGGGCGCGTCGTAGTTGGTCATGAAGGACAGAGAGCGCCCGCAGATATTTCCGCTGCCGGTGAGCCGCAGGTTGAGCGCGTTGGAGGCGGTGATGACGGCGTCGCCGGTGTAGTCAGCTTGGTTGGTGCTGATGAGCAGTTCGCCGGCGAGATGAAAATCAATGCCGCTCTTCAACTCCAGTGTGCCGACGACGAACTTGCGTCCGCGTGGAACAACGACCCGCCCGCCGCCCGCCGCTGCGGAGTCAATGGCGCGCTGGATGGCTGCGGTGTCGGGCGTCGCGCCATCGCCTTTCGCGCCGAAGTCGAGGACGTTAAAATCTTTTGCGGCGAGCGGGAGACTCAAAGCGAGCGCCGAGGCGAACAGGAGAAAGTGTTTTGAGTTCATGAAACTATTTCACGACTACATCCCAGACTTTGGCGCGGCGCGATTTGCCCGCCGGTCCGATGATGTCCAGCACCACGATGTAGTGGCCGGGATTTTTGTAGGTGTGGTTGGGGTTTTGTTCTGTGGAGGTTTCGCCGTCGCCGAAGTCCCAACGCCACGATTTGATGTTGCCGACGGACAAATCCTTGAAGGCGACGAGGCGGCGCGGCATGTCCACTACTTGAAACGACCATTGCGCTTCGATGGGTTTCACGAACTGCGGTTCGAGAGGCATGAGTTTAAACAGGCAAAGCTCATCGGCCTTACCATACATCGTGTGCTTGGGTGAGAGATTCCAGAAGCCGTTGTTTGTATCGCCGGAACGGATGTCGTCGTAGTCAATCACCGCCCACGACATTCCTATCAGCTTGTTGTCCTTCAGCACGGACTCGACCGCGCGTTGCGGGCCTTCCGCTCCGGCGTAGTCGAAGGGAGTGATCCAGAATTCCAAGACGAGGTGGCCGGGTTCGGCGGGCTTGAAGTTATAGTTGCAGGCTGCGTTGGCGTAGGGCAGTTCCTTGAGCCACTGTGCGGCGCTCCAGACCATGCACCAGTCCTTGCCCTCGGCGGGCGTGAAGATGTGGTAGTTCTGCGCATGCGTGCCTTGCAGGGTAAAATACGTCTCCCACACGCCGAGCAGTTCGCGTGCGGGATGAAATTTTTCGATGAGCGGCCCGCCGGAGAGGTCGCCATCCACGACCAGCTCGAACGTGTCGTTGTGCAGGCTGGGTAGCGCGAAGTCCCAATAATCGTCGTCGGCTTCGCAGAGGAAATACAGGCGGTTCAGGCCTTTCACCCAGCCGGTCTTGACGCGGATTCTTGGGGCGCAGGCGTCGGACAATTTGTGTTTGCCGTTGTCGTCCGTGAGATGGCCGCTGCCGATGACGTAGGATTCGGGAACGATGTTCCAGTCGTTGGTGTCGCCGTCAATGCGCGGGATTTTGTCCGGCGGAAACTGGAAGATCTTAAAGGCGGCATTGGTGAGTTCGAGCGCAAACACAGCGGAACAGGGGAGACACAGCGTAACGATTGCGTATGCCAGCAGACGACCGCGCGGCGGCAAAGGAAAAGGAAAGGAGATCACTAGAACAGGCTCCATCTTCGCGCCACGGTGTCAACGATTATCAACGGCGCGGGCATCACCAATTAAGGTGAGTGCCGGAACGGCGGCGGGTTGCTATCATCCGTTGCATGAAAGCGGCCAGTCATATTTTTTCGCACGTGTTCGCGGCGTTGGTTTTGACGGGGTGCGCCTCGGCGCAGAAGCCGGGCGGCGGCGATTTCACCGACTGGCCTGCGGGAACTTCACCGGGCGAGATTGGAAAGCGCGTGGCGGAGAATTTTGCGGCGCGGAAGTTCGACTTTCAAACCAACCCCAAGCACGATGTTGTCATCTACCCGGAAGTCATCGGCGGATACGGCGCGTTGAGTGTGGCGCGGCTGACCGGCGACACGAATCTGCAGGCGCGGCTTGTCGGGAAGTTCGCGCAATTCCTGACGCCGGACGGGGCGCGGCGGGTTTCACCCAAGGCGCACGTGGATTACCGCGTGTTCGGCATCGTGCCGCTGGAAATCTTCATCCAGACGCGGGATGAAAAGTTTCTGGCGCTGGGAAAAAAACTTGCCGAGCGGCAGTGGGAACAGGTCACGCCCGACGGCATCACGGTGGAGGCGCGGTATTGGATAGACGACATGTTCATGATCCCGGCGTTGCAAGTGCAGGCGTTCCGTGCGACGGGCGAGGCGAAGTATCTTGATCGTGCGGCGGTGACGATGGCGGCGTATCTGGATCGGTTGCAGCAGGCGAACGGGCTGTTTTTTCACGGCACGAATGCGCCGTTCTTTTGGGGACGCGGCAACGGCTGGGTGGCGGCGGGCATGGCGGAATTGCTACGGTCGCTGCCGGAAAAACATCCGCAGCGCATGCGCATCATGGCGGGCTACCGGGCGATGATGGCGGCACTGTTGAAATGCCAGGGCGGAGACGGGCTGTGGCGGCAATTGCTCGACCAGCCCGATGCGTGGCCGGAGACTTCCGGCACGGCCATGTTTGATTTCGCGCTGGTCACGGGCGTCAAGAGCGGCTGGCTCGATGCGAAAACTTACGGCCCTGCGGCGCGCAAGGCGTGGCTCGGTCTGGTCAGGAATCTCGATGCGGACGCCAATCTCCGCGAGGTGTGCATCGGGACGGACAAAGGTGAGACCCGCGAGTTTTATCTCAAGCGCGTGAGAGAGACGGGCAATCTGCATGGGCAAGCGCCGATGCTCTGGACGGCGGCGGCGTTCTTGCGGTAGAGCTGGTTTCTACTTCGGCGAAATCCGATACAGCCCCGCGCCGTGCGGCGGAAGTTCAGCCGTGTAATCGCCGGAAGATTCGCCCAGATTTTTTTGCGTCCACAGGTCGCGGACTTTGGCCGGGCTGGTAAGGCCGAGTTCCGCGAGCGTCACGGAAACTTTGGCCGCGCTGTCGGTGGTGTTGAAGAGGGCGACGAATTTATCCGACGAGTCCGGCACAGAAGATTTCCATACGATGAGGCCAGCGCGGTTGAAAAGCTGGTGCGCGTTGCGCCCGGTCTGATCCACGACGAGGACTTCGTCGTTCGTCAGCAGCGAGAGGGTGAAGTCGTCGAGCTTGGTGAGGTCGCCGCCCATGATGAGCGGGGAGCGTGCGATGCTCCAGAGTGTGACGAGCGTGCGCTGCTCGTCGGGCTTGAGGTTGGTCTTGCGTTTGCCGAGCGCGATGGTGCCGAGCGGCAGCATATCGGCATCGGCGAAATGTCCCGGGCCGGTGAACGCCGCCCAATGCGCGAGCAGGGGAAATTGTTCCTTGAGGCCGTGCATGGATTCTGTGGGCGCGCTCCACTTGTCCCAGAAATCGTCGCTGATGCGCCAGAGGTTGGCGTGCGCGCTGATGTGGTAGCCTTGCTCGGTCGGTGTCGCGCCGGGCGAGGTGCTGAAGACGATGGGCTTGCCGGTGCGGTCGAGCGCGGCGCGAATGGCCTCGATCTCGGCGGTGTGGTAGGGGCGGCTCAAGTCATCCACCTTCACGAAGTCCACACCCCATGAGGCGATGAGTTCGGCGACGGAGTTGTAGTATTCCTGCGCGCCTTTCTTTTTCATGTCCACGCCGAAGTTGTCGGCGTTCCATTTGCAGACATCCTTGGTGTCGGCGATGTCGGCGGCGTGAGAATCCGAGTTTTTAATCCGGCAATTTTCTGTGACGGCTTGGCGCGGAATCCCGCGCATGAGGTGGATGCCGAATTTCAATCCCTTGCCGTGGATGTAGTCGGCGAGCGTTTTGAAGCCGCCGCCGTCGGCTGCGCTGGGGAATCGGTTTGTCGCGGGCAGCAGGCGTCCGAATTCATCCAGCGAAAAGCTCGCGTCCTTGCGGTAGTTGAAGCCGTTCGCGCCTGGCTCGAACCATTGTGCGTCCACGACGATGTATTGCCAGCCGTGCGACTTGAGCTTCTCGGCCATCGCGTCGGCCTGGGCTTTGACTTGCGTCTCGGTGATGGTGGTGGCGAAGCAGTCCCAACTGTTCCAGCCCATGGGCGGCGTTTGCGCGAGTTGCCAGAACGCCGGTTTGAAAACGGGCGCGGGCAGCGGCGGCA
This sequence comes from Verrucomicrobiales bacterium, assembly GCA_031371425.1. Classification (GTDB taxonomy): domain Bacteria; phylum Verrucomicrobiota; class Verrucomicrobiia; order Limisphaerales; family JAFMIX01; genus JAFMIX01. Next base: position 9,984 of record JANMJO010000170.1, on the reverse strand, counting down.
ATTTCACTTGCGCCTCGGGCAAAAGAAATTTCGCGAGCGCGCAGTCTTGCAGGCCGCGCAAGCCTTCGGCGACGCAGGCGGCGTTGAGCTGCGCGCCTTCGACGGAGGTGTGGGTGTGTTCGTTGATGAAGATGTCGGCGCGCATTTTGTCCGCTCCGAGTTGTTCGTAGTGGCGTGCGGCGATGTCGTTCAGGTCCACGAGTTGAATGTGTTCTTGGGTGGCGATTTGTTTGGCCCAGCCGCCGTGGCTGTTGTCGGAGCGGGGAATTTTGCCATCCGCCCAGTCGTTGCGGGGGATGAGTGTGACCATGATGGGTGTGGCGCGTTTGGCTTTGGTGTCGGTCACATACTTGCGCATATACCAACCGTAGGTGTGGATGGTTTCGGTCGTGCCAGCGGCGTTGGTGATGGTGCGGGTTTCGTTGCCGATGCCTTTGAGTGAGGCGCGTGGTTTCTTGAGGTCGGCCACGTCGCCATTGTCGTTATGGCCGAGTTGCATGAGGACGAAGTCGCCGGGCTTCAGCTCGGCGATGACGTTGGCCCAGCGGCCTTCGGCGAGGAAGGAGCGGCTGCTGCGGCCACCGATGGCGCGGTTTTCGACGTTGATGCGGGCGGGGTCGAAGAAGGTTTTGATGGGTGTGCCCCAGCCTTGGAGTCCGTGGCCGGAGTTGTTGACGGTGGAATCGCCGATGATGAAGAGGGTTGGCAATCTGGCGGTGGTTGCGTCGGCGGCGATGAGCAGTTTCGCGGTGGCGAGGAGGATGAGGAGGATGGTTTTGAGGTTCATGGTCGTGGGTTGGGTTGTGATTGGAGATTAGGTCTTGCAGATGGCTGTCACAAGAATCTTCAAATCGCCAATTGTGGTGAGGCGCGGATGCGCTTTGACACCACTGCCGGAGCGCGAGACGTCCTCGGCTCGCAGCGGCCACGAATGCCGGGAGTCGCTTCGAAGTATTCCTGTGTCTCCGTGTTGACGGGCTGCTGCGAGCCGGGACGTCTCGCGCTCCGTCCGCTTGACGGACTTCCCATCTTTGGTGGTAGTGTCAAATTGCGCCCGTGATGCGCGGGCGGCTCTTGTGTTCGGGTTTTGAGGGGTGCAATGTAGTTGCATGACCCATCGCAGAGCCAATGCAATTCCCACCGTGCCGGTGTGGCGTGGTTGGATGGCGGGGGTGTTGTTGTTTGTGCTGGCGGCGGACGCGGGGGCGGCCACGGGGGATTATCTGATGGATGTCTGGTCGGCGGAGAACGGTCTGCCGAACAGCTCGGTGACGGCGATCGCGCAGACGCCGGACGGTTATCTTTGGGTGGGGACTTACAATGGGTTGGCGCGATTCGACGGGGTGCGGTTTGTGAATTTTGATCCGTTCACGACGCCGGAGCTGGCGCATCCTCGGGTGCGGCGGTTGTTTGTGGATGATGGGGGGACGATGTGGGCGAACACGTTTGACGGCTCGCTGTCTTCGTATCGCGACGGGAAGTTCAAGCTGGAATGGAAGGGCGATGGTTCGCCGGATGCGTGGGTGACGGCGGTGTCGTTGCGGACGAACCGGGTGATATTTTTGCTGTATAACGGGGAGATGATTGTGCGGGAGGTCGCCACGAACGGGGTGGCGGGGTGGCGGATGGTGCAGTCTCCGGGATTTGGTTCGGGCGAAACGGCGGTGGAGGACGGGGATGGGGTGGTGTGGTGCCGCGGGCGGGATCAGAAGTTGTGGCGGTTCGATGGGATGAATTTTCTGGCTGTGCCGGCGGATGCGGGTTTGCAGGGGCAGGTGATCAACTGTCTGGTGACGGACGCGAAAGGGCGTGTCTGGGTGGGGACGGACCGGGAGTTGGCGCGTTGGGAGGGGGGGCGGTTTGTGAGCCAGACGCCGACGAATGGCGAGGCGGTTTTGAATGTGGCGAACATCAGTGTCAGGAGCAATGGCGAGGTGTGGGTCTTCGCCGAGAACCGGGTGCGCAAGGCGCGCGGGCGGGAGTGGGTGTTGGAGCCGGACGAACTCCGGGATGTTTTCACAGGTCGTATCGAGCGGATGGGGGTGCAGGAGGATCGCGCGGGTGGCAGTTGGATTTATCATTATGGCAAGGGTCTTTTCCATGTGCGGGCGGATGGGCGGACGCGGGCGGTGGCGAAGGAGGAGAATTTTCCGGGTGAGCGCGTGGATTGTTTCTATGAGGATCACGAGGGGAATCTTTGGTCGGGTGTGGATCGGGGCGGGCTGGTGCGGTTGCGGGAGAAGCGGTTCACGGTGCTGCAGCCGGGCAACGATGCGGCGGGCAAGGCGGTGGTGACGGTGGCGGAGGATGCGGCGGGGGCGGTCTGGGTGGGGACATTCGGCGGGGGGCTTTATCGGTGGAGCGATGGCGGGTGGCAGAATTTTTCGCTGATGCGTGGCGCGCAGCGGGGGTTTGTGTTCAGTGTTTTTCCGGGGGCGGGCGGAAATTTGTGGGTGAGCGCGGGGGATGAGGATTTGTATTCGCACACGCAGGGGCAGTTCCAGGCTTTCAGTCCGGCTGTGCACGGGGTCAAGTCCATGCTGGTGGCGTGCGATGGGAAGTTGTGGGTCGGCACGAAGAACGGTTTGGCTTGTTGGACGGACGGGCGGTTGCGCCAGTTCCAGCCGGAAGACGGGGTTGAGCGTGTGGACATCCGCGCTCTGGTGGAGGATGCGAGGGGTGTGGTGTGGGCGGGCGCAGGCAACGGGACTTTGTATCGCATCGAGACGAACAAGGTCACATTTTTTCGGGCGGAAGGATTGATGGCGGGGCAGCCGGTGTGGTCGCTGGCGGTGGATGCGGACGGGAGCGTGTGGGTGGGGACGTTCCGCGGCGGGTTGCTGCAATTTCGCGATGGACGGTTTGTGCGTTATTCCAGCAAGGACGGTTTGCCGGATGATGTGATCTGCCAGATTCTGGATGCGGGCGACGGACAGCTTTGGGTCGGGTCGCAAAAAGGAATTTTCCGGGTGGCCAAGGCGGAGCTGAAGGCTTTTTCGGAACGGCGGATTAAATCCATCAACTGCACGGCCTACGGGCGTTTCGACGGATTGCCATCGCTGGAGTGTTCAGGAAATTATCAGCCGGCTTGCTGGCGCACGAGAGACGGACGGCTGCTGTTCGCTACATTGAAAGGCGTGGTGTCGGTGCAGCCGCAGGAACTCTCGCCGAACCGGCTGCCGCCGCCGGTGATGATTGAGGAGGCGCTGGTGGATGGCGGGCCGGAGGCGTTGACCCGCAAGACGAGTCCGGTCGGCACGGTGCGGGAATCATCTTGGGCGGCGTTGGAATTGCCGCCGGGCAAACAGCAGGTCGAGCTGCGCTACACGGGGTTGAGTTTTGCCTCTCCGGATCGGGTGCGCTTCCGCTACAAACTCGAGGGGCTGGATGAAGATTGGGTGGAGGCCGGCACGCGGCGGACGGCGCAATACAGTTTCCTGCGCCCGGGCCACTACACCTTCCGCGTCACCGCCTGCAACAACGACGGCGTCTGGAATGACCACAGCGCATCTCTCCCGCTCACGGTGCTGCCGTATTTTTATGAGACGTCTTGGTTTCTGGCGCTAGTGATCGTGGCGTCGGTCGGCTTGGTGGCGATTGTCGTCCGGCAGGTTGTTGTCAGCAAACTGCGCCGCCACCTGGAATTCCTCGAACGCCAGCGCGCCGTCGAACGCGACCGCACGCGCATCGCCAAGGACATCCACGACGATCTCGGCGCGGGGCTTACACACATCAGCTTGCTCACCGAACTGGCGCAGCGCACGCCCAAGGCGGAGGCCGCCGCCCATCTCGGCCAGATTTCCGACATGGCGCGCGAACTGACCCGGGGCATGGATGAAATCGTGTGGGCTGTGGACCCGCAGAACGATACGCTCGACAGCCTGCTGGATTACCTCTGCAAATATGCGCAGGAATATCTTTCCGTGGCTGGCATCCGTTGCCGCCTCAATCTGCCATTGCAAGTGCCGCCGTGGGCATTGAGCGCCGAAGCGCGGCACAATCTCTATCTCGCGTTCAAAGAAGCGTTGAACAACATCGTCAAACATGCCGGCGCCACCGAAGTCTGGCTGCGGGTGGCCTTGGGGGCAGAAGAGTTCACGCTGACCATTGACGACAACGGCTGCGGCATGACACCCGACGTCAAGGATTCCGATGCTGCGCGTCCGGGCCGCATCTCATCCGGGCGCGGGCTGGGCAATCTGGAAAAAAGGCTCTCCGCTATCGGCGGCCATTGCGTCGTCTCCAGCGAACCGGACAAGGGGACTCGCATTGGGATGACCGTGAACCTCTCCGCCAGGCATCACCCGAAATGGCGATAGTCGGGCAGATGAGTTACTGTATCTTGAGATGCCAAAGAAAATTAAAATGAAGATCCGGGTATCCATTGTCGAAGACAACCTTCGACTCCGTGGCAGCTTGGCCAAGCTCATCGAACTCTCCGAAGGTTTCGAGTGCGCCAGCCAGCACGCCAGCGCCGAGTTGGCCATCGCAGAATTGCCGCGCATCAAGCCCGATGTGATTCTCATGGACATCAACCTGCCGGGAAAGAACGGCGTGGATTGCGTGCGTGAATTAAAACCGCTCCTGCCCAAGACCCAGACCGTCATGTTCACCGTGTATGAGAACACGGACCTCATCTTCAAGGCGCTCGCCGCCGGCGCGAGCGGTTACCTCCTCAAGCAGACCCCGCCCGCCGAACTCCTCACCGCCCTGCGTGATGTTTACAACGGCGGCTCGCCCATGACCGGCCACATCGCCCGCAAGGTCGTCGCCTCCTTCCGCCAGAGCGGCACCGCATCCAAAGAACTCGAACAGTTGACCCCGCGCGAACAGGAAGTGCTCGACCATCTCGCCAAGGGATTTCTCTACAAGGAAATCGCCGACGCCATGAGCATCAGCTTCGACACCGTCCACTCTCACATCCGCAAGGTCTATGAGAAACTTCACGTCCGCTCCCGCACAGAAGCCGTCAACAAGTTCTACCTAGGCACTCCCACATCCGCGCAGAATGCGACTGTGTCGGCCTGACCACTGCGTTCGAACAGTCTCCCCACTCACCATAAATGGCGATTACGCCGGTGTTTCGTTTGCGTTAGTTTGAACCGTTCACATGAAATTGACGCCGACCATTCATCTTCATTGCCAGAAAAGTTTCAGGCGATGGTTTTGCCGTGGCAATCCGATGTGAGAGGCACTTGTCCTGATCTGTTTATGAAAAACAACCCGCTCCGCCAAAATAAAATTTTCATCCTGCTGGCCGCACTCGGCCTGCTCATCCTGTTTGTCGTGCCTCGCGCCAACGCCGTCAGCGGCACTTGGACATCCGATGCCGCCGGTAATTGGAGCGACACTTCCAAGTGGGCCAGCGCCTTCGTCGCGGATGGCACCGGTAACACTGCCGATTTCAGCACCGTCAATCTGACGGCTGACCGCACGGTTACGCTGGACGCCGGGCACACCATCAGCACTCTAAACTTTGGCGATGCGTCACCGGATTTCAATTGGACGCTCTCTGGCGCCAACACGTTGACACTGGGAACGACCCCGTTCATCAACGTCGTTAATCAGACCGCCACCATCAGTTCTGTCATCGCCGGCACAACAGGGTTGACCAAGACTGGCGCGGGAACACTCACCCTTTCGGCTGCTAACACATATTCGGGTAACACGACCGTCAGCGCAGGAATTGCCAAATTGGATTTCACTGCGGCTGGGGCGCCCGCAGCAAACATCATCAATGCCGCCAGCGCGCTAAAGTTGAGCGGCGGCTCGGTGCAGATACTGGGCGCAATCGGCGGTAGTGCCCAAACTTTCGCCAGCACGGCGATATCGGCGACTACATCGGGTCAAAGCGGGATTTCTGCGGCACCTGTTTCGGGAACGATACCCACGGTTAGTTTAGGCGTTCTCACCGGACTGGCTGGTGGGATGGTTCGTATTGATGGAGCTGCTTACAACAGCGGCGCGAGCAGCGGGACGACGCTCGGCGGCACCACTGTCGCAGCGACGGCGACTTACAATGTGACCGCGAACACCATCGAAGGCGGACTTCTTTCCTATAGCACTTCGGGCGGCGCGGCGGGAGCATACGCAACTGTAAATCTTTATGACTGGGCGGGAGTGTCAGGTGGGACTGTTGGGACGGCCCAAGCCGGCACCCTTGTGGGGGTTAGCCAGATTGGTTCGTTTTACACGACGGGCAATACGCTTTCGGGCACTGGGTCTTTTGGTCTGAACATTGATCTGACGGCCAGTGCCACCATTTTTAACAATGCTAACGTATCAGGAGCGTATGGGACTGTTCGCTTCAATGCCGCTAGTGCCATGACGCTGACGGCGGGTCGGGCGCTTGGCGGTTCAGTTGTGGGCGGCTTCTTGGTAACGCCAAATGTTGGTGCTAATAATATCACGCTAGCGCCTAATACGGGTCAGAGTCAGCTTGTCATCCAATGCAGTCGCTCAACATTCGCGGCGACTGGTTTGACAATTTGGCAAAATAATACGTCGGGCGAGCTGATCATTTCAGCGACTTACAATAATGGAAGTAACACCGGAGCGACCTCAAGTTACAGCCAGGGCGGACTCGGATCTGTGTTCCTCAACGCTGCCAACGGATACACCGGACAGAATTTCTTGAATGGCGGTTACACAGTCATCAGCGCGAATTCCGGTCTGGGCGCGATAGCCACTGGGGCAGCCGTGAATATGAATGGAGGCACTCTCTTCGGTAATGCGACGCTCACCTTGGACAATGCAGGCGCAGCTCCCAATCGCGGAATTTTCCTGAGCGGCGCAGGCGGAGCGCTTGCAGCTTCGGCTGGGAATACATTGACGGCGAATGGCTTCATCAGCGGTGCAGGCCGCTTGATTATCGGCATCCCGGCTTCAAGCGCGAATGGCAACACCATTGGCTTGCTCCCCGGCAGCGGCAGCGGTACGGCGAACGTGACACCGGTCTATGCCACCGGCACGGTGGTGTTGAATTCCGGCGGCAACGGCTTCTCCGGCGGCACGGTGTTGTATAGCGGCACAGCGAACATAAACAGCATCTGGGCGCTGGGTGGTGCGGTTTATGGCGGGCTCACGTTTGCTGGCGGCACTTTGCAGTATGCCGCCGCGCCCCTGAACTCCGCGCTGGATATCACGCACGATACTTCCACCGACGGCACGAACGGCGCAACGAAGAGCGTCACCTTCACCGGCAACGCTATCATTGATTTGAACGGCAACAGCGTCACCTACGCCAACCCGGTCGGCAACTTCGGCGGCGGCAGTTTGACGGTGAAGAGCACCGCCGCAAACGGCATGCTGACTTTGCAGGGCGCGAACACCTACACCGGCGACACCACCGTCGCCAGCGGCACGCTGAAGGTCGCGGCCACCAGCTCGATTCTCAGCCCCAACATCACCGTCGCCAGCGGCGCAACGCTCGATCTCTCCGCGCTCACGTTCACCCTCGCCAGTGGCCGTGCGCTGCTCGGCGGCGGCACGGTCACCGGGAGCGTCACGACCGTCGCCAGCGCAAAAATTATTCCCGGCAGCATCGGCATCGTCGGCACGTTGAGCTTCTCGAACAACCTCGCCCTCGTCGGTGGGACGACTAATTATTTCGACCTGTCCAGCACGCCCGCCGGATCGAACGACAAGATCGCCGTGGCTGGCGCACTCAACCTGACCGGCGTCAGCCGCATTGCCGTCAATTTCACCACCACTCCCGGGGCTGGGCGGTATCGCCTCATCACCTACGCGAGCAAGACCGGCACGGCCGCGGCGAACCTCGCCTTCAGCCTGAGCGGTTTCAGCATCGGCACCTTGACGGCGGCGCTCGATGATTCGCAAGGTGCGATAGACCTTGTGTTGAGTTCCGCCCACGTTCCCGTGAGCCTCACATGGCTCGGCGACGGCGTGTTGAACAACTGGAACTCCGCCACCGTCAACTGGACCAACCTTGGCAACGCCACTGCCAGCGTCTTCAGCGATTTTGACTTCGTTACCTTCGACGACATCGGGTCCACGACTCCCGCAGTGAATCTCACCACCTCGCTGAACCCCGCTTCCATCACCGTGAACTCCGTCAACGACTACACTTTCAGCGGCCCCGGCAGCATCTCTTTCGGAAACCTCATCAAGAGCAACATCAACATCCTGACTCTCCTCACCACCAACACGCTGCCCGGACCCATCTTGGTGAGAGGCGGAACTTTGCAGGTCGGCGATGGCGTCACCTCCGGCACCATCGGCACCGGCAGCGTCTCGAATGACGCCACCCTCGTCTTCAACTCCCCCGCCACCATCACCACCGGACCCATTAACGGCACCGGCAACGTGGCCGTCAAAGTCGGAATGCTCATCGTCGGCGGCAACAGCACATTGAACGCCTTGACGCTCGGCAGCTCCGGCGTTGCGGCCACCCTCGACCTGGCCGGCAGCCGCGCGGTGGTGACAGCCATGAGCCTCGACCCCGCTGCGACCAGCGGCACCATCGGCAACAGCAGCACCTCCATCAACAGCGAGCTCACCTACAACGGCGGCACTTCCAGCTACGCCGGTGTCATCCAGAACGTGATCGGTGGCGGCAACAGGAACGTGTCGTTACTCGTTAGCTCCGGCAGCTTGACGCTCAACAATAACGCCAGCCCCTACACGGGCGGCACCGTAGTCGGCGGCGGCACTCTCCTGATTGGCAGCAACGGCACCGGGCAGGTCGGCACGGGCAGCGTGACCATCACCAACGGAGCGACGCTTGTGATGTATCGTGGCAACACCACGGACAATGCCGACTCCGCCATAGCCTTCAACAATGCTCTGGTGGTGCCATCCGGACAGACGGCGACCATCTGGGCTTCGCCTCGCAGCCGCACTGGTTCTTCTGGCACAGCGGCCACTTTCACCTCGGCATTGTCGGGGTCTGGAACTCTTAATTTGCGGGTCAACGCCACAGCGGGTTATTTCGGCGGCAATTGGAACGCCTTCAGCGGCCAAGTGAATGTTACTCCGAGAACCGCGAGCGATGATTTCCCCTTCGCCATCGGCGGCGTCACGGATAATTCCTTCGCCAATCTCAAATTGAATCTCGCCACCGGCGTGAACATGTATCAATCCGTCAACCCGCCCACCGGCACTGGGACGCAGACCTTGCACAACATCGGCGAGCTTTCCGGCAGCATCAGCTCGTCCCTCGGCGGCAACCCCGTCGCCGGACGCTTCGTCAATTGGTCCGTCGGCGCGCTGAACACCTCCTCCACCTTCGCCGGCAACATCGTGGACAACACGGGCGCCACCCGCTTCACCAAGGTTGGCAGCGGCAACCTGACCTTGTCCGGCTACAACACCCACAGCGGCAACACCTGGGTCAACAGCGGCACGCTCACCGTCCTCGGCACGTTCACCGTCAGCCCTGTGACGAACTATTCCGGCGCGACACTCGCCGGCACGGGATTATTGGGTGGCGCGGTGGATATGGAGGTCGGCAGCACGCTCTCGCCCGGAGTCAACGATTACGGCACCCTGACCTGCAGCGGCGATTTGTTCTTCAACGGCGGCACCAACGTCGTGGACATCAGCACCACCAACACCGATTACATCGTCGTCGGCGGCCAAGTGGGCATCGCCTCCGGCGCCGTGCGCCTCGTCGTCCACGAACCGCTGACCAACGGCACCTACAAACTCATCGGCTTCAACCTCACCTTGAGCGGCAGTGTGGCGAGTATGAGCTTGAGCGGCTTCTCGCAGCCCGGTCAGACCGCGCGCCTCTCCGACGCGATCGTCGGCGAGATTGACCTCGTCGTCGAACCCATCGGCGCCGCGAACCTCACATGGACCACCGTGGGAGTCGCGCAGGATAACCTCTGGAACGTGGCCTCCTCCATCAACTGGACGAACGGCTCCAGCTTGGTCTCCTTCCACACCGGCGACCGCGTCACCTTCAATGATTCCGGCGCGGCCAATTCGCCCGTTGACCTCCGCGCGGTTGTCGAGCCTGCG
>JANMJO010000047.1:0-12810 GCA_031371425.1 Verrucomicrobiales bacterium | reverse complement strand
TGGATGGTTGTCGTTTACTTCCCGCTCGCGCACGCGGTGTGGGGCATCAACGGTGCGATGAACGGCGTCTGGAACAAGGACGCTAGCATCAAGGCGATCGATTTCGCCGGCGGCACCGTGGTCCACATGAGTTCGGGCTGGAGCGCGCTCATCCTCTGCTTGATCCTCGGCAAGCGCAAAGGCCTCGGCAAAGAATCCCTCGCCCCGCACAGCATGGTGCTCTGCGCCATCGGCACGGGCATGCTCTGGGTCGGCTGGTATGGTTTCAACGCCGGTTCAGCCGTGGCGGCGGACGGTGTGGCGGCAAATGCCTTCATGACCACCACCATCGCCACTGCGGTCGCCTGCTTCGTGTGGCCGCTGTGCGAATGGATCACCCGCGGCAAGCCCAGCGTGCTCGGCTACTGCTCCGGCGCAGTCGCGGGCTTGGTCGTTGTGACTCCGGCTTGCGGTTTCATCACAGCGGGCGGCGCGATCCTCATCGGCCTCGCAGCGGGCATCGTCCCGTGGTTCTTCTGCTACAAAGTCAAAGGCTGGTTCGGTTATGACGACGCGCTGGACACCTTCGGCGTCCACGCCGTCGGCGGCACGCTCGGCGCGTTGATGACCGGCATGCTGGCGCGCAATTCCGCCAACGCCAACCTCGCCACCAACCTGAAGACGCAAGTCACCGACACCTTCTTCCAACCGCTCTTCGTGGAGCAGTTGAAAGCCATCGGCGTGACGCTCGCGCTGGCGATTGTCGGCACGGTCATCATCGCGTATGTGGTGAAGTTCACCATCGGCCTGCGCCCGAGCGAGGAGAATGAAAGCATCGGCCTCGACCTCGCTGAACACGGCGAAGAAGGCTACCACGGCGGCGCATAGTAAGATTCCAGACCCCTGAAATGCACACGGCGGGCGACGCAAGTCGCCCGCCGTTTTTCATTGGCTACTGCTGATTCAAGAGGCAACAGGAATCAAACAACCAGAATAAATTCTTTGACCTTGGATTGTGCGAGTTCCGCAAACTGCGCTGCCCCTTCCGCACCGTGAAACGCTTGTATCGGAAGCCACTGAAATGCTTCTTCCTTGGGATACAACAGGAAACCCTCACGCACTTGAATGATTCTTTGAATCCGAGTCCACGAGGTGCTGTTGGATGCCCGTCCCGTCTTGGAGACAACGCGGTCATCGTAAACCTCCCAGTTCACCGTCATGTCGCGATCCGCTTTATTTGCATAAAGTTTGCGCGCCCACTGCTGGACGAACCAAGGGAAGAAGACAAACACCCCGCCAAAAATGACCGGGAAGAACAACTCATACCAGCTGCTTTCGGTGGCGAAGAAGATGCAGATTCCGATCACCCAGATCAGCAATCCGATCATGAGTATGGTGCGAAAAAAATTCCGGGCCGCCGGCGAGCTGCGCACCGATAAAACCTGAGCCCGCACAAACTCATCCTGACTCCATTGGTATGAGGCATGGATTGGTAGATTCATAAATTTTTAATGGTTTGGAGCATGGCTTTCATGTTTCAAAAATAACGTGAATTGTGACGAGCCAATTTTTAAGCGCCGCGCAGGAAGGAAGCAAATCATTTGTATGAGAGGCATCGGCTGGCGAGCCGTGTAGCAAAGGCTGCGGCGTTTTTGTGAAGCTGGAAATTGATTTGATTCCGGATTCTACAAACATGCCGGCCCTGACGGGCTTTCAGGGGCTTGCGTCCGACCATCCGCGCTTTCACAAGCGCGGCTACCACTCGGCTAGGTTCAATTGATCTTGATGACGAGGGCGGTGGTGTTGTCGCGCCCGGAGTTTTTCACCGCTTCCTCGACGAGCCGTTTCGCCGCGCCGTTCTCGGTCTGGGCGGAGGCGGGTTCACGGAGCAGGTCAATGATCTGGTGGTCATACAACCCGTCCACAAGGCCGTCGGAACAGATGAGGAAAATATCGCCACTCTCGCAGCCGACCGCACCGACCTGCGGGTCCACGAATTGGTTGCTGCCGCCGAGCGCCTTTTGCAGGACGTTGCGGCGCGGGTGGGTGCGGGCTTCGCGTTCATTAATCTGGCCGCTGCGGAAAAGCCAGCCGACGTAGGTGTCGTCTTCGGAGAGTTGCTGGATGGCGTTTTCGCGGGCGGGCAAATAGTAAATCCGGCTGTCGCCGACGTGGCCGAAACACATCCAGCCCGGCGTGAACCAGCACAAGCTCATGGTCGTCTCCATGCCGTGGACTTCGTCGTAGCTGTTGCCGAGGTAGGAGAGGGCGCGGTGGACTTCGCCGTAAAGCCGGACCAGCACATCGCCGTAACCTGCGCGTATTCCTGTGGCGGATTGCTGGAACGAACCGGGCAGCAGCTTGGTAATTTTTTCCACGGCGATGCTGCTGGCGTATTCGCCTGCTTTCGCGCCGCCCATGCCATCGCACACAGCGAACGCGTAGTCCGCCGAGGCGGTGGAAGCCGAGCCGTGTTTGCCGAGGCGATGGACTTCCCGCGCATCAAACTGGAGGCCGAGGAAGGAATCCTCGTTATTCTTGCGAACCTTGCCGATGTCAGTCCAACCCGACCAGGTCAGCGTGGCAGCGGCAATGGTGGTGGCGAATTCAAAATCTATGATGCAAAACCGTCCGTCCGAAAAACGATAGGTGATGTTGCGAATGTCGGGGTCGTCGTGGCGCACGCCGTAGGGTTCGAGTTCGGCAAAGACCTGTTTCGTGCGCTCCTCGTCGAGATGCTCCACGCGCCCGCCGCAATTCGTGGTGACGATGCGCAGCTTGTCAGCATCCGCTTCTAGCAGTCGCGGCACGAATCCGCAACCGCGCGCCTCCAGATGGCGCAGAATTTTCACCTCGTTCGCGAAGCGCGTCGCGGCGTCCCCGCCGTGATACTCTTTGAAAACACGGCCATCGAAACTCAGATGGACCGTCGCCCTTAAAGTGTCTTTGACTTGCAGCATGCGATAAAAATCCAGCTGGTTTTATCTGTCCGAGAATTCAAACGCGCCCACGTCAGGTTGTCCATCGTTGAATCGTTTCCTGCCAGACTGATGCTTCACATATTCCTGCGGATGGTCATTGGGCGCAGTGGCGGCTGGCGGCAGCTTTTGTCCCGCGTTGCGGCAAGGCGAGCGGGCGGTGAGCCAAAAATTCTGGGCAGCCACATCCGCCAAGCCGGGATCGCCGCTCACCAGCGAAGTCCCATCGTCGTGGACGACGCCGTAAGATTTGACGGCACCGCCGGTCTGCCAGCCGGCGGGAAACCAATTGTGACTGAGGTCAAAAGTGCCGCTGGTTTGAGCGAGAACAAACATCGCCTTGGTCTTTGACTTGGTTTTTATTTTACCCTCCACCTTGGGCGGCGCGATGAACATGAGGTTGTTGCGGAAATCGCAGCGCTCGTCGTTGGATGACAACCAGAACAGCACCGTCGGGTCGGCGCGGTAAGTGATGACGGTGTTGTGGTAAAAATGCAGCACGCCACGGCGATAATTCGCCAGCGTGGAACTATCACCGCCGTAGTGGACGAGCGTGGAATGGCGGTCGGCGGGCAGTTTCAGGAAAATATTTTCCGTGACCCACGCCTCGCGATAGGTGGGGTCGCGGCGGATAATCCCGCTATCTTGGGCGTCCACCAAATCCAGCTCCTTGTTGCCGCCCTCGATCCAGTTGGCGCGGATGACGAGGCCGGCGGAACGGTCCTTGATATTGCCGCCGAGGCAGGTTTCGCGCAGCGGGCCAAAGTGATTGAATTGAAAAATGATTCCCACGGCGGCGGAATAGACGTTGTGTTCCTGACCGCTGTAGGGATTGCCGTTGCCATAGATGTAATTGCTCTCGACAAGAATGTCGCGGGAGGCGCGCTCGTCATTGGAACTGACGAACAGTCCGTTGCCGGAGTCGTGCAGGGTGCAGTGGCGGATGGTCAGATGCTCGGCCTTCTCGACATGGATACTGGCGGCATTTTTCACGTAGCTTTGCCGGTGACCTTCTGCGTCGGTGAACTGGTAAGGAGGCCGCGCACTGCGGACTTCGAGGTTCTCAATGACTATGTGGCGCGGCATCAGGTCGGGCGGATTTTCCGCACCGCCAATTTTGATGACACTGCGGACTTCGCCCCAGAATTTCAGACTGCGCGGCGTGGTCGCACCGTCGCCGTCAATCACGGGCAGCCGACCGGCGGCATCTGGCACACCGCGCACGGTGATGGGTTGCTCCGCCGTGCCCGCGCAGCAGAGGACGAATTTTTCACGGTAGGGTTCGGGGCGGGCGTGGATGAGCACCGTATCGCCCGGCTGCAATTTTTCCCACGGCACCTGGGCGAGTGCGGAGAAAGTCTTGGCCGGCCCGACCTCGTAGATGACGGCCGAAAGGTCGGAGCAGACCAACCCCGGCAGCAGCGTGAGAAAAATCAGCGGCGACGGTTTCATGGCTGCAAAATAACCCTGCAGCCCGGCGCGATACAACGCTCATTTTTCCGCCAGCACTAGGTTGGAGCGCGGCGTGACACTGCTCCCGACGAACGCTGGTGATGGGTTTGGAGTTCCGCATTTATGCGGCCCGGGTGGGTGAACGCACCGAACCGCCTGAAGGCGGAACTCCAAACGAGGACAGCCTCAAGCTGCGCCCGCACCCGGCTTGCGGGTTAAAATGCCCTTGATTTTTCAGGCGGCGGTGTGCTTTCATTCCGCATGCGCTTTGCCCTGATTGTCCGAAAGCATTTCCCGGCGGTCAGCCGTCCGGGCATTTGAATCTGGCAACCAAAGCCACGACCAGCAGATGACCATTTCAGCATCCCCTCCTCCAATCGCAGCGGCGGCAACCTTGCAGGCGGATTTGCAACTGCTGCTGCTGATTCGGCATTTTGAAAACCTGCTACTGGACTTGTTCGACACGGGGAAACTCAACGGCACCACGCACACCTGTCTGGGGCAGGAATACATCCCCGTCGCACTGACGCCGCTGCTGCGGGCGGATGATTACATCTTCAGCAATCATCGCGGGCACGGGCATTACCTCGCGCGCTTTGGAGACCCGGAAGGTTTGCTGGCGGAAATCATGGGCAAGGCAGGCGCGGTATGCCACGGCGTGGGCGGGAGCCAGCACATCAAACGCGGGCGCTATCTTTCCACCGGTGTGCAGGGCGAAAGTCTGCCCGTGGCGAACGGCGTGGCCGTCCATCTGAAATGCGAAGGCAAGGGCGGCGTGGCCGTGGCCTACATCGGCGACGGCACCTGGGGACAGGGCGCGGTGTATGAAGCGTTGAACATGGCCAAACTCTGGTCATTGCCCGTGGTGGTGGTGGTGGAGAACAACCACATCGCGCAAACCACTTCGCAGGCACGCAACATGGCGGGCAGCATCGCCAAACGCGCGGCAGCGTTTGACGTGGATTTCATCCACATCGACGGCAGCGATCTGGAAGCCATCCGGCAGACGTTGACGCCGGCGCTGGCGCGGGTGCGGACACAGCATCAGCCGCTGGTCATTGAATTTGAAACGCAGCGTCTCGGCCCACACAGCAAAGGCGACGATACGCGCAGCACCGAAATGCTGGCGGAATTGAAACGCCACGACTGGCACGCGCGTTATCAAGCCGCGCACCCGGAACTGTTTCAGACCGTCGAGCGGGAGATTCAAACAAAACTGGCGGGGTTGCAGCAGGAAATCGAAAAACGTCCGCCCGCCAAGTGGTTGAGGAAAACCGCATGAGCGAGCGCGTCGTCGAAAATCTCAACCGGTCGCTCAAGGCGCTGATGGCGGCGGACGCCAGCGTGTATTTCATCGGCGAAGACGTGCTCGATCCCTACGGCGGCGCGTTCAAGGTGAGCCGCGGACTCTCCGGCAGTTTCCCGGAGCGCGTTTTCTCCACGCCCATCAGCGAGGCTGGCATCATGGGACTCGCGGGCGGACTAGCTTTGGCCGGACAGAAAGCCATCGTCGAACTGATGTTCGGCGATTTCATTTTCCTAGCCTTCGACCAGATCATCAACTTCGCCTCCAAATCAGTGACGATGTATGGCGAAACCTTGCCGTATCATCTGCTGGTGCGTTGCCCGGTCGGCGGCAATCGCGGCTACGGCGCAACTCACAGCCAGAGCGTGCAGAAATTTTTCATCGGCATCCCAAACCTCGCGCTCTACGAGCTTTCCCCGCTGCATGACAACAATGTCTGGATTCCAAAGCTGATGAACTGCGGCCAGCCGTGCGTGCTGTTTGAAAACAAAATTCTCTACACGCAGCCCCAACTCGGACCGGGGCCGGTGGATGACTTATTTCAGGTGGATTTTCTCGATGCGGCGGGGCTGATGGCGCGGGCCTGCATCGAGCCTGACCCTGCTGGCAAGGTGCTGTTGCTCGCCCCCGGCGGAATGTTCCACGCCTGCCTGAAGGCTGCCCGGCAGCTTTTTCTGGAGCAGGAAATCGAAGTGCAGATTGTTGTGCCGTTGCAACTGTATCCGTTTCCGGCGGAGTCGCTGCGAGAACTGTTGCCGCAATATCGCGCCATCCATGTCGTCGAGGAAAGCACGGCGGGCGGCACCTGGGGTGCGGAGGTGACGGCGACGATCCAAAAAATATTCGCCGGAAATTTTCCCCGGCCCATCCACCTCATCCATTCGCTCGACAGCATCATCCCCTCGGCCCGGCATCTGGAAAGCGAAGTCCTCGTGCAACCCGACACCATCGTCAAGGCCGTCAGCGGTCGCGCCACATGAAACCCATCACCATCCCCACCATCAACAACAACGACACCCAGGCCACGCTGGTCGAGTGGCGCAAGGCGGAAGGCAGCGTCGTCCAGCCGCAGGAAACGCTGGCGGTGTTGGAGACGAGCAAGGCCACGTTTGATTTGCCCGGCGAGGTTGCGGGCATCCTGCACCTGCAGGCGACACCCGGAGAGGCGTATGATTTCGGCGCGACCATCGGCTACATCTTTGCGGACTCCACCGAGCGCGACAATTTTCTAGCAGGCCAGGCGGGAAAAAGTTCCGCCGCCGCCACCGGAGATTTGGTGGTCACGCAGTCCGCGCAGCAACTGGTCGCCGCTCACGGCATCACCGAACTGCAGCTCCGTTCGCTCGGCAAGAAAATCATCAAGACCCAGGACTTGGCCGCGCTTATTTCGGCTACGGCAGCCGCTGCGCCTGCGGAAGCGTTGCGGCCCAGCCAGCAGCAGACCGCCATTGCCCGTCTCGTCAGCCGCTCCCACGCCAGCGTGCCGAAATCTTTCATCCTCAAAAAAATCATCTGCGACGCCGCGCTGGACCGGCTCACGGAATACGGCAAACGCGAAGGCCTCATGGTCGGCCTCGCCGATGTGCTGGTGCAAGTGGTCAGCACGCTGCCGGGGGCGTTTCCGTTTTTCTTCGGCGAACTGCGGGACGATTTGCAGTTCGTGCCGGCGAAGACGGCGCATGTTGGTGTCACGTTTGATCTGGGGACGGGATTATTCATCCCCGTCATCAGGTCGGCGGCAGAACTTTCGCTCAAGGAAACCGCCCAGCGCATGATGGGCCTGCGCATGAAGGCGCTGCGTAACAAGTTCACCAGCGACGATCTCACCGGAGGCAACATCAGCATCAGCATCAACACCGACGCCGACATCGTGCTCGTCAGCCCCATCGTTCAAGTGCCGCAGACGTGCATGATTTCGGTCGCCGCAGTGCAGTCGGAACTCCATCTATCCGCCGAGGGACAGGTGCGGACGCGGCGGTTTTTCAACCTCGGCCTCGCCTTCGATCACCGCGTCATCAACGGCTATCAGGCCAACGCCTTCCTCAACGCCATCAAAACGGGGCTTGATTCTCCGGCGTGGGATGCCGCACGTTGACCGCAGCAATTTTTTCATGCAAGCCAACATCTGCAACGTCATGGCCCGGGTCTTCAACCTGAATCCGGCCCAGATCACGCCCGCCAGCGGCCCGCACGACATCTCGACGTGGGATTCCGCCGGGCACATGCGGCTGATCCTCGAACTAGAACAGGAATTCAGCGTGCAGTTCACCGATGCCGAAGTGGTGGAACTCGTCAGCCCAGCCGCCATCGAGGCGGCGCTGGCGCGGCATTGCACGAGCTGACGCGATTTTTTCAACCGCTGATTTCACATGGCAGCTTCCCCCATCTGGCCTCAAGGAAAGAAATTCGCCTTCAGCATTTTTGACGATGCCGATGGCGACGTGCTGACGAACACCAAGCCGGTGTATGAATTCCTGCACGCGCTCGGTTTCCGCACCACCAAATCCGTCTGGATGCTCGACGGCCACACCGACACCAAGCTGGGCGGGATGAGCTGCGAGAACGCGGCGTATCTCGAATGGGTGCTGCAACTCCAGACGCAGGGTTTCGAGATCGGCTTTCACAACGCCCGATGCGAAAGTTCCCTGCGCGAGCAGACGCAGCGGGCTATCGAGGAATTCAAGCGGCACTTCGGGCATTATCCCCGCAGCATGTCCAACCACTACGAAAACCGGGAGAACATCTACTGGGGCGCGGCGCGGCTGAATGGTTTTGCCAAATGGATTTACCAGCTCGCAAACGCGCGCCGAGCCGGGCAGCTCGTCAGCGAAGGGCATCTGGCCGACAGCGCGTATTTTTGGGGCGACCTGTGCCGGGAAAAAATCACCTACGTCCGCAGCTTCGTGTTTCGCGAAATCAATTCGCTGAAGGTCTGCCCGTATTTTCCCTATCACGACCCGCTGCTGCCTTACGTCAACCAATGGTATCCCTCGGCGGAGGCAGGCAACCTCAAGTCGTATGTCGAGATGATGTCCGAGGCCAATCAAGATCAGCTCGTCGCCGAAGGCGGGGCGTGCATTCTCTACACGCATTTTGCCAAGCGATTTTTTGCGAACGGCCGGCTGGACCCGGAGTTTTGCCGGCTCATGGAACGTCTCGCCAAGCTCGGCGGCTGGTGCGTGCCCGTGTCGGAACTGCTGGATTACCTGCGGCAACAGCGCGGCGGCGTCACCCACGTCATCACGCCGGGCGAGCGGCGCACATTGCAACGACGCTGGCTCACCAGCAAATTGCTTCGCGGCTCCTCCTGAAGCCTATGGCCGTGGTCATCACCGAATATTTGCCGGAGCATGAGCCGCAGGTCGCCGGCTGCAACGCCCGGCTGCGCGAACACAAGGTCAAGTTCTCTCTGGAAGCAACCGCCACATCCCGCTGGCTGCCGAAAATTCCGAGCCGCCCGGTTTTCATCGAATTGTTTCTCGCGTTGGACGGGACGGAGGTGCGCGGCGGCTACAAGCTGCGCCGACAGAATTTTTTTCTCCAGGGCAGCCTCGTGCCGGTCGGCAATTATCAAGGCCCCGTCTCCGAAGCGGCGTATGACCGGCAGTATCTGATGGTCGGGGTGCAGATGCTGCGAGCGGCGCTTCGCCAATCACCCTGCCTCTACGCGCTCGGCATGGGCGGCACGCAGCAGCCGTTGCCGCAGCTGCTTCACGCTTCCGGCTGGACGCTGGAACTGATTCCGTTTCTTTACAAGATGCTGCGTCCGGCCAACTGCCTGCGGAATCTTCAGGCAGTGCGGCGGACTCCAGCGCGACGCTGGATGCTGGACTTCGCCGCAGCCACGGGACTGGGAACATTGGGTTTGCTCTGCCTGAATCGCTGGCGCACCCGGCCAGCACCCGCAGGAAATTATTCCTGCGCTGCCGTGAGCCGGTTTGGGGAATGGGCCGATGAATTGTGGGCGGCGGTCAAAGGTGATTATTTTTTCACGGCGGTCCGCGACCAAGCCAATCAGGACACGCTCTATCCGGAAACCAATTCCACCAACATCAAGCTGCGCATCCAGAAGGACGGCGTTGACATCGGCTGGGCGGTGGTGCGGAACACGCGGATGAAGGACGACAAGTATTTCGGCAATCTGCAACTGGGTTCGCTCGTGGACTGCCTGGCGCGAGCCGGGGAAGAACACGCCGTGGCCGAACAGGCCACTCGCTTTCTGCAAGCCGCCGGGGCTGACCTGGTCATCACCAACCAGTCGCACGAGCGGTGGATTGGCGGCCTGCGCCGGGCGGGTTACGGGGTCGGGCCTTCCAATTTCGCCATCGCCTGCTCGCCGCAACTGATCAAGCATCTCGGAACTTCCGGCAGCTTCCGGTCGCAAATCCATTTCAACCGCGGCGACGGCGACGGCCCGATCCACCTCTGAACGCAGCGCGGAACGTTACTTCAGAAAGACGTTTTGCAGCACGGCCTTTTGTTCCGCCTTGCGAACGGTGGCCCGGTCCGGGTGGTCGAGCACATGGAGATAAAACATTTGCTTGAGCCACTTCGCGCGGCGGAAGACTCGCGTGGTTTCAAAAAAGGGATGCTGCTCAATGAGTCGCAGCGGGTGCGCGGCGTTGAATTCCGCCACCGCCAACCGTTCGCCGCAGGCGCTGTTGTGGCGTTCGCACCAGATGTCATCAAGATAAAGCACCGTGACCGGAAGATAGAGCCGGGGATCGCCCGCCAGCAGTTGCAACGCCTGCACCGACGAGAAATAATAATCCACATCCAGCGCTACATATCCGATAGGCTCGTCGGGCGAGAGGTGCTTTACAAAATCCGGCACCGTCTGCTCCAGTTCGCCGATGACGAGGCGCGTGTTGGCGGGCAGTTGCTGGGACAACCGTTTAAAGTCCATCTCGAAGTCGCCCTGAAAATACAGGTCGGGATGATCGCGATAATCTCGCGCCGGCGGCATTCCCTTGCCGGTGTCGAAGCCGTAGATTTTGAAATTCACGCCCGTCTCCTTTGTCACCCGCCGGGCGATGCCGGCCATGTTCATCAGTCCCGAGCCGGTCGCCACGCCGAATTCAATGAGCGTCACGGTTTTGATGCCCTGCTTTTTCGCCGCGTTGGCGGCCTTGAGGATGCCGAAGGCATTGTTCGGGCGGAGCACTAGGTCATATTTGACCTTGGCGGCGTAAGAACCGAACAGCGAGACCAGCAAGGAAATGAAGTTCAGGTGCAGCGGCTCCGTCAGCCGCTCGTAAAACAGCCGCTCCCAGACATGTTTCTGCTGCAATTTTTTCAGGATCATTGTGGCAAGAACTTTAAGTCAGGCCAGCAGTCCAACCAAGCCAAATTCATCCTGCACTGCGCCGACAAATGCCGTCTTCGTATGATTCCCCGCCGCATGTTCACGAACTGGTGCTGGAAAGATCACGTGGGCAAATCCGCGCAGTGCGAGCAAATAAAAACAACCCGCGACCGTCGCCGCTGGCCTCAAAAAATTCCTGCTCGCATACAAAGCCCGCCAACAAAGGGGTTGCGAGTTTTCTTCAAGCCGGTATTGCGGAGCGGCATCTCATTTGCTTAACTCTCCCGCATTGTCAAAATCGGACATTTTGACGGAACAACAACGACAACATTCTAAACTCACAACCATGACCAAATACAAATTGGAATACCTCTGGCTCGACGGTTACGAACCCGTCGCCAACATCCGCGGCAAGACACAAGTCAAAGAATTCGCCGCCTTCCCCAAACTCGAACAGCTTCCCATGTGGGGCTTCGACGGCAGCTCCACCCGTCAGGCCGAAGGCAAAAGCTCCGACTGCATGCTCAAGCCCGTCGCCGTCTATCCCGACACGACCAAGAAGAACGGCGTGATCGTGATGTGCGAAGTCATGATGCCCGACTGCAAGACGCCGCATCCCTCCAACGGCCGCGCGAACATCCCCGATGATCCCGGTGCCTGGTTCGGCTTCGAGCAGGAATACTTCCTCTACAAGAACGGCAAGCCGCTCGGCTTCCCCGACTCCGGCTTTCCCTATCCGCAGGGCGAATACTACACCGGCGTCGGCTACAAGAACGTCGGCTGCATCGCCCGCGAGATCGTTGACACGCACCTCGACCTCTGCCTCGACGCCGGCATCAACCACGAAGGCATCAACGCCGAAGTCGCCAAAGGCCAGTGGGAATTCCAAGTCTTCGGCAAAGGCTCCAAGCACGCCGCCGACCAGGTCTGGGTCGCCCGCTACCTCCTCCTGCGCCTCTGCGAAAAATACGGCGTGGACGTGGAATGGCATTGCAAGCCCCTCGGCAAAGATGTGGATTGGAACGGCTCCGGCATGCACTCCAACTTTTCCACCACGCACATGCGCGAAGTCGGCGGCAAGAATTACTTCGAGGCACTCATGGCCGCGTTCGACAAATACAAAAACGAACACATCGCCGTCTATGGCCCGGACAACCATCTCCGCCTGACCGGCCTGCACGAAACGCAGTCCATTGATAAATTCAACTACGGCATCGCCAACCGTGGCGCGTCCGTGCGCGTCCCCCACAGCTTCGTCAACAACGACTACAAGGGCTACCTCGAAGACCGCCGTCCGAACTCGCAGGGCGACCCCTACAAGATCGCCGGCCGCATCCTGCAGACGATCAACACCGTGCCGACCAAGTAAGGCCGCACCACGAAAACTTCAAGGGCGTGACCGCAAAAGGTCACGCCCTTTTTGTTTGGAGTTCCGCCTTCAGGCGGCTTCGCCGCCGGAGCGCGGACGGTCCCCGTCCGCAGCAGCCACACTAACCGCGACCCGGTCAGAATTTCCCATGTCGCTGGACGGGCGAGGCCGCTGCAATCCCCGTGATGCCAAACCCTCGTTTGGAGTTCCGCCTTCAGGCGGCTTCGCCGCCGGAGCGCGGACGGCCCCCGTCCGCAGCAGCCACTCTAAAAGCGAGAGGTTCAGAATTTCACATGTCTCTTGACGGGCGAGGCCGCTGCGAGCCGGGACGTCAAGGTCGAAGCCGTAGAACTTCGAAAGCAGGTTGGGTGCTTCCTCGAGGTTGTCGTCGGCCAGCAGCGCATCGGCGCGGCTCTTGCCC
>JANMJO010000102.1:0-2683 GCA_031371425.1 Verrucomicrobiales bacterium | reverse complement strand
GTTTGGAATGACCGCCCTACCGGCAGCGTGAAAGGAGTCACTTGGAACGGCGAAGATGCCGACTATGTGAAGTTCAACGTAGTTCCCGGCACATGGAAATTTGTCGGCCTCGGCAGCCTGCCGATGGTTTCACCCAAGCCGTTGCCGCTGCCGCCCGCGCATGATTTGCGGCTCAACGAGGAATCCTGGACCGCCTCCGCCTCCGTGCCGGACGGCTCGTATATTTTCAGCGGGGAAAAATTAACGGTTGAAGTGCCAGCCGCCGATGCGCTCGATGGCGATCACTGGACCGGCTGGCGCGACATGACGAAGCTCCAACATCCCGGCCAATGGTTTCAGGTGGACATGCAGCACGAGCAGACCTTCGACAAGATCGTGTTGGATAACACCTGGGCGGTCTGGGATTCGCCGGATAAATATTCCGTCGCGGTTTCTGCGGATGGGATTCACTGGGGGCAGCCCGTCGCCACTGGCGCAGGACAACTGGGCATCACGACCATCACCTTTCCGATGCAGCACGCGCGCCATCTGCGGATCACGCAGACCGGAACAAACGCGCTCTACAACTGGTCAATTTTTGAACTGGATGTCTGCCGCCGGAAATAAATTGCGGGAATCCCTCTGCCGTTGAGAGAAAATCATTTTATGAAATCTAAACTCATTGTCGGGGTGGCCGCCTTGATTCTGGCGACAAATATTCTTGCTGCCTTGCCGCCGCAGCCGTTCGGGCCGTTGCCCACGGCGCGGCAGTTGCGCAGCCAGGAAATGGAGTTCTATGGCTTCGTCCACTTCACCGTGAACACGTTCACCGACCGCGAATGGGGACTGGGCGACGAGGGAGAAAAAGTTTTCAACCCGACCGATTTCGACGCGGCCCAGATCGTTTCAGCCGCGAAAGCCGCCGGCATGAAGGGGCTGATCCTGACCGCCAAACATCACGACGGTTTCTGTCTCTGGCCCAGCCAATTCACCGAGCACTCCGTCAAAAACAGTCCGTGGAAAAATGGCAAGGGCGATGTGGTGAAAGAAATTTCCGATGCTTGTCGCAAACAAGGATTGAAGTTCGGCATTTATCTTTCTCCATGGGATCGCAATCACAAGAGCTACGGCAAACCTGAATACGTGACGGAGTATCGCAACCAGCTTCGCGAATTGCTGACCAACTACGGCGACATCTTCGAGGTCTGGCTGGATGGCTCGAATGGCGGCAGCGGATTTTACGGCGGAGCGAATGAAACCCGGACCATTGACAAGAAGACTTATTACGACTGGGCGAATACACTTCCCATCGTGCGCGAGCTTCAGCCGATGGCCTGCATTTTTAGCGATGCCGGGCCGGAACTGCGCTGGGTGGGCAATGAAAGCGGCGTGGCTGGCGACACTTGCTGGGCCACGATCAACAACGAGGGGCGATATGCGGGCGGGAGTTCCGACGGACTAAATTCGGGTGAACGCCCCGGAACAGATTGGATTCCCGCCGAGTGTGATGTTTCAATCCGTCCCGGCTGGTTTTATCATGCGAAGGAAGATAACCAGGTGAAGACGCCGGCGGAACTGGTTGAGATTTACTATCAGTCCGTGGGTCGCGGCGCGAACCTCAACCTCAATCTCCCGCCCGACCGCCGTGGGCAGATTCACGAAAACGACGTCGCCTCGCTGCGGGAATTTCGTCGCATCCTGGACGCCACGTTCGCGAAGGACCTGGCGCGTGGAGCGAAACTCACCGCCAGCAATACGCGCGGCGGCGCAAAACAATTCGCGCCAAAAAACCTGCTCGACCACAAGCGCGACACCTATTGGGCCACCGATGATAACGTCGCCACACCCGAAGTAATCCTCGATCTCGGCAAGCCGGTGACTTTCAATGTCGTCAACTTGCGGGAATATCTGCCGCTCGGTCAACGGGTCGAAGCGTTCGCGCTGGATCAGTGGAAGGACGGACAGTGGGTTGAGTTTGCGAATGGCACGAGCATTGGGAATCGCCGCCTGGTTCGCGGGGAATTTCTGACGACCGACAAAGTTCGCCTGCGCGTCACCCAGGCGTCCGTCTGTCCGGCGCTGTCGGAAGTGGGCTTGTTCTGTGAGCCAGCCGCGTTCCGCGCCCAACTCACACGCGATAAAAAACCAGTTTCAAAATGAGTTATAGGACGTCCACCAATGTCTCCATAGAATTTAATCATCTCGAAATTCTCACGGCAAAAACTCTGATTCACTGATGCGCATATCCCAGGCAAACCACTGGCTCGCGGTTGTCGTTATGGCCACCGCCGCCGTCTGCACCGGCGAACCGGTGTCGCCCGCGACACCGTTGGAAAACAATTCACGCGGACCGGTCCGGACGCCGGGCATGAACACCGTGGTCGGCGCGGAAGGTGTGCAAACGAGCGGCTATACTTTTACCAATCGCAGTCAGAAGCCGACGCTCTGGCTGGCGCAATGGATCTGGCAGGATCAACCCCCGCAAGGCAACCAGGAAATGGTCCAGTTCCGCAAGGAGATCACACTCGCCGCCGCGCCAACGCAGGTGTCCGCCTGGCTCAGCGCGGACGTGTGCTATCGGCTCTACATCAACGGCCAGTTGGTTTCACGAGGCCCGGCGGATATCGGACGCGACTACGATCGCGCGCAGGAAGGCCCCCACTGGCTCTACGATTACCGCGATCTCACGCCCTTTCTCCACGCT
>JANMJO010000050.1:0-13718 GCA_031371425.1 Verrucomicrobiales bacterium | reverse complement strand
AGTTCGCCACGCCACGCCACGAACAATTAAACGCGCTAAAACCAGCCATGTTGACCGGCCAGACTGCAACCAAGACGAACGCTCCGGCAAATGACCGGCTGGAATCGTTCGGGATTTATCAGCGGGCTTGCGAATTGTTCGACGCGTTCTGGAATGACTCCGAGATTTTAGGAAAAGATTTTCGCGGACGCGAGTTGGTGAGGCAGCAGGTCCGCAGCCTGGACTCGGTCTGCGCCAACATCGAGGAAGGCTACGGACGTGGTTACAACAAAGAACTCCCGCAACACTTGAAAATTTCCCGTGGCGAAGCCCGCGAAAGCCGGGGACGCTATCTACGCTGCCGACAACTTCTGCCCGCTACAGTAATCAGCCAGCGCATCGCAGCGCTCGACCACATCATCGGCGGCCTGACCAACACCATCAACACCATCGAAGCGAAACAAAAGCAAAAGCGCGTGGTTGATGCGCCAGCACTCGTCACCCGTCACCCGTCACCCGTCACCAGCCCATCCCAATGATTCTTCCCGTCGTAAAATACGGTCATCCCGCGCTCCGGCAAAAGGGCGCGCGCATCGAAGCCATCACTCCGGCCATCAAGCAATTGATTGCCGACATGTTCGAGACCATGGAAGCCGCGAATGGCGTCGGCCTCGCCGCGCAGCAGGTCGCACACGCATTGCAACTCACCGTCATTGATGTGAGCGCGGTGGATGAAAAAGAGCGGCCTTCCTCGCTCGAACTCGACGGCAAGCCGGTGGACATCGCCAAGTTCATGCCGCTGGTTATGATCAATCCCGAGGTGAAACCCGTCAACGACCCCGTGAGCGGCGGCGAAGGTTGTTTGAGCTTCCCGGAACTCTACGCCGAAATATCACGCCCCGAATCCGTGGATGTCTCCGCGCTGAACGCGAAGGGCGAACGCATCCAGTTCCGCTGCGGCGGGCTGCTGGCGAAAGCCGTGCAGCACGAGGTGGATCATCTCAACGGGATTCTGTTCATAGACCGGATGGACAAGAAGACGAAGGCGGAACTCAAGCCCGAGCTGGACGAACTGCAATTCATCACCAAGGCGGAACTGGCGAAGGTGAAGAAGAAAGCCTGACCGGCAACACCGCCGTTTCCGAATCCGCATTTGGCCGGAGCGCAGAGCAATGCTCTGCAAGTTTGTGGTGGGATGGAAGAACCGGAACTCCCTCCTGCTTTCCGCTTTCCCCTCCTGCCTTCCTGCTTTCCTTATTCAATAAACCTTCCGCAGGTTCGAGGGCAGGATGTTCAGTTCGCCGCGATACTTGGCCACGGTGCGGCGGGCGATGATGACGCCTTTGTCCGCCAGCATCTTCACTACTTCCTGGTCGGACAACGGCTTGGCGCCATCCTCGGCCTGGAACATTTCCGCCACCATGTCCTTCACGCTGGTGTTGGACATCATCCCGCCGCCGTCGGAGGTCTGGATGCCGGCGGTGAAGAAATACTTCATCTCAAAAATCCCCTGCGGCGTCTGGATGTATTTGCCGGAGACGGCGCGGCTCACGGTGGTCTCATGCACGCCGACGACCTCCGCCACCTGCACCATCGTCAGCGGCTTGAGGAACGCCACGCCTTTCTCCATGAACTCGCGCTGCCGCTTCACGATCTCCTTGCCGATGTTCAGGATGGTCTGCTGCCGCTGATCAAGGCTCTTGATGAGAAATTTTCCGGCGCGGATTTTCTCGCGGATGTAATCACGCGCCTCGACGAACGCCTTTTTTTCGCGCACTTGCACGATGGCGTGGTGGATGGCCGCAGTCTGCTCCTTGGTGAGGCCGGGTTGCTCGGCAAGTTTCCTCAACTCCACGATGGCCAGCGTCTCGTCATGGCCCTTGATGGCCGCGATGGTCTGCTCCAACGCGCCGCGAAAGCCGTTGGTCGCGGCGGCGAACGTGCTCTCCAATTGCGTGGTGTCCACCGCGCTGCGCGCCATCAGGTCCTTGTAAACATTGCTGATGCGCAGGTGGGGGATGTGCTCGTTGTTGGTCGTGACAATGAAATCATCGCCGTTCTTCACGACGAAAACCTCGGGGAGAACGTATTGCTGATTGTCGGCGAGGAACGCCCGGCCCGGACGCGGTTCGAGCCGACCGATGCGCGCCAGCGCCGCCTGCACCTCGGCCACCTCGATGCGTAGGCCGCGGGCGATCTCGGGGATGCGCCGCTTGCCGAGCGCCTCCATGTATCCGCTCACGATTTGGTATTCGACAGACTGCTTCTGCCCCGCGCGTTCCAACTGGGTGAGCAGACATTCCTGCAAAGTTCGCGAGCCAATGCCGGGCGGATCAAACGTCTGGACTTCCTCCAGCACGCCCAGAACTTCCTCCAGCGTCACACTCAACGTCACGGCAATCTCCTCCGCGCTCGCCTTGAGAAATCCATGGTCGTCAATGTTCCCGATGATGGCCTCGGCAATCTTCATCTCGTCCTCGCCGATGTCCGAAGTGCGCGCCTGCTCCAACAACGCCTCCTGCAACGACGCGCTCACCGTGATGGAGTCAAACATGTGCTGCCGCCGCTCCTCCTCCTCGGCGGACGAACGCAACGACACATTCGTCTGTGCAAAAAGATCACGATGCTCCTGGTCCAACTGCGCGAGCTTCTCAAACTCCGCCTGAAAATCATCCACCGGCGCGTCCGTGGGCTTCTCCGTCGCGGGATCAAACACCGTGTCCGCCGGCGGCTCGGCGGGGTCGAGATTATCGGCGGACTTTTCGCCGTCCTCGGTTTTCTGCTGCTGCTCCAGGTCGTTGGCGGAGATTTCTTCGAGGACAGGATTCTGCTGGAGTTCGGCTTCAACCATCGCCTTCAGCTCCAAGGTGGGCGCTTGCAGCAACGCCAGCGATTGCTGGAGTTGCGGCGCAAGAACTTGGGAGAGCGACAACCGCTGTCCCAAATGTAAGCCCATAGACATGGCGCGATTCTAACTTTGCGTTCCGAATTAACAAGCCGAACTTCCCCTCGCGAAAAACATTGCCCGCGTTTTCCCGCCCTTCTAACGTCTCTGCGTGGCAGTGCAACTCACCATCCTCGGCAGCGGCTCCAACGGCAATTGCGCCTATCTGGAAACCACCGAGACACGCCTGCTCATTGACGCCGGATTCAACCCCAAACAAATCCGCACCCGCCTCGCCACCATCAGCCGCGTGCCGGAAAACCTGCACGGCATCCTCATCACCCACGAACACATTGACCACATCGCCGGCCTCGTCGGCATCGCGCAGAAACTGCACATCCCCATCTACTGCAACCGCGACACCAAGGACGCCATCGAACTCACCCTCAAAACCAAGTTCGAGTGCCGCCTCTTCCGCACCGGCGATAGCTTCGAGCTGGGCGATGTCTCGGTGGACACCTTCAGCATCCCGCACGACGCCGCCGATCCCGTGGGCTTTCTGCTCCGCACACCGCGCGGCAACATCGGCTTCCTCACCGACCTCGGCCACGCCACCAAACTCGTGCTGGAACGCGTCCGCCCCGCGCACGCCCTCGTCCTCGAATCCAACCACGATGTGAAACTGCTGCAAGATTGTCCGCGCCGGCCGTGGAGTTTGAAGCAGCGCATACTCGGCCGTCACGGCCACCTTTCCAACGAAGCCGCCGCCGACGCCGCCAGCGAAGTCATGTCTGCCGACCTCAAACACGTTTACCTCGCGCACCTGAGCCGCGAGTGCAACAAGCCTGAACTCGCCCGCCGCGTCATGGCCGCCCGCTTGGAAAAAATCGGAGCCACGCACGTCGCGCTGCAAACAGCGTCGCAGAACGAACCGTGCGCCACGCTCGCCCTCTGAATCGGAACGCCGATTTCCAAATCGGCAAGGACTCAGCCTTCCACCAACAGGCCGATTTGGAAATCGGCGCTCCGAACGCGGGCTGTAGAGCGCACACACCAACTCGTCCAGTTCCCCGCCTGCCTATCGCGGAGCGGACTCAAGCCGTTCATTTCCCCCTTCCCAGACAGGCGGGACGCACTGTCCTACGTCACGCCATCCTGATTGATGCGCCTTGCCCGAAGAATCAAACGGACGTATCGTTGAATCATGAGAAAAGAACGCGCTTATCACTCCGACCCGGAAATCCTGGGCGGCACGCTGGTCTTTAAGGGCACGCGCGTGCCGGTGCAGAGCCTGTTCGACCATCTCAAGGCCGGCGATTCCATCGATGATTTTCTAACCGGCTTCCCCAGCGTCAAACGCTCGCAGGTGCTGGCCGTGCTCAAGGAAATGGAAACCGAAGTCCTCGCCCACGCCGCCTAACGTGAGACTCCTGCTGGACGAAAATCTGGACTGGCGGCTGGAACAATTCCTTCCCGGCCATGAAGTAAAATCCGTGCCGCGCATCGGCTGGGCGGGATTGAAAAACGGCAAACTGCTCGCCCGAGCGCAGGATGGTTTCGATGTTCTCCTCACGATGGATGGCTCGATGGCAAGCCAGCAGAACCTTTCCAAAATCAAACTTGCGATTATCGCCTTGCGCGCTCCTTCAAATCGTCTCGCCGACACCAGCCCGCTCATGCCGACGGTTCTGACATTGCTGGCAACGTTGAAACCGGGGAAAGTCGTGAAAGTTTCGGCGTAAGTTTTCATGTTCCACGTTCAACACATTGACTCACTCGACCTGCCGGAATTGTCGCC
Source organism: Verrucomicrobiales bacterium (assembly GCA_031371425.1). GTDB lineage: Bacteria > Verrucomicrobiota > Verrucomicrobiia > Limisphaerales > JAFMIX01 > JAFMIX01. The sequence continues at coordinate 9,057 of JANMJO010000050.1, read as the reverse complement.
GTATCAAACCTTGAAGCGTTCCGCCGCGCACGAGACGCAGGGCATCTTCGTGGCCGAAAGTGAGAAGGTGGTGCGCCGGTTGTTGGCCAGCCATTATGGCGTCGTCTCGGTGATGCTGCCGGCGGAGCGGCTGGCGGATTTCGAGCCGCTGCTGCAGACGCGACCGGAGAAGGACATTCCCGTTTACGTCGTCACCAAGAAATCCTTGCTGCGGGAACTCGTGGGGTTCGACTTGTTTCAGGGCGTGCTGGCCATCGGCAGAATCCCCGCGCCGGTCGCGCTGGAAACCATTCTGGCCATCAGCCCGCACCCGCGCCTTTTCGCAGCGGTGGATGAGTTGTGCAATGCGGAAAACATCGGGGCGTTCGTGCGCAACTGCACGGCGTTCGGCGTGCAGGCGTTGATCGTGGGCGAGACGTGCAGCAGTCCGTTCCTGCGCCGCTCGGTGCGTAATTCGATGGGGACGATTTTTCAACTGCCGGTGTTCGAGGTCAACCAGCAGCGCGGCGCGCTCGCAGACCGGACGCAACCCCGGCGGCGCGATGAAGCCAGGTTGACTCTGGTGCAAACGCTGCATGACTTGCGGGCGCACGGCGTGCGCAGCATCGCGGCGCATCCGCGAGCGGACAGCAAGCTGCTTTCGGAGGCGGACCTTGCTGGTGATTGCTGCCTCATCTTCGGCAGCGAAGGTCACGGGATTTCTCCTGCGGTGCTGGCGGCGTGCGACGAGGCGGTGGCGATTCCCATGGCGAACGGCGTGGATTCACTCAATGTCGGCGCGGCGGCGGCGGCGTTTTTCTACGAGGCGCAACGGCAGCGGATGAAAAGTTGAACCGAAAATGTCGCGCAAAGAAGGCGAAGGTGGTGAAGCGGTATGAAATCATTTTCTTCGCGGCCTTCGCGCGACTCAATCATGGCGAAATATTTTCCACGGTGACGGGAATGTTGGAACGTGCCCCGGCAGTTTTCAATTTCGTGAACAGCCCCCGCCAGAAGCCGCAGCCGTAGAGCAGATGCGTGAGGATGAGCAGCGGCGTGGCAGCCAGCGCCTTGCCCGCGCCGCCCATCGGAATCAGCGCCAGCATCTGCACCACCACGGCGATCGCGTAGCCGGCAAGGGGCAGGAAGGCGAACCTCCCCATCAGCGCGAGCGCCGGCAGCACGAGCAGATACACGCAGAATAACGGCGGCACGAAGTTGAGCGCAGAACCGGGCGTGGGGTTCACGCGGAATTGTTCAGCCCGACCCCGACCGTAGGTGAACAGCATTTTGGCAAAGGATTTCAGCGTGCGCCTCGGGCGGCGGTGGGCGATGAGTTGCGGGTCGTAGATGAGTTTGCCGCCGCGCTTTTGGAGTTCGTCCATGAGGGCGTTTTCCTCGTTCGGGTAGAGTGCTTCGTTGAAGCCGCCGAGTTCCAGCAGGTCGGTGCGGCGGGCGAGGAGGTTGCAGAGGATAAGTTCCTTTTCGCCGCTCGCCCGGACTCCGCCCACGGGCCAGTAGCGGGCGCGGCTCGGCCCGAACGCGAGCCAACTGGCGAGAACGAGGGCGAAGACTTGCTCCAACGGCGGCGCGTCCGCCGGGCAAAGGTTCGGGCCGCCGACCATTTTCACGGTAGGATCGGCGAAATGCGCGATGGCACGGCGAAGATTTTGCGGCGGCGGGCAGGAATCGTCGTCGAGGAAATAGATGATTTCGCCACGCGCCTGCCGGAGTGCGGTGTTGCGCTGGACGGAGGGTTGTTTGCCACGAGCGACGAGGATTTCGAGGTGTTCGCGGGGATATTCGAGTAGACAAGCGGCCTGGAGCGACAGGATTTTCACCAAATCAGGCTTGGTTGGAATGATGATGGTGACGGCTGGATGGCTGCTCACGGCGCAAAGCTACGGTTTGAGGGCCAAAGTTCAAGGTTCAATGTGAATCACAGCGCGAATCACCCAAACCCATGCCTCCGCCAATCAACAACCCAATTCAATCGAGAATGGGCTTGCAAAGAGGAACGTTTATTGAAAGTATTTGCCCCGAGTTTTCAACTTTAAGCAAATGACACGCAACCTTTGTAATTTTATCGGCCTGGTGGTTTTTTGTTACTTCATGGGCTCGGAGGCAGGTGCACAGACTTCCGATATCACCGCCCACAAGAAGGCGAAGGAAGAATTTCAACAAGCACAACAGTCCGCCATCAAAAAGCAGATAGATACTGAGTCAGTCCAACGCAAGCTGGACGGCCTGGCCGAGCAGAAAGACCTTTGGCACCGGGAAATCATCAACGCCAAAGGCAAAGCCAGCCTCGCCCGCGAAAAACTTACCCAAGCCAGCACTTCCGGCGTGCGCGAAGACATCGAAAAATGGCGCTTGGATGCCAACAACTGGGATGCCCGCACCAAGGCCGCCATCGTCGAGTTGGAACGCGTCGAATCCGAGATTAACGAAACAGTGCAGGCCATGCAGAGTTCGCTGAAAGGCAAACCTGAAAGCGACGTCATCCTGCCCGGCGAATCCGTGGAGATTTTCGTCACCGAAGACGAAAGCCTCAACGGCGTTTATCAAGTCCGTCGCGGCGGCTACATTCTCCTCCCACGAGCGGGCCGGATTGCCCTAGCTGGCAAAGACCTGGCCGGAGCCGAAAAAGCCATCAAGGAAGTCCTTCAAGTCAACCAACTCAAGGATGCCACCGTCATGGTCGAGCGTCCTTCCGGATCAAGCTCTGGGACCGGCGATGCCGTCATCTACCTCGCCGGTGAATTCAAACAACCCGGCGCGTGGAAAATCCCCCGCGACCTCTCGCCCACCATCGTCACCACCATCCTGCGCTCCGGCGGACTCACCGGAGAGGCCGACCTCACCAAGGTGCGCCTCCTGCGCTTGGTCGGCGGCGAAGCCCTCGTGGAAGAAGTCAATGTTCAAGCCATCCTGAACGGCACCAGCCTCCCCTCCGACGTCAACCTCCAACCCGGCGACATCGTGATGGTCCCGCCCTACGCCAACTCCGTCTACGTCACCGGCAACATCATGAAACCCGGCGCGCTCAAACTCATGCCGGATGACGAACTCACCGTCTATTCAGCCGTCCTGCGCGCAGGCGGATTCTCCCGCTTTGCCAACCGCAACAAAGTTTACGTCCTGCGCGACACCGGCAACGGCGGCAAAAAGAAAGTCCCCGTCAGCATCAAAGACCTCCAGGACGGCGGCGGCTCAGACCTGATTCTCAAAAGCAAGGACATCGTTGTCGTGCCGGAAAGGTTTTTTAGTTTTTGAAGCCGGCCAACCTCCACTCGGGAGTCTATCAGCCTGTTCTTCCTTGGCGGCCTTCATGTTTTGACGCTTCGCCCGTTCGGTGTAATACTTTGACGCAACCATGCTACCGAAAACCAAAGCTGCAGTAATGACCGAGGGCGATGTGGTGATGTATCTCGCCACGGCGGTGAAACACGTGCGGCTCATGGCGCTCCTAATCTGCCTGTCGCTCTTGGCCGGAGTGGACTACTACGTTTACAGCCGCTCGGTCTATTTCGCCAATTCCCTGATCCGCTATCACAGCTTCGCACGCCCCGTGGATTCCGAGGCCATCTGGAACGACAGCAACGACCGCTTCCTGACCTACGCGCTCCAATCCCCGGAATTACTTTTCCGCACGGCCAAACGGCTCGGCCTCGATCCCACGCCCAGGAAGCTATACCTGCAACACCTCAAGGCCGCACCCCGCATCCGCCGCAACTCCGAGAAGGATTTCACAGTCGAAATCTGGGCCTATGCCCCGCACATCGCCCGAGACTGGACCAAGACCCTAATCGAAGAATATATCGCCCACCGCGAAGAGCGACGACTCGAATACGCGGAGAAAGCCGTCCGTTCATTCACCTTGGACATGGAGCAGATGAAGGCGCGCATGGAGCAAAGCAGCAACCAAAAATTCGACTTCAAACAGAAGAACGAAATGGACAAACTCTTGATCGAACTGAATGAGCTCCGGCTCATTCCGCAGCAGTTGGCCATCATCAAGCACCGCTTGTCGGTCATGGACGGCATTAAAACCTCCCTCGCCGACCCCGCGCGCGACACGGTGTCCCGCCTAGCCCTGCTGGATTCGCTCGAAGCCGATCCCTCCACTAGAGCCACCGAAAGACTTCAGGACAACAGCCTCCAACTCACCGTCGGCCAAGTCATCCCCACCAACCCCAGCCCCAACAGCAGCGCTGCGGACGTCGTCGTGCTGCCCTCCATGGTTCAAAACCCCACGATCAAACCCTGGGTGACACTCGACAAAGAACGCCACCGGTTGCAAAAAGATCTAGCCGTCAAAGGACGCATCTTTCTACCCGGCAACCCGCAAATGGCCACCCTTAACAAACGACTCAACACCATCAACGAAGGCCTCGATTTGGAATACGAAGTCGCCCGCGACTCCTTCAATCTCGAATACGCCAACCTCCGTGACAAACAAAAGCAGTTTGAAGAAAAGATGCCCAACTACCAAGACATCTCCCACCGCCACGAGGAACTGCTCAAAGAATACAGCCGTTTCGATTCCGGCCAACTCGCGTGGGGACGACTCTACGGCCAGATGAACAAACAGCTTGAAACAATAGATTTCGGCTTCGACAAAGACCGCAACGAGTTCGAATTCGGTGGCCACATCACCTACAGCGAGACCCCCGTCGCCCCCAGCAAAGGCCGCGACATTCTCTATGCCCTCGTGATGGGAATCCTCCTCGCCGTCGCCGTCCCATTCCTCCTCTAATACCTAAACGGCCGCGTCTCCGACGTCGAACACGCCGAGGAAACCCTCCGCATCCGCGCCCTCGGCGTCGTCCCCAAAATCACCGACACCTCGTTCGACTCCCTCCTCTTCCAAAATAACGTCGCCAAATCCGACAACCACCTCAAGGAAAGTTTCCGCCTCATCCGCACCAACCTCGCCATCAGCGCCGAGAGCGGCGCGCTCCCCCAAGTCATCCTCATCACCAGCTCCATGCCCCAAGAAGGCAAAACCTCCGTCGCCGCCAACCTCGCCCTCTCCTTCGCCAACAAAGGCGAAAAAACCATCCTCGTTGACGGCGACCTCCGCCGCGGACGCATCCACAAACTCTTTGAAATCCAGAACCGCCCCGGCTTAAGCGACGTCCTCTCCGGCCACGGCGGCAAGGTTGAAGACTGCTGCCGCCAGGCCGGCTTGGAAAACCTCACCGTCCTCACCTGCGGCAAACACCTCAACAGCGCCTCCGAACTCCTCGACAGCGACGACTTCACCAAACTCATGATCGAACTGCGCGGCAAATACCAGCGCATCATCCTCGACTCCCCACCCGTCCTCGGCCTCTCCGAAACCCTCATCATGCAACGCTGCGCCGACGGCGTCCTCATGGTCATCTGGAGCGACTTCACCGCCATGAGCAGCGTCAAATCCGCCATGCAAGCCCTCCAAGTCAACGGAGCAAAATTCTCCGGCTTCGTCCTCAACCGCCTCGACTTCTCCGCCCTCAGCAACCGCTACAAATATTTCTACTACGCCCCACTCTACTACGCCAACTACCAACCGATCCCCATCCCGGCCCCGGCCACAACCGTCAAAACCTGACCACCCCAGCCTATGGCCGATACCGCGCCACCCGCTGACCCATCCCACCCCGGCGTCTCCGTCGTCATCCCCGCCTACAACTACGCCCACTACCTCCCCGAAGCCATGGACTCCGTCCTCCAGCAGGACTATCCCCACTTCGAACTCATCATCGTGGACGACGGCTCCACCGACAACACCCCCGCCGTCGTCGCCAACTACGGCAACCGCGTCCGCTACATCCACCAGAAAAACGCCGGCCTCCCCGCCGCCCGCAACACCGGCATCCGCCACGCCCACTTCAGCTACGTCATGTTCCTCGATGCCGATGATCTCCTCCTGCCCGGCCAACTCCGCGAAGCCATGAGCACCCTCATCAAGCTGCCAGAAGCCTTCGCCATCGTCGCCTTCCCCGCGCGATACACCGACCAACACGGCAACCAACTTCCCACCAAGCAACTCGCCGCTGCGCCCGGCCACGAAGTCACCGGCCGCGACATCCTCCTGAAAACCCGCTTCGGCACCACCGGCCTGCTCGCCCGGCGCGCCGTCTTCGAGGAATGCGGTTATTTCGACGAGAGCCTGCGGAGTTCCGAAGACCGCGACATGTGGATACGCATCGCCTCGCGCCGGAAAATATTTCTCCACGGCGAACACCGCGTCGTCATACGCCGGCACGCCGTGAGCATGAGCAAAAATTCCGACCGCATGAAAACCAACACCCACCGCGTCATCTCCAAAGCCTGGCGCGACCACCGCGTGCCACACTCCGATGCGACCTTCTGGCTGCGCGTCCATTCCTTCCGCCATTTCCAAGCCGCCTGGATGTATCACGACGAAGGCCGCCCCGCCGCCGCCGTGCGCGACCTCCTCATCTCACTCCTACTCTGGCCGTGGTTTCCCCAACCGCACCAACTCAACGAACCCCCGCTCTTCCGCCTCCGCAGCCTCCTCCGATTTCTGCGCGGCAAATGACTCCCTGCAACGCCCACGCCACCGGGAAAAACCTTTGTTTTCCGGAGTCACAGATTATCCTTCGCCCTTGTTCAAACGCATGACCCGCGGCCCGCTCAAAATCCTGCACGTCGTCATCTCGCTCGGTCCGGGCGGCATGGAAAACGGCATCGTCAACGTCGCCCGCGCACTGCCACCCGGTGAATTTGAAGTCCACGTCTGCTGCCTCGAAACCTCCGGCGCATTCGCTGCGCGCCTGCCGCAACCGGAAAACGTCCACGTCCTCCGCAAGCCCCCCGGCTTCTCCCTCCGCGCCGTCCGCGATCTGCACCGCGTCATCCGCCGCGTACAGCCCCACGTCATCCACACCCACAACCTCGGCCCGCTCATCTACGCTGGCCTCCTCAAAAACCTCGGCTGCCGCACCCCGCTGCTCCACGGCGAACACCATCTGCTGTCCGCCGACGAAGTCACCCCTCGCCGTCTGCGCCAGCGCCGGTGGTTCTACCACAGTTGCCGGCAAGTTCACACGGTGGCCGAAAACCTCCGCCGCCAACTGATCGAACTAGGATTGCCCGAATCTAAAATCTGTACCGTGATGAACGGCGTGGACTGTGACCGCTTCCAGCCCGGCGACCGCGCCGCCGCCCGCCGGAAAATCGGCGGCGTGCCGGAGAACGCCCTCGTGTTGGGCATGGTCGGACGCTTCGCTCCTTTCAAGCGACACACCATCCTCATCGAAGCCTTCAGCCAGTTTGCCGCCGAACACCCCGAAGCGCACCTGCTGCTCGTCGGCGGCGGCGGCTCCAAGGAGACAGAAGCCCGCGCCCAGGCCCGCGCCAGCGCGGCGTCGGCGCGGATTCATTTCGCCGGATTCCAGAGCGATGTCCTGCCCTATTACCAGGCCATGGATGCCATGGTGCTCCCCTCGGTCAGCGGCGAGGGCAACTGCAACGCCATCCTAGAAGCGATGTCCTGCGGCGTCCCCGTCATCGCCCATCCCGTCTGCGGCAACACCGAAGTCATCTGCCACGGCCAAGACGGGTGGCTCGCCGAACTCGACACCCCGGAGAAAATAAAATCCCAGGTCGCCCACCTGTTCGCGCAACCGGAAACATTGGCCATGCTCGGCCAAGCTAGCCGGCTGAAAGTCATCGAGCAGTTCCGCCTGGAATGCATGATGGAAAATTACCGGCGGCTGTATCAAACTCTGGCGGGCGTCACCCCGCCCTGAATCACGCCGTGGACTTTTTTTCAATCATCCTGTTTCTGGGGCTATACTACGTCCGCCCGCACGAGTGGATTGCGGGAGCGGGCATGCTGCGGCTTAACTCCATCGCCATCGGATTGGCGATCTGGTCACTGTTCAACCGCCGGCGCGGACTGGGTTGGAAAGAGTTTTTTCACACGCCGCACGATACCTTCATGGGATTGTATTTTGTATGGTTTCTCTGGACCGCCGTCGCTCCATATAATGCTTGGACCACCTTCAGCCTCATCTATCCTCTCTTTGTTTTCTACTGGGTCATCGTTCTTACGCTGAAAAACATTCCCCGGCTGCTGCAATTTCTCCACTGGTGGACCTGCTTTATTGTCTTTGTCGCCGTGCTGGCCGTCGCCAGCGAATACGGCATCGACCCCACCGGCAGCTTCGACCTGACCCACGGTATCATGAAGGAACGGCTCGCCCTCAACCTCAGCATTTTCAACAACCCCAACGCCCTCGGCCACAGCATCGTCCCCGCCGTCGCCATGCTCTACTTCGTCGGCTTCTGGAAACGCCCCGTCTTCTCCATGGTTTTCGCCCCGGTCATCATGGCCATCCCGATCTGGTGCATTTTTCTGACCGCGTCCAAAGGCGCGTTCGTTTCCGCCTTCGCCACCATCGTCAATTCCTTCAGCTTCAAACGCCCCATCGCCATCCAGATCACCATCTTTGCCCTCGCCGGCACCATGGGCTGGACCGCCATGCAGGCGCTTCCACGCATGTCAGAAATCAGCTCCAGCAAAACCGATGCAGCCATCCAAGGCCGCGTCCTCGCCTTCAAGCTGGGCCTCGACCTCATGAACCACAAATTTTACGGCATCGGCTACGGCAACTTCGCTGCGGCCTTCCTGAAAAAATATCACTTCCCCAAGAACGCCCACAGCACCTACGTTTTCATCGGCTCGGAACTCGGCAAGCCCGGCCTTTATCTTTTCCTCGGCATTTTCTACTTCGGCTTCCGCACCCTGTTCTCCGTCAAAACCACCACCGACGACGAGGAGCGCGTCCGCCGCCTCCTCTTCGTGCTGCTCATTTCCTTCGTCGTCTCCTCCTGGATGATCGGCTGGTATAACCGCGCCACCTACTGGCTCATCGCCGCCGCCTGCGCCGCCTTCCACCGCATCATGCTCGAAAAAGAACAGGATCAACTCGCCGCCGAAACCGGCGAAAATCCGCCCGCCGAAGTCGAAGCCAAACCCCGCCCCGCCCTCGCCTACGCCAGCCCGCGAACCGCCGTCGCCACCCTCCACTCCGCCGTCACGGTCAACGACATCAACCTTGC
>JANMJO010000043.1:0-6639 GCA_031371425.1 Verrucomicrobiales bacterium | reverse complement strand
GAAGCCCGATGCGTGCGGCCGCCACGATTCCACGTCCTGCTTGTTCACGCCGTAATTGCCGATGAGCGGGTAGGTCATCGTCACGATCTGGCCTTTGTAGGAAGGGTCGGTGAGGATTTCCTGATAGCCGGTCATGGACGTATTGAAGCACACCTCGCCGCAGGCCGACGCCTTCGCGCCAAAACCCGCGCCGTGAAACACCGAACCATCTTCAAGGGCTAAAATCGCTTTCATGAAATCAAAACCGCGTGATGCTAACCACGAACGGCCACGAATCAATCCGAATTGTTTTTATTGCCGCATAGTTTTCAAAGCAGGGCATTTTTGGAGATAGCAAAGCAGGACAAATGATTTTTGGCGGGGGATTCGCGGCACGCGCTTGGCTTTCGCGGAACAAGGCAGTGGATCGCAATCTGTGAAGCCTTTCCTCAAGCTGGGCGTGCCGAATCTGGCGTTGCGGTTTGAAGTGTCCTGCTTTGCTAACTACACAACTTGTCTTGGTTTGCTCGCCCCGCGACAGCTGGAATTTGGGGTCATTCGGTATGCCTTTTCCTCCTCCCACCCGGCGGCGTTTGATTGAGCCTGCCTGCGACTCCGGCAAAATCCGCTCTTCCGCTTGCACATCACCCCTTGCGCGTGAGAATCTCCACAGATGTTTGAGAACCGGATGAAGCAGCGGAGTCGGATTGAAATTTTGCCGCACGCCCCATGATTTCGCGCCGAGCCAAAACCATCTGCTTCACGCTCGAAGGCGTCAATTCTGTCGCCGCGACGCTGTATTTCAATTACCTCTTCTTTTTTCTACGCGACAACTTCGGCTTCGACAGCCGCAGAAATCTCTGGGTCTCCGCGCTGCACGGCTTCATCTACATCTTCGCCGCGTGGCAGGGCGGGCGCTTCGGCCAGCGGCGCGGTTACTTCAACGCCCTCAAGCTCGGCTACGGCGGCATGGCCTTGCTCCTCATCGCCGGCGCGTTCCTCACGCACTCCATTCGCGCCCAGCTCATCGTGGTCGCCGGTTGGACGGTGATGATCTGCCTCACTTGGCCCGCGCTCGAGGCGCTCATCAGCGAGGGTGAGGATGACGCTTCGCTGCCGCGCATGGTCGGCATCTACAACGTGGTGTGGGCCGGCACGGCGGGGCTGGCGTATTTCTGCGGCGGCGCGATTTTTGAGACGTTCGGCTGGAAGATGTTGTTCTGGCTGCCCGCCGGACTGTTCGCCGCGCAGTTTGCCGCCGTGCTGTGGCTGGAGAAAAATTCCGGTGCGGAAAAATCTTCCGCCACGCCGCCGCATCCCGCGCACGCGCCTGTAGCGGCGGCGGCGGCGCAAGCGATCAGCCCCAAAGCGTTTCTGCGAATGGCGTGGCTGGGCAATCCCTTTGCCTACATCGCCATCAACACCGTGTATGCGGTCATCCCGCAGCTGGCGCAACGGTTCGGGTTGTCCATCGCAGCGAGCGGGCTGTTGTGCTCGGTCTGGTTGTTCGCGAGGCTCGGCATATTCGCGGCGCTGTGGCGGTGGACGGGCTGGCATTACCGGTTCGGCTGGCTGGTGGTGGCGTTTGTCACGCTCCTCGTGAGCTTCACCACGCTGCTGCTGGCGACGCAGTTGTGGGTGGTGGTAGTGGCGCAGGTGGGCTTTGGCGCGGCGGTGGGGCTGCTGTATTATTCGTCGCTGTTCTACTCGATGGATGCGGGCGAGGCGCACGGCGACCACGGCGGCATCCACGAGGCGTTCATTGGTGTGGGAATTTTTTCCGGCACGGCGGTGGGCGCGACGGCGCTGCAGTTCTTCCCGCAATACGCTTCCGCCGGCACGTGGGCGGTGAGCAGCCTGTTGGTGTGCGGGCTTGGCGGCCTGGGTTGGCTGCGGCTGCGGAAATGAATGGGCTGCGGCTAGAGCGGATTAAACCCGAACGCCGAAATAAGAATTGGAGCGCCCGCTTCCTAGCGGGCGAGTTCAGGCGTCCCGCCTGAACTTTCAACCCACCCATCAAAATTTTGGAGGTGGGGGACATTGTGTGGACGAGATTTTCGGCGCGACGCCGAAAATCACCCGCCGGAGGCGGGTGCTACCAAAAATTTACCCGCACGTTTGGTTTCCATTTCGGAGTCCGGGTTAAATAATTCTGTAGTCGTTGTTTTGTCAGCCGCGTTCCCCCTCACCCCGGCCCTCTCCCTCGGGGAGAGGGAGCACCGCTCCCAGCGTCTCGGCGAAACGAACGCGGAATTCTGCTCGGTGACTGGCTATTTTAAGGACGCAGCCAACGGCTGTTCCTTCTCCCAGGGGGAGAAGGTCAGGATGAGAGGGAACGCGACGCTGTTTTTTTACCGGCTACAGTTTTATTGAAACCGCTCTAGCGGCGGGGCGGTCTGCTGTTGGGGTTATTTCAACTTCACGCGGAACTCGCTTGCGGCGGTGAGTGGGTCCAGTTCGCCTTGGTAGAAAAGCTGGCGGTATTCCTCGGTCTCCAGCAGGTGCGTGGGTGTCTCTACCTTGTCGCGGGTGATGAGGTATTTCAATTCCTTCAGGTTCGCCGACCAGCGCACGCCGTTGAAAAATTCTGCGCCGGCGAACTGCGTCTTGTAGAGCGCGTTCGCCGAATAGCATGAGCCGAGGTAAAGCTGGTCGAATTTCTTCTCGGCAAACTGCGCCGCCGCCGAGGTCATCATGAACATGCCGAGGTTGCGAGCGTAGTAGTTCAGGTCGTAGAAGGCGTAGTAGTAGTAGGCGAGCGTGCGGCCTTCGAGATACAGCGTGGCCACGCCCACCTCCGCGCCGGTCGCGGCGTCGGTGAACACGAGCAGGTGCGAGATGATGGGCGAACTGAACAGCAGGTCGAGCCGTTCGTAGCTCATCACGTCGTTGCCGAATTTGATGTCGGCGTAGGTCTTGAAAAACTTCCGGCGTTCGGGCGTGTAGTCGAACTTGTCGCGGGGAACGAGTTCCACGCGGATGCCCTCGCCCTTGCGCAGCACGCGGCGGTTCTCCGACGAGGGCTTGAACTTGGCGAGGTTCACGCGCACTTGGCGGCAGAGGTAGAAGCGGTCCAAGTTGCGCGAGGAAGGCAGGAAGCCGGCGTTGAAAATATCCGCCGGTGTCTCGCCGCGCTCCGGCACGGCCCAGATGGCGTAGGGGAAGATGTAATTGCCGTAGTCCGGCTTGTGTTCGGAGAAGAGGAGTTTCACTGGAATTTTTTAGCCACAGATTAACACAGATGAAACACAGATGGAAAAGTTTCCCAGCCGAGTCTCGCTTGGATTTATCTGTGTTTCATCTGTGCTCATCTGTGGCAAAGAGTCGGGTTTTAATTTCACCATTCACGGACTTGCGCCGCAACCGCAGCCGCCAGCTCGTCAGCACGTCGTAGCTCACGGAGTTCTTCAGCTCGGCGATGTCGTGCACGGTGATTTCTTCGTTGCCCTGTTTGCCCATGAGCACGGCCTCGTCCCAGAGTTGCGCTTGGGGGATGTCGGTCACGTCCACCATCAGCGCATCCATGGCAATGCCGCCGATGAGCGGGGCGCGTTGGCCGTGGATGAGAGCGCAACCGGTGTTGCGCACGCGCGGGAAGCCATCGCCGTAGCCGATGGGCAGCACGGCGATGCGGCGTTCGCCCGGCGCGGTGTAGCGCATGCCGTAGCCGACGACTTCGCCCGCCTTGATTTTCTGGATTGAGGCAATCTTCGCCTTCACGGACATCACCGGTTCGATTCCTTCGATGCGCCTGCAAACGCTGGATGGGAAAATGCCGAACATCAAAATGCCTGTGCGCACCATGTCGAGGTGCGCGTGAGGCAGGTCGAGGAAGCCGCCGCTGTTGCAGGCGTGGCGGAGCGGCACGGAAATTTTCCGGTGTGCGAGTGCGGCGAGGACTTCGTTGAAGCGCGCGAACTGAAGGCCTGCGAAGGTTTTGTCCGTCTCGTCCGACTGCGAGAAGTGCGTCATCACGCCTTCGAGCCGCAGGGATTTCTCGGCGACGATCTGCTCGATGAGCGGCAAGGCCTCGTCCCAGCGTACGCCGTAACGGCTCATGCCGGTGTGGATTTTCAGGTGCACCGGCGCGCATTTGTCCAGCGCGGCGGCGATGCGCGCGAGTTTGCGGATGGTGTGGGGCTCGTTGACGCAGACGGTGAGGTCGTGTTCCACGCACCACGGGAGTTCGGCTTCCTGCCGTTCGCCGAGCAGCAGCAGCGGTGCGGTGATGCCTTCCTCGCGCAACGCCATCGCCTCTTCGAGCGTGCTCAAGCCGAAGCCCCACGCGCCTTCTTCGAGCGCGATGCGCGCCACGTCGAGCGCGCCGTGGCCGTAAGCCTCGTCTTTGACGACGGCGAGGAGCTTGACGGCGCGGGGCAGGTCGCGGCGGATGAGTTGCAGGTTGCGGCGCAAGCGCGCGAGGTCAACCTCGACCCAGGCGGGACGGAGCGGAAAATTTTCAGAACTCAAATTCATCGGACGATAAAAGTTTTACCGCGAACCACGCGAAACACACGAAAAAAGGAAAACGGGAAACGGAAAATTTATAAGGAAGCCAGGAAAGCAGGAATCTAAAATCTTTCATGGTTTCCTGGCTTCCTTATTCAGATTTTTCCCGGCGGCCAGAGGCTTTGCCCCACATCCGTGCGGTAGTAACTGCCCACGACGCGCAGCTTGCGGATGTTCGCGTAAGCCTTGGCAAGCGCGGCCTTGAGCGTCGGCGCAAGCGCGACCACATCCGCGATGCGCTGGCCGGTGGCGAGGAGTTTGCCGTCCGCGCCGCTCGCGACTTCGTTCCACCACACGTCGCAATCCGGTTTGCCCGCCACTTCCAACGGCAGTTGCGGCCCGCGCACTTGCGTGAACGGATAGCCGTAGCCCGCCAGCGTGAGCGAGCAGCCAAATCGGTTTGGAGTTCCGCCTTTAAGCGGCTTCGCGCCCGCTCCGCCTGAAGGCGGAACTCCAAACTCCGGCGCAATCTTCTCGTTGCGTGCGGTGCGGAGCAGCGTCTCGACCGGATTCGCCAGCATCCGCAAAATCATCGGCCCGGAGGTGACGCCGATGCGGATGTTGTATTCGATGACGTGCCATTTGCCGCCGCGCTGGATGGCGGTGACTTGCAGCGGACCGCTGAACTTCACCTGCTTCAACCACGGCTTGAGCGGGTGAATGAGCTGTCGCGCCAAGCCATACTTGTCATTCTCGTCGCGCTCGACCAGTCCGCCGAGCGGCGCGCCGGCGACGATGCCTTGGTTGCCGTCGAAGGCGTATTTGTATTCCTGATTGGTGACGAGCGAATGGATTTCGCCGCCGCTCACCAGCGCGATGTGCCCGGCCTCGGCGCGGCCGAGATATTCTTGGAGGAACACGCCCTCCGCATAATTCACCTGTCGCAGCCACGCCCGCGTGTCCTCAACCGTCTCGCACAAAATCGTGTGAATGGGACTCGTCGGCGAGCAGAGCGGGTTCTTGATGACGAACGGGTGCGGGTGCTTCGCCAGAATACGCTCCGCCTCGATGCGATTCTGCGCGATGAACGACTTGGGGAACGGAATCTTGAACTTCGCGCAGAGTTTCCGCGCCAAGTCGCGCTCGCGCTCGATCTTCATCGCTTCACCCGTGGGGCTGAAGATGCCCACGCCCGACTCCACCAAGTCCTTTGCCCACGGCTGCAACGCCCAGTCAATGGACTGCGGGATGACCATGTCCACTCCAAGTTTCTTGATCAGCGGCACGGGACTCGGATGCGCCTCGCGCGAAAACACTGGCCCGACCAGCGACGGCGCGAAGTGTCCGTAGTTGCGCGTCAGATACGTCGAGACCGTCGCGCCCGCGTCCGCCAGCGCCGCGCCGATGCTGTGCGCGAACGAGCCGACGCCCAGAATCATCACCGAGGTGGGGCAGGCGGAGGCTTTCGGATTATGAGGCATGACGGCGGCATTATGAATCGGAACGGTGTTAATTCAAGCCGGTTGCTGCGATAATCACAAAACGGAGAAAAAATTCTCGCCACGCGGAAAAACTTCGCCCAAAATTCATCTTTAGCAGGCATGTCGCCTGTTTCGTTCGTTCGCCTGTTGTCAGACATGAAAGCCAAAATCATCATCACGCCCAAGAAAGCCGTGCTCGATCCGCAGGGCAAAACCGTCCAAACCGCCCTCGAACACATGGGCTACACCGGCGTCACCGGCGTCCACATCGGCAAATACATCGAGATTGATCTCGCGCCCGGCACGGACAAAGCCGCGGCAAGCAAGGCGCTCAATGAGGCTGCGCACAAGCTCTTGAGCAACCCGGTGATTGAAGATTACAAATTGGAAATCGAATGAATTTGAACCGCCGAGACGCGGAGGCGCAGAGTTGCAATCCGCAGATTACGCTGATTGCCCAGATTCAAAAATAATCTGCGAAAATCTGCGCCATCTGCGGACAAAATGATTTTATGAACTTCTCCGTCCTCCAATTCCCCGCCAGCAACTGCGACCAAGACGCCGTCCACGCCGTCCAACTGCTCGGCCACTCCGCGCGGCTCGTCTGGCACAAGGACGCCGCGCTCGGCGACACCGATTGCGTCATCGTGCCCGGCGGATTCAGCTACGGCGATTATCTGCGCTGCGGCGCGATCGCGCGGTTCAGCCCCGTGATGCAGGCCGTGAAACA
>JANMJO010000028.1:0-3868 GCA_031371425.1 Verrucomicrobiales bacterium | reverse complement strand
CAGATCGGTTGACGGCAAATCGCCCGCGCCGGCGGCAATGGCAATCGGGTATTCAGCGCGGTCAGCCGGCAGCGCGCCGTGAGAACCTTTCACCAAGCTCGCGTCCAGCGGGACAATGTCCATCAACATCCGGAAACCAAGTCGCTTTTGCAGCAGCCGCCAGGCGATGAGCAACTTCGGAGCGCGCAGCAACGGATCAATAAATAATTCCACTGGGTCGTAGCCGGGCTTGCGATGAATGTCCACCGTGCGCGCAAAGTCGGGCGCGCGGCAATCCTCCAGCCAGTAGTAATAGGTGAACCACGCATCGGGCGCAGCCATCGCCACCAAGTCGCCGGCGCGCGGATGATCCAAGCCCGCTGCGCGCTTGCCGTCCGCGTCCCAGACCTGCGCCACGCCGGGAATGTTTTCAAGAGCGGCGCGGACTTCGCCCAGCAGCGTGGGGTCATTGACGTAGATGTGCGCGACCTGATGATCCGCCACGGCAAACACCCGGCTCGCGCCCGCGTCGAGCAATTCAAGTCCAAGTTCTTCCTTCACCACCAGCCAGCCGCGTTCGCGGAAAATGCGGTTGAGATGCACCGGCTGGTTCACCGCCGAGATGCCGTATTCCGACAACACCAACACTTCTACATTTTGCTGCGCGAAGAAGTCGAGCAAGTCGCCGACGATGGCGTCAATGCGCGCCAGGTCGCGGAGAATTTCCGGATGCTGCGGGCCGAGCCGCTGAAGGTTGTAATCCAGATGCGGCAGATAGACGAGGTTCAGCGTCGGCGCGTGCCGGCGCTCGACCCACTTGGCGGCCTCGGCGATCCAGCGCGTGGTCGAGTCGGGCGCGCCCTGCGGAGTTTTCATGCCGGCGGCTGGCCCCCAAAAACCGAAGAACGGAAATTCTCCCAAGTCGCGTTTGATCTCCTGCCGCAAACTGGAAGGCTGCGAGTAGATGTCAAAAAATTTGCGGCCATCGGCGGGATACATCGGGCGCGGCGTGATGGAAAAATCCGCCGTGGAATACATGTTGAACCACCAGAAAAGCTGCGCGCAAGTGAAGCCGGGCAATTCCGCACGCAGCGTGTCCCAGATTTTCGGCGCTTGCACCAGATGGTTCGACTGCTTCCAGAAATGCACCTCGGCCAATTCTCGATTGAACCAGCCATTGGCCACGATGCCATGGTCGCGCGGCGGCCGGCCCGTGAGATAATTCGACTGCGCCGTGCAGGTGACGGCGGGCAGGGCAGGGCGGATGCGCGCGAACGACCCGGCCTTGCGGAACGCGTTCAGCCGCGGCGTGGCCGGGCCGAGCAAAGACTCACTCAAGCCCACGACATTGAGAACGGCGAGGCGTTTCATGGTGGTCATGCCGTGACCGGCAACTCGCGGCGGCCCAGTGCCGCGTGGCGATCCGCCAGTTCGCGCAGCGCGGCCACGATGGCGGGCGGCTGCATCTCGTGGACCTCGACGCCTTTTCCGATTTCGCCCAACAGCGTGATCGTGAGCCGTCCGCCGAGGTGTTCCTTGAATTCCGACAACCCGCCGAGCAGCAGGAGTTGCTGGCTTTCGTCCTTGTTCTGAAGTTCGTCGGCAAACAATTCAAAGCCCAAATCTTCGAGCAAGCGCAACACCCGTTCGGCGCTGGCAGCGGTCAGCATCCCGATGTTGCGCGAATAAATGACATCCAGCGCGATGCCGATGGCCACCGCCTCGCCGTGGCGGATGCGGTAGTCGGAAAGCTGCTCCAGCTTGTGCGCCGCCCAATGCCCGAAATCAAGCGGCCGCGCCGTGCCGAACTCGAAAGGATCGCCCGAACCGGCGATGTGCTGCGCGTGCAATTCGGCGCAGCGGTGGATGGCCCGCCGCAACGCCGTCGGTTCGAAATCGCGCAGCGCGACTTTCTCGCGTTCCAGTTCGGCGAAGAAATCAGCGTCGCGGATGCACGCCACCTTCACCGCCTCGGCGTAACCGCAGCGCAGATCGCGCGGCGGCAGCGTGGCCAGCAGTTGGAAGTCATTGATCACCGCGAACGGCGGCGCGAAAGTGCCGATGAAATTCTTTTTGCCGAAGGCGTTGATCCCATTCTTCACGCCCACGCCGGAGTCCGCCTGGCTGAGCGTGGTGGTCGGCAGCCGGATCAGCCGCACGCCTCGGTGCGCCGTGGCCGTGGCCAGCCCCGCCATATCCAGCAGCGCGCCGCCGCCAATCACAACCACGGTCGAGTGACGGTCAATGTGGTTCGCGTCTATCGCGGATTGGATCTGGCTGACGTGGAAATAGGAGTTCTTCACCCGCTCACCGCCCTCGATGACGATGGGTTCGCGCACGAGCGTCACCGCTGCGGCATGCGCGGCGCAATAGGCGCGGATGTCGGCCAGCAACGTGGCGTTGGCTTGCGCGAGCGATTCATCCACGACAAACAACACGCGGGCCGGGCGGGGATCGTCGGTTTCCGTCAGCAGCTCGCAGAGCAACATGTTCGACGGGGCGAACGCGTGGTCTGTGAAAAAGACACGGTGACGCCAGCGGACTTGGATGGTGTGTTCGATGCAACGCACGTTGTGAGGATGCCGCAAGTCAGTTTGGAATTCGATTATTTTCTCCAAGCTGAATCAGGTTCGAGTTGACACTATTCTTACTGTGGGGGGGCAGGCGAGACGCCTGCCCTACTTTGCCGGCGGCTTCGCCGCCAATGTAGGACAGCGCGTCCCGCCTGTCCGGGAACAAGGGTGTTTTATTCGCAAACCCGAAATTTAAGAACGGTGTCAAGATACAGCCATCAGGTGGAGGGGATGCGGCGTTGAAGCCAGAGCATGAATCCAAGGAGGACTGCCAGTAGCATCGCGTAAGTCCAGGAGGGCGCGACGGAAAAAATTTGCAGCCCATCGGCCAGCACGATGCCGGCTAGCAAGCGACCCACCGCCCGCCCCGTCTGCGGCTTCGCGCTCCGCAGCGGGCCAAGCGCGACCGCGAGCCAGACGGCGAACAGCACCACCGCGATCGCCGTTGCCGCAAACGTGTCGGACGAGGCGTGCAATGCGGCAGGCACGACCGGCATCGCGAGGAGTAGCATCGGCCATCTGGGCGGACGATACGTGCTGCTCTCATGCCGCGCCAGCAGGCTGATGCCCAGGATGTAGGCGGCCAAGCCAGCGGCTGCTTCCATGAGGTGATTTGAAATCGTGCCAGCGGCGGCGATTCCGGCGAGCAAGTAAAGCAACGCGCGGCAGCCGGCCATCAATCCGACTGTGAAGGGATGCCGCTTGTGCCACAGGTCATACGCGACGATTGCCGCGAGCAAAGCCAGAGCGCATTCCAACGCCCGGTCACCCAGCGGAATCGCCAGCAGGACGCCGGCGAGAAGCAGGGCGAGACCCCAGGCCCAAACTTCGCTGCGCGAGATGCTGCCTTTGGGGATGGGTCGGTCTTGCCGTTGTCGGCGGTCGAAATCCGCATCGCAGGCGTCGTTCAGGAACATGCCTCCGAGGTAGAGGCTGCTTCCGCTTGCGAGCACCAGCGCAAATTTTTTCCACTCGCCGCCGCCGGACAGAACCCATGCGGCGAGGCAATTCGACCAGACGGTCGGCAGATTGGAAACGCGGCCCAGAACCAACAGCGTGCGCAGGCGTGAGAAATTCATGGGTCAACGGTCTTTCAATCCGTGTTCCCGCAGACGGGCGAGTGTCCAAGCATACTCGGCGATGAGCTGGTCTTCGACGCGGTGCTTGCGTAACGCGGCGGGCATGACTTCCCAAGTGTAGGTCTCCATTTCCAAGTGCTGGCAGAGCGCCGGGTTCGCGCCGAGCAGGCGCAGCAGTTCGGCCAGGTCTTCGCTCGTGTTTTGAAATTCACCTTCCGGCTCGGCGTGCAGCGGAAT
>JANMJO010000253.1:0-2945 GCA_031371425.1 Verrucomicrobiales bacterium | reverse complement strand
CCGGCAAGCCGTGGTGCTTGCGGATTTCGTTGAGCGCGGCCTTGAGGAAGTAAGTGCTGTTCACGCCGGGAATCTCGACGGGATATTGGAACGCGAGGAAGACGCCTTCGCGGGCGCGCTCCTCGGGGTCGAGGTCGAGCAGGTCCTTGCCTTTGTAGATCACCTCGCCGGCGGATACATCGTAACCGTCGCGCCCCGCGAGCACTGCGGCGAGCGTGCTTTTGCCGCTGCCGTTCGGCCCCATGACGGCGTGGACCTCGCCTTCTTTGATGGTGAGGCTGACGCCCTTGAGGATTTGTTTGCCCTCGACGCCCGCGTGGAGGTTTTTGATTTCGAGAATTATTTTGCTCATGTGTAAATATATTTTAGCCACGGATTGAACACGGATGAAACACGGATTCAAAAGACCATTCTTTTGAATTCCACTTTCGTCCGGCCAAAGTTGATCAACATACCGACCTTCGTTCCTGTCGCCTTTAATTCGTTCAACAACTGCGGTTCATCTTCCGCATTGTAATTCTTTGCGGTCTTCAGTTCGACGATGACGACATCGTTCACAAACAAGTCGGCCCGAAAATCGCCGACAATGACACTCCGATACTTGACCTTGATTGGGCACTCAATTTCGCATTTGAGTCCTGCCTGCTGCAGCTCCACCTGCATCGCCTTCTGATAAACACTTTCCAGAAATCCATAACCAAGTTCCGCATAAACCGCAAACGCTGCCCCGATGATTTTCTCGGTGACGTCCGCTTGTTGAAGCTTGGATTCCATGTCCGTGTTCAATCCGTGTTCAATCCGTGGCTAAAATCAGCCAACGCTGCCTTCGAGGCTCACGCCGAGAAGCTTCTGGGCTTCGACGGCGAATTCCATCGGCAGTTCCTTGAACACTTCCTTGCAGAAGCCGTTCACAATCATATTCACCGCGTCCTGCGTGGCGATGCCGCGTGTCTTGCAGTAAAAAATCTGGTCTTCGCCAATCTTCGAGGTCGAGGCTTCATGCTCGATGCTCGACGAGGTGTTTTTCACCTCGATGTAGGGGAACGTGTGCGCGCCGCACTGCGAGCCGATCAACATCGAGTCGCACTGCGAGAAGTTGCGCGAGTTCGTGGCGCTCTTGCGGATCTCGACGAGGCCGCGATAGCTGTTCTGCCCGTGCCCGGCGGAAATGCCCTTGGAGATGATGGTGCTCCTCGTGTTCTTGCCGATGTGGATCATCTTCGTGCCGGTATCGGCCTGCTGATAATTGTTCGTCACGGCCACGGAATAAAATTCGCCCACGGAATTCTCGCCCAGCAAAATGCAGCTCGGATATTTCCAGGTGATGGCCGAGCCGGTCTCGACCTGCGTCCAGGTGATCTTCGAGTTGCGCCCTTTGCACAGGCCGCGCTTGGTGACGAAGTTGTAGATGCCACCCTTGCCGTTCTCGTCGCCGGGATACCAGTTCTGCACGGTCGAGTATTTGATCTCGCCACCTTCGAGCGCGACGAGTTCCACGACGGCGGCGTGCAACTGATTTTCATCTCGCATCGGCGCGGTGCAGCCTTCGAGGTAGCTGACGTGCGCGCCTTCGTCGGCGATGATGAGCGTGCGCTCGAACTGGCCGGTGTTGGCGGCGTTGATGCGGAAGTAGGTGGAAAGCTCCATCGGGCAGCGCACGCCCTTGGGGATGTAGCAGAACGACCCGTCCGTGAAGACGGCGGAGTTCAGCGTGGCGTAATAATTATCCGTGTAAGGCACGACCGACCCGAGGTATTTCTTCACCAACTCGGGATGTTCATGCACTGCCTCGGTGAATGAGCAGAAGATGACGCCCTTCTCGGACAGTTGCTTCTTGAACGTCGTGCCGACACTCACGGAATCAAAAATCGCGTCCACCGCCACGCCGGCGAGGCGGCCTCGTTCGCGCAAAGGGATGCCCAGCTTCTCGTAGGTCTCCAGCAGCTTTGGATCAACTTCGTCAAGGCTCTTGGGCGCGTCCTTCTTCGGCTTCGGCTGCGAAAAATAGCAGATGGCCTGGTAATCAATCTTCTCGTGGTGCGCCTTCTGCCACGTCGGTTCGGTGAGCGTCAGCCAGTGGCGATACGCCTTGAGCCGCCAATCGGTCAGCCACTCCGGCTCGTTCTTCTTACGCGAGATCATGCGGATGGTTTCCTCGCTCAATCCCGGCGGCGCGGACTCGGTCTCGATGTCGGTCACGAAGCCGTATTTGTATTCCGTGCTGACCAGATCTTCAATTGTTTCGGTGGCGGTGCTCATTTGAAATTATTTCTTCGCTTTGGCCGCGCAACGTGCGCAGACGCCATGAACAGCGATGTCATAGCGGGCAATCTTAAAACCTTTCGGACGCGGGAGCAAAGTCGAATTCTCCGGCAACGCCACGTCATAAACCTCCCCGCACTCCTCGCAATGATAGTGGCAGTGCTCCTCCATGTTCGGGCAAAACCTTGTCGCGCCGCGCTCCAGCGTGACCTGCCGCGCGAGGCCGCTCTGCACCAGCGCATCGAGGCAGTTATAGACCGTGGCGTGCGAGATGTCCGGCATGCGTTGCTTGGCGCGGATGAAAACCTCTTCGGCAGTGGGATGGTCGCGCGTCTGGAGCAGCACGTCATAGACGCGCTGGCGCTGCGGCGTGAAGCGGAAGCCGCCCGCGCCCAGCCGCTCGTTCAGGCGGAGATCGGATTTAAGATGGGCAGCGGCGTTCATTTGCGGGAGACAATCTACCGGAGCAACTGCTGGCGTCAAGATTTAGAACAATTCTAAATTGATGAGGGGCGCATCTTGACACTGCCCCCGTCGAACGCTGGTGCTGGGTTTGGAGTTCCGCATTTATGCGGCCCGGGTGGGTAAACGCACCGAACCGCCTGAAGGCGGAACTCCAAACGGGGGCAGTGTCAAGATGCGCCCATTGAGGAGGGTGGCGTTCCGCCATTCCAATATTTGGG
>JANMJO010000230.1:0-20393 GCA_031371425.1 Verrucomicrobiales bacterium | reverse complement strand
AGGCTGCCGATGCCGAGCACGTGCTTGGTGCGCTCGTTCAGCAACCGGACGATGTTCGCGTCCAGCTTGTCAATCGCCTTGCGATGTTCGGGGATGTTCACGATGAAGGGAGAATGATGAATGATGAATGAAGAAGCAAATTCAGTTTGTCAGAATTGAAACCTCATCTTCACGTCTGCTCCAGATAATCGGCTTTATGCCATAAACAGTCAGCGCAGAAAGGTGTTCTGAGTTAATGCTCCCATCGGCATCGTTGATGAACGCATATGCCGCCAAATTTCCCTTGCCGCGCTCGCGCTCCACATCTGAAACCATGAAAGCCAAACTGGTCGCGCGTTCTCTGGTCAAATGATTTATCGCCTGGATGACACCTTCGGGTTTCTCGCCGCGCGGTTGAATCGCAAAGTCGAACTTATGGTCAAATCCGCTATAGCCAGCGAGCTTACAATCACGAAATGGCGCGACACTTTTAAGGCGCAAGAATTTTTCGACATCTTCTTTGAACAGTTGCAACACTGATTCTTCACCCATGACGAACATGTCGTTCACTGCCAGGATGGCTTGGATAAGGTTGTGTTTTCGTTGGGAGAAATCTTTAGGCGTCGTGGATACGCAAAGCTCTTCGCCTTGGTTGCGAACACCAAAGCCTTGAATAATTGAACGCAAATGCCGCTGGCGTTTGTCCGTATCCAAAACAACTGACGCGTGTCGCAAATCACCTAAGGTATAACCGTCGTCTGTCAGCCAAATGGTGTCTCCGCGCTTCTCCACATAGATTTCAATTTCGTCATTGTGACGGTCAAGAAACGGCGTGGAGATAACGCAACTGGAATCTAATTGCTCAACACGCAATCCTTCCTTTAGCCATGAGATATAGCCGTTAACTAGTTGTTTGCATTCCACAATTGTCATAGTCAGACCGTGGTTTGAATGTCCGGCACGTTCTCAATATTGCAGAATTTCATGAAATCTTCCAGCCAAACTAGGCCATTATTCGGATTTGAAATGTTAAACTCTGGAACTTCATCCAATAAATAGGCAATCCGAGATTCAAAACCTTCACGATAGAGGTGGAGGTGCGGGCATGGCAGGCGTTCATTCGGCCGGTAAGGTGATTCAGGTGGATTTTTATGTGCCGGGCCATCCAAATCAAGCCGTGCCAAGATGACAATCTTTCTCGCACGGGTCTGATATTTCAGGCGCACTCGCTTTCGGTTGCCGCGTTCAATTGTCAGCAAAAACTCTTCACGCCGGTCATTTGACAACAAAGTCCGCTCGTAATCCATCGGGCTTGTCATTGCAAATTCTAAAGGCGAATCATCTTGGAATGACTTTGGAAGTGCTAACAATGCGTCGGCTTCTGATTGTGAAATTGCACTCATTCGCTGGCTACAGGTTTTTCTTCATTCGCCAACGCCAGTTGCTCCGGCGGCGGGGTGGCTAGGCCGAGATCGGCGGTGACGAGGCCGGGCGGTTTCTCCACGACGATTTTCCGCAACTCATCCGCCGCCGGCAATTCATCCAGCGAGCGCAGCCCAAAATATTCCAGAAACAATTCCGTCGTGCCATATGTGTTCGGACGACCCACCACTTCCGCGCGGCCCACGGACTCGACGAGGCCGCGCTCCAGCAGCGTCTGCATCACGCCATCCACGGCCACGCCGCGGATCTGCTCCACCTCGGCGCGGGTGACGGGCTGGCGGTAGGCGATGATGGCGAGCGTTTCCAGCCCAGGCGCGGAGAGGCGGGAGGGTCGGAGTTTCGCGCCGACGAGCGCCTTGAGCCACGGACCGAATTCAGGTTGTGTGACGAACTGCCAGCACTCGGCGACGCACGCGAGGCGGTAGCTGCGGGCGGCGGTTTCGTGATCCTTGGCGAGCTGCTCCAGTGCGGCGGTGATGTCGGCGTCCTTGACCTTCTTGAAGGGCTTGGCTTCGGGCGCGGCGTCTTCGGCCTCGGCGGCGGCGGTGAGCAGGTCGCGCAGTTCGCGGGCGGTGAGTGGCTTTTGCGCGGAGAACAGCAGGGATTCGAGAATGAATTTCAGTTCCATCTTTAATTTTCGATTTGCGATTTACGAGTGACGGGCGCTTTCCGCTTCGGGTGTGGCGGCAACGGCTGTTTCGGACACTGGTGGAGCAACAACCACCGGCGCGCGTCCGATCTCAATCTCATCGAAGGCGTCGTTCTGACGGCAGACGAGTTGTTTGAGGCGGATCAGTTCCAGCAGCGCGAGGAAGGTGCAGACGACTTCGCTGCGGCTGGTGGCGTCGGCGAACAGCTCGGAGAATTTCACGTTCTCGCGGGCCTTGAGGACGCCGATGATTTGCTCGATCTTCTCGCTGACGGTCCATTTGTCGTCGAAGATGTTGCGGCCATCGTCGCGCGTGGCGGCGATGCGCTTGAGGATGTTGTTGACCGCGCCTAGCAGGTCGAAGATGGAGACTTCCAGCTTCGGCCGGGTGTCGGGCTCGATCTCGGGCTTGATGGGGATGCGGGGGAAGACGTTTTCCTGCGTGGCTTCGAGCGTCTGCAACCGGGCGGCGGCGTCCTTGAATTTCTTGTATTCGACGAGCTGGCGGATGAGTTCCCAGCGCGGGTCTTCGCCTTCCTCCTCGCCTTCGACGACGATCTGCTGGTCCACGGGCAGCAGTTCGCGGCTCTTGATATACATGAGCGTGGAGGCCATCACGAGGAATTCGCCGGCGATCTCGAGATCGAACACGCGCATCATCTCGATGTATTCGATGAATTGGGAGGCGAGCTTGGTGAGGTTGACTTCGTAGATGTCCACCTCCTCCTTCCTGATGAGGTAGAGGAGCAGGTCGAGCGGGCCTTCGAAGACCTCGAATTTTACTTTGTATTCAGCCATGCGACGCGGGGGAAACTCTAGGGGGAGCGCGGCGGTTGTTCAACCACGAATAGGCGGGAAAGCACGCTCCCAAAATAAAACCGCCCTGACTCGGTGTCGGGGCGGTTTCTTGAATGTTGGGGACGGCGGCGCGCCGTCCTTCCCGGTCATGCGGTCTTGTAGGCGGTGATGGTGTTCACGCGGAATTTCTTTTTGGTCTGCTCCATCTCGAAGTCCACGGCGTCGCCGACTTTGTGGTTGAGCAATGCCTGCGCGATGGGTGTGAGGTAACTGATGATGCCGTGGTCTGGCTCGGAGTCCCATGCGCCGAGGATGGTGAATTTCTCGGCGTTGTTGGTGAGGAGGTCGGTGACTTCCACGTGGGTGCCGATGCTGACGGTGTCGGTCTTGGTGTTGGCGAAGTCGGTGCCGCGGGAGCGGACGAGCTGGGCTTCGAGGTCGGATTTCTGGCGCATGAGGAGTTTCTGCATTTCCTTGGCGGCCTTGTATTCGTGGTTTTCGCGGAGGTCGCCGTAGCTGCGGGCGATGGCGATTTCTTTGGAGTTGGCGGGGATTTTTTTGTGGACGAGTTCTTGATACTCGTCTTTGCGGCGTTCGAGGCTGGACCAGGAGACGACGAGGTGGCTCTCTTGTTTGACGTTGTCGCCGGCGATGAGGGATTGCACGGCGGGGTAGGTCTTGACGATGCGCGCGAGGAGTGAGCGCTTGTCCATGTCGTCGAAGCTGGGGGAGAGTTGCAGGGCGCGGGTGAGGTCTTTGATGACTTCGAAGTCGGCGGTGCCGATGAGTTCGACGAGGAGGGTTTGGTCATCAATGATGAAATCGCGGAGGCGGTTGGAGCGTTTCTCGTTGAACTGGTCGCGTTCCATGGCGGTGAGCATGGCGCGGAAGACTTCCGGCCCGAGGATGTCGGCGAAGGAATCGCTGCGTTCTTTGGCGAGCCAGAGGAGTAGTTCGCTGCTGGCGGTGTGCTGGCTGATGAGTCGGGCGAGTGTTTCCTTGAGGCCGGCGATTTTGCCGTCGTGGATGAGGATTTGGGCGAATTCCTTGGCGAGCTTGGCGGAGACGTTGTTGAGGTTGTTCCGCACGATGTCGGCCCAGCGGTCGGGGGTGGCGGCTCTGAAGGATTCGAGGGCGCGGCGGTGCTTGATGGCGGGGATCAATTCCAGCAGGGCGCCGAACTTGACGTTTTCCTGCGCCCAGATGTTGGCGGAGGTCAGTTCGCCGGGGGTAGCGGGCAGGTCGGTGGTGGAGCGGATGTCATCGCGGACGAACGTGCCTTCGAGGGCGACGGCGGGTTGGTTGCGTTGGTGGGAGGTGATTTCGGTGTTGAGCGCGGCGATGACTTCTGTGGCGGTGGATTTTTTATCGGCGAGGTCCTCGGCGTTCTTGAGGATTTCGGTGGCGGCGGTGATGCGGGCTTTGAGGCCTCGGGCGGCGCGGAATTCGGCGGTGAGCCTGTCTTGCAAGGAGGTTTCCTGCACCTGATAGACGACGGGGTCGGTTTTCTTGAGCGGCACTTGGAAGTGGCCGTCCTTCTTCAGTTCGCGCTTGGCGGTGTCCCACCATTTTTTCCAATCGTTGCTGATGACGTCCGGCACGAGCGCGTGCTGGATTTGGTCCACGGTGGCTTTGCCGCCGAAACTGTTGAGGACGAGTTTGACGAGTTCGAGGTGGTTCTTGCCGGCGAGGTCGCGCAGGTCTTGGATGTCGGAGGCCTTGCGGGCGAGGATGTGATCCTTGGGGATGGGCTTGAGCTGTTCTGCGGCGAAGGCGAGATCCATCGTGTGGCCGGCCTTGCCCGGAAAATCAATGACGAAGCGCGCGAAGACCGTGTCCACCGTGGTGATTTTGCCGAAGCCCCAACTGCGGTGCATGCAGAATCCGCTCGTGGTCAGTTGGGTCAGCGGGTCAATGTGTTTGCCTTCCAACTTGCCGGTCGCAGCCAATTTTTCAAATTCTTCTCTCATAAAAAAATCGTAAATACTCGCATCCAATAAAACGGATGTCATACTAGGCGCGAACGTGAAAAAACCAAGAGAAATTGCCGTCCAAATCCTGCAGGCGCGCCTGGCGGGGGATGATTACACAGAAAACTTGCTCGAAGCCGCGCTCGCTGGCGCGCAACTTTCGCCCCCCGACCGCGGCCTTTGCCAGGAACTCGTCTATGGCATCGTCCGCCAGCAGGCCGCGCTCGACTGGCTCATCGGCCGCAAGACCAACGGCCGCCCGCAAAAAACCGTCCTCCAACTCCTGCTGCAACTCGGCCTCTACCAGATTTTCTGGCTCGACCGCATCCCCGATCACGCCGCCGTGAACGAGACCGTCGAGATGGCCAAGCACGCCGGCTTTAACACCCAAGCCGGCTTCATCAACGCCGTCCTGCGCGGCTACCTCCGCGAAGTGGACAAGACCAAACAACTCCTCGCCGAACTCAAGATCAAGCAACAGTGGCTCGGCCATTCGCATCCCGAGTGGCTCGTCTCCCGCTGGCAACAGCGCTGGGGCAACGAACGCACCGCGCAATTGCTCGACTGGAACAACACCCCGCCCAAAACCTACGGCCGCGTCAACACGCTGAAATACGGGGACGGACGGCATGTTGCCGTCCCCAACAAGGAAATGGGAACGGCGGCACGCCGTCCCTCCCAAGATTCTGCCGCCGAACTGCTCTGCGACAAGTGGCGGCACGAAGGCGTGGATGCCGAATTCCTCACCCGCGACTGGACCGGCGAGAACCTCGCCTTCGAGTTGAAGGAGCATCCGCCACTCGCCACGCTGGAAAGTTTTTCGCAAGGCCGCTTCTACATCCAAGACCCCAGCACCCTGCTCGCCGTGCGCGAACTCGATCCGCAGCCCGGCGAAACCGTGCTCGACCTCTGCGCTGCGCCCGGCGGCAAGACCACCTTCATCGCGCAACTGATGAACAACCACGGCCGCCTGCTCGCCAGCGATTTCTCCGCCGAACGCATGAAGCTCGTCGCGCAAAACTGCGAGCGCCTCGGCGTGACCTGCGTGGAAACCGTTTCGCCCGCCGCCTTCGACGACCTCGCCGCGCAATGCGACAAGGTCTTGCTCGACGCGCCCTGTTCCAACACCGGCGTGATGCGTCGCCGCGTGGATTTGCGCTGGCGGGTTTCGGCGGAAGAAATCAAGCGCCTCCGCATCGCGCAGCTCGACTTGCTCAATCAGGCCGCGCCGCTCGTGAAGCCCGGCGGCGTGCTGGTCTATAGCACGTGCAGTCTTGAGCCGGAGGAAAACAGCGGAGTGGTGAAGGAATTTCTCGCCGCGAACGCCGACTTCAAACTCGAACGCGAACGCGAGCTGCTGCCGTTCGTGGACGGCGTGGACGGGGCGTTTGTGGCGCGATTGCGAAACGGGTCATGAACGGCGGCGGCGCAGCCTTACAACCAGCAAGACCGACAGAGCGCCGGCGATTAATCCGCCGATACCATAGGTGAGTCTGGTTTTTTGCATCAAGGCGGAGACGAATACGTTAGTCACCGGGTTCAGGGTGGCCTGCATCCGAATGATTCTCCACTGGTCATTCTGTCGCTGGAAGACAGAGGTCCAATGCGACTGGAATCTTAGCTCCCGGCCTTGAGGCAATCGGATCACGTCTTCAGTGGTGCCATACGAAACCGCCACGTCACCGAGCAAGTCGGTTTTTTCCACCTTGACCGAAACCTGATAACTCCCGCCCGGCCCAATCAACTCCTGTACCTTTTTCCAATACGCCTCCAGACCTTGGAGGCCTTCCACGGCGTCGCCCGTGACCATGACTCCCGTGGTGTGTTCTCCCAGATAGGGCGCGAGCGCGGCGGGATTACCCGAATTGACCGCAGTTTCGTAAGCCGCCTTGATGATCCGCAACGCGGAATGATCGGCAGCCTCATCCGCTCGCGTCGGCACCGGGGCCGCGGCCAGCAGTCCAACGAACAAGTGGAGCAGGAATTTGCCTTCGTTGATTTTCATGATTGATTGGAGTTGGATCGGTTCAGGTTGCCACCGACCGGAACAATTTGTTGGTGGCGGCAGTTTGTCGCGCTTTGCTTGAAGACGCAAACAAAAGCAACCACGGCCAAGCCGCCCCCCGCAACGATGTCCACGAACACATGCTGCTTGGTGGCCATCGTGGCGAAAAGGATCAGGAATGTCCATGCCCACAAACCCACCTCCCACCGGGCCGGCGCGCATATCTCCCGCCGTACCAATCCGGCGCAGAGCGCCGAATAGACCGCAAAGGCGGCGTGCAGTGATGGAAAGGCGTGAAACGGATTGTCCACCCGCACCAACAGGCGGTAAGCCAGATTCGCATCCGCCGCGACGGGCCGGGGACAGGTGGTCGGCCAAAATAAAAAAAAGATGTCCGCCAGCAGGCTGATGAAAACTATGCCGGCAGCATAGCGCAAAAGCTGCCGCTGGTTGCGCATCAAGAACGGCCCCAGGGGCATCAACAGATATACGGAGAGATAAATCCATACGGCTTGCGGCCAGAACGGAATCCCGCGGTCAATCCATCCGGTTGGCATCGTCCGTTCGGGAAAATACTGGTGGTGCTGCAGCCATTGGTAGGGCAGATAAACCCAGAGGTTTAACCCGACCGCGAGCGCCAACTTGAGTTCCAGCCAGGCCCGGACTCGGGCGGCCCAATCACAAGGCGGGATGGTGCGGGCTTCATTCACATTCGGGCATCGTTGGGGATCGCTGGCGGCATCCGTTTTTCCAGACAGTAAATGGTCGCGAAATCAGGCAAGCCCGGGTGACTTCATCGGGGGCAATCTCCGTCCCGGCCGTCAGCAACGCGTAGCCGCCAATCATCGTCCGATCCCCGATTTTCACCGGCGCCAGCAACAACTGCAACTGACCCTCCGTGCCCTTGGTCAGGACATGGGGATTCAAGCGCACCCCGGCACCGAAGACCACATCGTTCCCGATGTCCAAGAATGAGCGATCCGTTATCATCATGCCCGCCGACCAATAAGTGAACCGCCCGATGCGCGCGCCCCACAGCCGCAGCCATTGCGAATACAGGCCCGGCACCAGGCGCAACAGTTCTTCCAGCAGGGGCAGCCGGCAGAAGATGACCTGGAGTTGGAACAAGGCCCACCAACGAAAGAACGCCCGGCTGCCCACGGCAATCCGACCGGGCGGAATACCCGTCCCGAGCAGTAGCAGCCGCGCCACCAAAGCCGGCAACAGATACAACCCGGCAACCGCCACGACCAGCCGCACGGGACAGCCACTCCAGGGGATGAAGCACGTTCCCAAGAGTATCCCGACTTGAAGAAGCGGCAGACAGTTCAACGCCAGCAGCCACACCCGGCCCCGCCAGCGGAGTTGTTCCGCACAGCGCGCCACTTCCTCGCCGGTCAGGCCGGCGACTGGCTCACCTGATAAGTTTTCCAGCATAAGGATTCGCCAGATGTTCGGCTGAATAACGCGGCCCCCGCCACATGCGGAAATACGTCCGCCAAAATGGCCGCGCCGGTTCGGTCGGCCCCAGTTCCGATCGGTTCAAATAAATCCACGGCACGGTCGGGTGCAGATGATGGTTCAAGTGCCAGTGGTGATGCAACCACAGCAGATCAAACACCCGCCAGGTGCGGACATTGACGGCTCCCCGCTGGATGTCCCGCACCGTGGCATAGTGATGGATGTATTGCAGGGTGGACCAGATGAACCCGAAGCCGCACAGCACAGCGAAGTAACGCAGGGCGGGGATTGCAAAAAACCAGATCATGGCGCCATGCAGCAGAAAGACCAGCAACGCCTCGAGCCGCATCCGGGGAAAAGTTTTGGGATTGAGCGTTTCTTGCAGCGCCGCCGTGGGCCGGTCAAAGCCCGCCTTCCTCCCGGCCAGCCACGCGGGATGCAGCAGCGCCGGCAGGTTGCTGAACACGATGACCAGCCAGAAGAATCCGGTGAGGATGCCGTAAAACTGCAGGTGTTTCCAAACCGGGTTCTCCCCCTCGAAATACAGATCAAATGCCTCGTCATCCGTCCGGTTGCGCAGGTGATGGCCGATGTGCCCCTGCCGTCGGAGTTGAAACGATGCCGGAAAGAACAGAGTCACAATCGTGCCCGCCAAATCGTTGACCCGCTGGTTGGGATGAAACAGATCATGCTCCGCCTCGTGGCACAGCGCATACCCCGTGTTCATCACCAATCCATAAACCAGCGCCAGCAGGGCGACCGCCCACCACGCATCCACCCGGCCCGCCTCCCACAGCAATGCGAAACATGACCCCACCACCAAGGCGGCAAGAACGAGGTTCAGCCGACCGGGAATAGGATATTTCGTTGCGCTCATACGGTCGCCTCCGGCTGATAGCCGGGCAGCACTCGAGAGATGAAGCGAAACTCCGGCCACGCGGCAAACCGCTGAAACGTGCCGGGCACGTTCTCCGGGGAATACAATGATTGGCAGAACGTCCGGTCATCCTTCAAGCCGAGCAGTTGCCTAGAAATCTCCGCCTGGCGTGGCCGCAATTCCGGGAATTCCGCCACCAGTTGCGCTACTACTCGAAAGCCAGCCCGCTTGGGCGCGGTGAAATACTCTGCCATCATCCACGCCAGCAGCCGGGCGTTGACCCAGCGCACTAGGAAATTGGTACGGGGCCAGACCTGATCCAGCAACCATTCGTCGCACCGGACATGCCCCGCCTCATCGGCGAGATGTTTTCGTTGCGCCGCTACAAAATGCGATTCTAGCTCCGGGCCGTGCTGTAAAAAAGTCCGCCCAAAGAAAAGCGCGCGCTCCTCCTGCAGATGCATCAGCCACAACAGCAGCGGAAACCAGTCCGGTCGGTAGGTGATTCCTGCCAGCAGGCGGCGGGCTGTCCCCGGTACTTGGATGAAGTGGAAATCTCGTCCGGCATAGAGCTCCGGCGCACAGAGCAAATTAAGCCGGCGAAACATTTCGGTGTGCTCCCGCTCTTCGCGGGCGAACTGTTCCAATTGCTGCCGCACCTTCGCCGGCAAATGTCCGGCCAAAAAAAAGCTGAGGACGTTCTGGGCCAGCGCCGTTTCAAAAAACACCGTCTGTTCATTGAAATAAAGCGCGTTGAGCTGGTTGTAGCGGCGCTGCTGCCCCGCCGTCAAAGTCGCATACGCCGCCGTGTAAAAAAGCGGAGTCAGGGATTCGGGCATGAACCGGCGCGAGAAATCTATTCCGCCGTCGGATTCGGCATTCATCGCAGGCTCAATGGAGGACAAGGTTGTCATGCTTCATTCATCCGTGGGGTGGGCCATAAAAACCGCTCCCACAGCAGCCTTAGCAAAGAGTCGTGATTAAGGTTAGGCCGCATCCGCGGTGCTACCTGACGCTCGTGAAATTCCGGCAGCCGACTCCAATGCAACGCCGGTTGCAGATGGTGCGCCGTGTGAAATCCGTTGTTCAGGCACACCCAGTTGAGCAATTTTCCGGTCAGATTACGCGAGTGATCAAATTGCGAAGCCGGATCACAATCCTGATGCTGAAGGAGGTTGATCGTCACGATGCCCCAGTGTCCGAACATCCACGGCAAGCCGAGGTAGATCAGCGTGGCCCGCCAGTCACAGGCCAGCAGAATCAGGATAAACATTCGCACCACCCATCGTTCCTGCCACGCCCGCCGATAGAGCGGGGATTTGTTTTGCCGCCACCGCTCTAGGTCCTCCGGCTTTTTCCGATACACCGCCCAGATGGCGACAAAGGGGAATACAACCAGGTTGAGCCAGTTCCAGCGGAACTTGACCAGCGAACTGCGCACACAATCCTCTTCCGTGTGTGATTGGGCGTGATGCCGCTCATTGTGGACCGGAATAATCGCCGTCGTGGATTGCCCCGTACATAGCCCCAGAAAAAAATCAAACGCCCGATTCCAACCCTGGCGCGAAAAGGTCCGACAATGGATGTGATTGTGTTTGCAAACGCACGCCACAAACGCCAGCACCCCTGTGAGCGGCAGCAATCCCCAAAAGCGGCACCAGCCAGTCCATTGCACCAGAAAGAGGAGGTTCAACAGCCCCAGAAATCCCAGCGACCGCCAGTCCGCCGGATGTCGCAGCGGCAGGAACTGTCGTCCGGCCCGGCTCAAGCTGGAGTGCTGACCCCGGGCGGGAATCTTTGAAGGCACTGTAATCTTGGCCAGCATTGGTTCGCAGTCTATGTTCGGGCCGATGGGACAACAATGGAAAATCTTGCCGCGCCGCATCAATAATTTTTCGCCCGCATCGAAATTATCAACGGCCTTTCCCCATGATTCATCTTGAAGCGGTGTGGCGCAGGGCGTAAACCAGTCGGCAACAAACACCGCCATGCCGAACCGCAAACTCAAGCTCGCGCTCATCTCGCCCAAAGGCCCGCTCTACCGGCATCGCGGCGGCATCTGGAAAAAATCACTGCGCTATCAACCGCTCACGCTCACCACGCTCGCCGCCCTCGTTCCGCCCGAGTTGAACGCAGAGCTCCAACTGTTTGACGAAGGCATTGCCGATGTGCCGTTGGATTTGGATGCCGACCTTGTGGGTCTGACGGTCATCACCGGCACGGCGAAACGTGCCTACGAACTGGCGGATCATTTCCGCAGTCGCGGCATCGCCGTGGTGCTCGGCGGACCTCATGTGACTCTGATTCCGGAAGACGCCCTGCCGCATGCCGACGCCGTTGTTGTTGGTTATGCCGAGGACTCCTGGCCGCAGTTACTCCACGACTTCGCCAAGGACCAGTTGAAATCACGTTACGACCAGTCGCCCAACCTTGATCTCGCCAACCGCCCCTTTCCCCGGCGCGACCTGCTCCCCGCCGACCGCTTTCTCACCAACAATGTTTTCGAGGCCACGCGCGGCTGCATCCACAGTTGCGATTTCTGTGTCGTTCCGACGGCCTGGGGTCGCAAGCCGTATCTGAAGCCGGTCGCCGATGTCATCGCCGACATCCGCCAGCACGGGGCGCGCAAACTCATCTTCGTGGACCTGAACATCATTGCCGACCGCGATTATGCGCACGGACTCTTCACCGCGTTGATTCCCCTGCGGGTGCAATGGTATGGCCTCGCCACCGTCCTGCTGGCCGAGGACGCGGAGCTACTCGCCCTCGCCGAACGCAGCGGCTGCAAAGGTTTGCTGATGGGGCTGGAATCTATCTCGCCGCAAAACCTCCGGCAAAGCCACAAGGGCTTCAACACGCCCGAGAAGTTCGCCCGCGTCGTGAGCCGACTGCACGACCACGGCATCGCGCTGCAAGGCTGCTTCGTGTTCGGCTTGGATCACGACGAACCGGATGTGTTTCTCAAAACCGCTGAGTTCGCGGTGCAGGCCAAAATTGATCTGCCGCGCTTCGCCATCGTCACCCCATTCCCCAACACCCCGCTCTATAAACGACTCGAAGCCGAAGGCCGCATCCTCACCCGGAACTGGGAACTCTACGACGCCCAGCACGTCGTCTTCCGTCCGGCGAAGCTTACCGTGGAGGAATTGCAGTCCGGCACGGAAGCCGCGTGGAAATACGCCTACAGCTTCCGATCCATGGCGCGGCGGATGTTCCATTCGCCCGCGCCGTGGCCGGTGAAACTGGGTACTAACCTCGGCTATCGTTTCTACGCCCACAACTTGAGTCGCTTCTACAACTGCGACTGGGTCATTGGAAAGGCGGAGCGCCGAACGCAGAGAGCGGAATACCAGCCCGCCATTGCAAAATGATTTCTTCATTCTGCATTCGTAATTCTTCATTCCCGTGCGCCTGACCCTCATCCATCCCTGCATCGGACGGAAGCCGGGACAGAAATACATCCGCACCTGGCAGATGGAAGCTCTGTCCGCCGCCACGCTTGCTGGCTTGACGCCGCCCGGGATTGACATCCGCTTCCACGACGACCGCATGGAAGAAATTCCCTTTGACCAACCCACCGATCTTGTGGCCATCAGCGTGGAAACCTACACCGCCCGCCGCGCCTACCAGATCGCCAGCGAATATCGCCGCCGCAAAATCCCCGTCGTCATGGGCGGCTTCCACGCCACGCTCTGCCCGGACGAAGTCGCGCAGCACGCCGAAGCCGTCGTCTGCGGCGAAGCCGAACAACTCTGGCCGCGCGTGATTGACGACGCCCGCCACGGTCGGCTGGAAAAATTCTACCGCCAGACCGGGCGCGCCTCGCTCGCCGATCTCCGGCCGGACCGCTCCATCTTTCGCGGCAAACGCTACCTCCCCATCGGCCTGGTCGAGGCCGGACGCGGCTGTCATTTCAAGTGCGACTTCTGCGCCGTGCAAACTGTCTTCAACTCCACCCAGACCCGTCGCCCGATTGCCGCCATCCTCGCCGAGATTGCCGCCATCAAGCACGAGCGGAAGCTGTTTTTCTTCGTGGACGACAACATCACGTCGAATCTGGCAGAGGCCAAGGAATTCTTCCGGGCGCTGATCCCGCTGGGCATCCGCTGGGTCAGCCAGTCCTCCATCAACGCCGCACACGACGAAGAGTTCCTTGCCCTCCTGAAACGCAGCGGCTGCCAGGGCGTGCTCATCGGCTTTGAGAGCCTGAATCCGGCGAACCTCAAGGCTATGAACAAATCCTTCAACACGCTGCGCGGCGGCTTTGAAACCGCGCTCGCCAACCTGCGCCGCCACCACATCCGCGTCTATGGCACGTTCGTCTTCGGCTACGATGGCGACACGCCGGAGAGCTTCGGGGAAACCGTCGCCTTTGCGCGCCGCCATTCGCTCTACATCGCCGCGTTCAATCACCTGACGCCCTTTCCCGGCACGCCGCTTTACGCCCGGCTGCAACAGGAGGGCCGCTTGCTCTACGAAAACTGGTGGCTCGACCCGCGCTACAGCTACAACAAAATTCCCTTCCAACCACGCGGTATGGCGCCGGAAGAACTCCAGCGAAACTGTCTCGCCGCCCGCCGCGAGTTTTATTCTTGGCGCAGCATCGCGCAACGCGGCTTCGCTTCCCCGAACCGGAGCGACTGGTTCATGTGGCGGAACTTCTATCTCATCAACGCGCTGCACCGGAATGATGTCAGCCTGCGCGACCATTATCCTTTGGGAGACGAATCATGGCGGGGACAACTCTTGACCGCGAATTAACCTTACCCAAGGTGGAACCCCCTAGCTTCGGGCTGGCAACGCCGGCGGACGATGCCGCCTGCCGCCGCTTGCTCCGGGAGAACCCCATGCCGGGCGCAATTTCCATCTCTTTGGAACGCGAGCCGGATTTTTTTGCGGACGCCGCCCAACCCGGCGAAGCCCGGCAGACCATCGTCGCCCGCGAGCATGGGCGCATCGTCTGCATCGGCACCTGCGCCGTCCGCTTGCGCTTCGTGAACGGCGAAGCCCGCCGCGTCGGCTACCTCGGCGGCCTGCGCCTCGACGCGGATTGCGCCGGGCGGTTCGACATTCTGCGGCAGGGCTACGCGTGCTTCCGCGAACTTCAGGAAGCCGCGCCAGCGGATTATTATTTCACCAGCATCGCCGCCGACAACTATCGGGCGCGCCGGCTTTTAGAGCGCAACCGGCGCGGCCTGCCCGCCTATGAATTCATCGGCGAGTTTGTGACGCTGCTGTTGA
Source organism: Verrucomicrobiales bacterium (assembly GCA_031371425.1). Lineage (GTDB taxonomy): Bacteria > Verrucomicrobiota > Verrucomicrobiia > Limisphaerales > JAFMIX01 > JAFMIX01. The sequence goes on along the minus strand of JANMJO010000230.1, from coordinate 5,970 downwards.
GCACAAAATCCAATTCGGCTTTCCGCGCTGATTCCGCCCAAACGCCTTCCCGAATTGCCTGCGCGGATGATGTCCCGCAACTCGCGACCACCCTCAACCAACACAACCGCTCTTACCAACTGGCCGCGCACTGGACGGAAGCCCAGTTGCGCGCGCTCGTGCCGCTCGGCTTGCGTGCAGAAGATTTTTTTGGCGGCGGGAGCGATGAGTCATCCGCAGTGACCGCGCTCTGGGATCAACGTGGTTTCCGCCAAACCGTCATTCGAGGTTACTCGTCCGGGCTGGCTTTCCTGCGCCCGGCTTACAACCTCTGCGCTCGCCTTGTCGGCAGACCGCAACTCCCCGCGCCGGGCACGACGCTCTCCGTCGCGGTCACGCCCGCGTTTACAGCCGTTCAGCCCGCAGACGCTTGCAAGCTGACCGCCCAACTGCAGGCCGTCGCGAACCGGCGCGGCATCGCATTGCTTACGCTCGGCTTCGCGCCGGATGACCCGCGGCTGAATTTCATCCGGCAACATTTCCGCTGCCGCGAATATCGCAGCCGGATGTATCTCGTCCGCTGGCCCGGACTCGGCGGCGCGGCGGCGGAATTGGACGGGCGGATTCTTTCGCCCGAGGTGGCTTTGTTATGAACGCAGTTTCTCCCATCCAGTTTGAACTGGTGCCGCGTTTGGAATTGGGCGCGGCGCAGCAAGCCGCGATGTTCGAACTGCTGTCGCGCCATTTTTTCGGCGTGACGCCGGAACAGTTTGGGCGCGACCTGATGGAAAAGAGCCTTGTGTTGCTGCTGCATCAGGGCGGAACGCTGGTCGGTTTTTCCACCCTGCTGGCCTACCCCACGAGCTTCGAGGGCGCGACCGTCAACGTGATTTACTCCGGCGACACGATCGTCGCGCCGGCGGCGTGGGGCAGCAGCGCGCTGCCGCGAGCGTGGGTTGCCGGGGTGGAACGACTGCGTGCCTCGTTGCCGCCGGGCCGTTGTTTCTGGCTGCTGCTCACTTCGGGCTTCCGCACCTACCGGTTTCTGCCGGTGTTTTGGAAAACGTTTTTTCCCCGGCATGATGCGGTCACGCCGCCGGCCATGCAGCGTCTGCTCGACCAACTCGCGCGGGAACGTTTCGGCGGGCAGTTCGACGCTGGCAGCCGCGTGGTGCGATTCAACGCGCCGCAACGGTTGCGGGACGACTTGCAGGAGATTCCTGCCGGGCGCGACCAGAATCCGCACGTCGCGTTTTTTCTTTCCCGCAACCTCGGCCACGCGTGCGGCGATGAACTGGTCTGCCTGACGGAACTCGGCGCAGACAACCTCACCCGCGCCGGCCAGCGCATGATGAAACCCTAGCCGGATGCAAACCGCCGCCGCCATCGCCAATACACTGTGGGTAGGCAGTGCCTTGCCCGCGCTCACGAGCTTCCGGCACGCCCTGAATCATCCAGCCCGCACGCAGGAAAATATTTTGCGCCGTCTGCTCGCCGCCAATGCTGCCTGCGCCTTTGGTCGCGCCCACGGTTTTCACCGGCTGCGCAACTACGCGGAGTTTGCCCGCCAAGTTCCGGCGGCGGACTACGCGGCGTTCGCGCCTTGGATTGACCGCATCCGCGCCGGTGAACCCGGGGTGCTGACGACCGACCCGGTCACGCACCTGATTCCCACCGGCGGTTCGACCGGGGCGCGGAAACTGATTCCCTTCACCGCCGGTTTGCAAGCTGAGTTCAATCGCGCCATCGGGCCGTGGATGGCTGGTCTCGCGTTGCGGCATCCGAGGATTCTGGGCGGGCCATCCTACTGGGCGGTTTCTCCCCCCGCCTTTTCCATCGCGCCGGAAACCTCCTCCGTGCCGGTCGGTTTTGCGGACGACGCTTCGTATCTGGGCGGTGCTAGGAGCCGGCTGGTCCGGGCCGCGATGGTCGCACCTGACGGCCTTAAACCCGGGAGCGGCATGGAGGAGTTCCGCTGGCAAACGCTGCTCTGCCTGTTGCGCTGCCGGGAACTGCGGCTCATTTCCGTCTGGCATCCGTCGTTCCTGACGTTGCTGCTAGATTATCTTCCCGCGCATTGGGCCGCGCTGGTGGAGGCGGTGCATCGCGCGGAGCCGGCCCGCGCCCGCGAACTCGAACGCGCCGACCCGCGCCAGCCCGAAACGCTCTGGCCGCGACTGCGGGTCATCAGTTGCTGGGCCGCCGCCCACGCCGGCCACGCCCTGCCCGATTTGCGCCGCCGCTTTCCCAACGTCAGCATCCAAGCCAAGGGCCTGCTGGCGACCGAAGCCTTTGTCACGATTCCGCTGGGTGAAAATCATCCGCTGGCGGTGCGTTCCCACTTTTTTGAGTTCGCGGACGAGGCGGGCGCAATCGGACAGGCGCATGAGTTGGAAGCGGGAAAAACTTACGGGGTGATTGTGACGACCGGCGGCGGGCTCTGGCGCTACCGCCTCGGCGACCGGGTGCAAGTCACCGGGCGGGTGGGCCAAACGCCTTCCTTGCGCTTTACCGGCCGGGCGGATGATGTGAGCGATTTGTGCGGCGAAAAACTTTCGGAATCCTTCGTGGCAACTGCCATGCAGGAGGCGTTTCGTTCCAGCGGCACCGAGCCGCGCTTTGCCATGGTGGTGCCGGACAAGTCGTCGCCCGGCTGGCGTTACCGGCTGCTGCTCGAAGGCGGGGCAAATCAGGAGACGGTCTGCAACCGGCTGGAAGCGGCGCTATGCGGGAATCCCAATTATCGGCTTTGCCGGGAACTGGGGCAGTTGCGGCCGCTGGAGCTTTTTCAGATTGAAAAAAGCGGCTATGAGATTTTCGCGGCACACGAAGGCCGGCGGGGTTGCCGTCTGGGAGAAATCAAACCCCGCGCACTTTCGCCGGCTACGGACTGGCTTTCCCATTTTGAAAGAGCCGGCAGCCTTGGCGGCGTGGACGGCGTGGATGGGGCGTTCACCGCCAAATTAAGAAGGCAGAATTAAGAATGAAGAAACGCAGGCGTCCGGCACACTTTGGTTTCTTCATTCTGCATTCTTCGTTCTACCTTCCCATCACATCCCCATGATGCAGTAGCCGCCGTCCACGTAGATGACCTGGCCGGTGATGCACGCCGCGCCGTCGCTGGCGAGGAAGACGCCGGTCGAGCCGAGTTCTTCAGGCACGAGGTTGCGTTTCAGCGGGGAGCGGGTTTCGTATTGCCGCAGCATTTCCGCAAAACCCGAGATGCCGCGCGCCGCCAGCGTGTTCACCGGGCCGGCGCTGATGCAGTTGACGCGGATTTTCTTCGGGCCGAGGTCGTAGGCGAGGTAGCGGGTGCTGGCTTCGAGCGAAGCCTTGGCCACGCCCATGACGTTGTAGTGCGGCACGACTTTTTCCGCGCCGTAGTAGCTCATCGCCACAATGCTGCCGCCCTCGGTCATCAGTGGCGCGGCGGCGCGGGAGAGTGCGACGAGTGAATACGCGCTCACGTTGTGGGCGATGAGGTAGGCCTCGCGTGTGGTGTTGACGAATTCGCCTTCCAGCGCGGCCTTGGGCGCGAACGCCACGGAGTGCAGCAGCAGGTGCAGCTTGCCAAACTTCGCGCCGACTTCGGCGAAGACGCGGTCGATGTCCTCGTCCTTGGTCACGTCGCAGGGCATGATGAGCGTGTCTGCGCCGAATGTGCCGGCGAGTTCCTCCACGTTTTCCTTCACGCGTTCGCCTTGGTAGGTGAAGGCGAGCTTCGCGCCTTCCGCCGCCCACGCTTGCGCGATGGCCCAGGCGATGGAGCGTTTGTTTGCGACACCAAAGACGATTCCGATTTTGCCGGCGAGTGATGACATAAAATTATTGCAACTATCAGGCGGAGGATGGAGAAACGGGCGCGGCAAATCAAGTTTTCAAACGGGCGAGACAAGAACGTCCGGTTGCCGCTTGCTCCGCCGGACTTTTCCGCTATAAACACGCCCCATGCATCAACTCATCGAGCAACTCACGAATTGGTATTCCTCCGCGCTGCAGGCGGGCGGCTATCCGCTCATCGCCCTGCTGATGGCGGTGGAAAGCTCCATCTTCCCGCTGCCCAGCGAGGTCGTCATCCCGCCCGCCGCGCACTTGGCGCACACGGGGCAACTGCCGTTGAGCCTCTGGGGCATTGTGCTGGCGGGCACGGTCGGATCGTGGCTCGGTGCGACGGCGATGTATTGGGCGGCGCGGTGGGCGGGGCGGCCGCTGGCGCTGCGTTACGGAAAATATATTTTTGTTTCGGCGGAAAAGGTGGAGGGCGCAGAACGCTGGGCCGCGCATTACGGCGCGATGGGGATTTTCGTCTCGCGGCTGCTGCCGGTGGTGCGGCATCTCATCGGCATCCCGGCGGGGATTGTGCGGATGGATTATCTGAAATTTTCCATCTTCACCCTCATCGGTTCGGCGATCTGGTGCGCGGTGTTGTGCTGGCTGGGCGTGAAGATGGGGCAGGACGCGGAATTGATGAAGGGCGGGTATCATCGCATCACGCTGTGGCTGGCCGGCGCGATGGTGGTGCTGGGCGCGCTGTATTATTTCTTCGTGCATCGGCAGATGAAGAAAAGGCACAATGAAGAATAAAGAAATCGGCGCTTGGGCGTGGATTTGATTCTTCATTCTGCATCCTTCCTTCTTCATTCACCGGATCGGATGACAAAGAATTCATCTTGGTTCCATCGCGGCTTCATGTTGAATAGGTTTACTCCTTGAAACCGGCACAACGCCGGCCAACAAATCAATAACATGAAAACAAAAAACATCCTCATCGCCAGCCTCACCCTCGCCCTCCTCAGCGCCGGCCTCGCCGGCTGCGCCACCGAAGCACAGGAACAAGCCCAACTCGCCGCGCAGGCGAAAGTCTCCCGCGCTGACGCCGAGAAGGCCGCCCTCGCCAAAGTCCCCGGCGGCACGATCAAGGACGGTGAACTCGAAAAGGAAAAGGGCAAGCTCATCTGGTCATTCGACATCACCACGCCCGGCTCGACGGACATCACCGAAGTCGCCGTCTGCGCCATCTCCGGCGAAGTCATGAGCGTCACCAAAGAAACGCCCGAAGACCAAGCCAAGGAAAAAGCCGAGGACGCCAAGAAGGAAAAGGGCGAACACAAAGACTGAACCCCGAAACCTCCCGGGCAATTGCCGACGGGTTTAGCTCGTCGGCAACTTGCTGTTTTGGCCACACTACACCCATGCGCGTGCTCGTCGTCGAAGACGAAAAAAAGACCGCCGCCTTCATCCGCAAGGCGCTCCAAGCCGAAGGCTTCGCCGTGGACGTCTGCGGCAATGGCGATGACGCCCTTGCCGCCGCCTGCACCACGCCCTTCGATGGCGTGGTGCTCGACATCATGCTGCCGGGGCGCGATGGCTTAAGCGTGCTGCGCCAGTTGCGCGAGCGCGGAAACAAAACACCCGTGCTGCTCCTCTCCGCTCGCGGCGAAGTCAACGAACGCGTCGAAGGTCTCGATGCTGGCGCGGATGATTACCTGCCCAAGCCATTCGTCATCGCCGAACTCGTCGCGCGCGTCCGCGCGCTCGGACGGCGCGGCAGCGAGAACAAATCCACCGTCCTCCGCGTCAGCGACCTCACGCTGGACACCGTCTCGCACCGCGCGCAACGCGGCGGCAAAACTTTTGAACTGACCGCGCGCGAGTTCCGCCTGCTGGAATTTCTCATGGCCCGACGGACCGCAGCCCCATGGCATGAAAGGCGTGCAGGGCATCCAGATCGGCCCCTATCGCCTCTGCCCCCTCCATATGCATCAGGGCGGCGATGGTGCCATTTGCCACACAGGCGCGAACCTCGGCGGCAGTGCGGCAGACCTTGAGCGCGCCACCCGATACCCGCTCCATCCGCAACAAAATCCCCGCCATCGCCAATGCCACCGGCTGCGCTGCTGCCGCGTCGATCAGCGCAGGCAGCGGTATATCATAGGGCGGGTTTTCCATCAGGCTGTCATAGTCCAGCCCGGTGCGGGGGCTGGGAATATA
>JANMJO010000228.1:0-11043 GCA_031371425.1 Verrucomicrobiales bacterium | reverse complement strand
TCTTTGGCAAGTTTCCGGGCTTCGGTCTCGGCGAGGGCTTTCTTTTCAGCTTCAGATTTCTTGGAGGCTTCGGCTTCCATCTGGGCTTTTTTCTCGGCGACGAGGCGGGTTTGTTCTTCGACTTTTTTGCGGGCGGCTTCGGTTTCAGCCTTTTTCTCGGCGGCGAGCTGGTTTTCTTTGGCAAGTTTCCGGGCTTCGGTCTCGGCGAGGGCTTTCTTTTCAGCTTCAGATTTCTTGGAGGCTTCGGCTTCCATCTGGGCTTTTTTCTCGGCGGCGAGGCGGGTTTGTTCTTCGACTTTCTTGCGGACGGCTTCGGCTTCGGCCTTCTTGGCAGCCTCTTCCTTGGCGATTTTCTCGGCAGCGAGGCGGGTGGCTTCGGCTTTGGCTTTCTTTTCGGCTTCGATTTTGGCTAGTGCTTCGGCGGCGGTAGTATCAGTTTCAGCGGGGGGCTTGGGGGTCTCGGCTTCGGACAATTGCGCCTCGAGTTCGGCCATCTTGCGGTTCAACTCTTCGCGGGCTTTGGCGCGGGCGGCTTCTTCGTCTGTGTCGGTCTGGCCGACGATCGGGCGAAGTCCGCCAAGGAGCAGAAGGGCGGCAAGAAAAAACTTGGAATACTTTGAAATCTGCATGGGGGTAATAGTTACTGGAAAAGGGGGGTCGGCGCAATAGCTTTTACGCTTGTAGCCGCTTGTTTGTGGGCGGAAACAGCTTCTGCCACGCCGTCGGAAATGGGTAGAGCAGCACGGAGCGGAGCATCAGCCGTTTCACTTCGCTGCGGCTGATTTTCACCCGCTGCCGGGCGTCTAGGATGTCTGCTTTGCGCAGCCGCCGGAGTGTTTCCGAGCCGATCAAAACCGGCCACGCGCAGGCGAGGCGGACGCGCATGCAGCTCCATGGCAGTGAATTCGTATAGCTCCAGCCGGCGGCGAGGTGGGACTCCGCGCGGTCGAGCCAGGCGTCGTAGAGCGGACGCAGCTTCGGCCCGCTGGCGGGGTCGAGCAGATCGGCGGGTGACAAACCGAGTCTGGTCAGGTCTTCGGCGGGGAGGTAGCAGCGGCCATTGCGGAGGTCGGCGGGGAGGTCGCGGAGAATGTTCACGAGTTGCAGGCCTTTGCCGAAACGGATGCCATCGGCGAGAAGCTGGGCGTCGTCGAGTTTCGCGTTGGGGAAAATGTGGGCGCGGCAAATCTTCGTCCAGAACTCGCCCACGCAACCGGCCACGCGATAGGTGTAGTCGTCCAGTTCGGCGTCGGTGCGCAGCGCGATGATGTTCGGAGTTCCGCTTTCAGGCGGTTGGGTGTCCGTAAAATCCTGTGCGTTGGAATTTTCCGAACCTTGCCGCCTGAAGGCGGAACTCCCAACGGTGAACCGTTGCAAGTCCAGCTCCTGTCCGCTCGTGATGGTTTCCAGCACAGCGCGGGTGAGTTGCAGGTCGGCGGCGGAAAGTTTTTGCAGTTCGGCCAGCGCTACTTCGACATTCTCCAGCAACGCGCGTTCGGCGGGCGCGGCTTGCGAGCGAGCGAGCGCGCCGAAATCCAGCGGCGCAGCGCTCGCGCCCAGAATCCGCCCGCGCAAGGCTTGCAACGCCGCGAGCCGTTGCGCTGGCGGGACGAGTTCCGTGTCGGCGATGGTGTCGGTGGTGCGGGCGAGCAAGTAGGCGAGGCCGATTTGCGGACGCACGGCGGCGGGCAGCACGCGCAACGTCAGGTAAAACGAGCGCGAGGTTTGCTTGAGCAATTGCGCCAGATTTTCGCTCATCGGTCAGGCTGGTTGAATCACCGGACGACTTCCACCAGATTTTGCTGGCCGGTTGGGAATCGGTTTCGCACTGCGCCATCGAACGTGACAAATTTGCCGCCGTGACGTTGCGCAATCAAAACCAGATTGGTGTCCGTCACCTGCTTATGGCCAGTCACCGTTTGCCATGCCGAAGCGGACGTGTCCAACGCGCCGTCTTCCAAATATTGATGGCTGGGATGCTTGGTGAAACTTTCCAATTGGGAGAGCGCCTCGGCAATGTTCAACTTACAACCCACGACATCTGGATTGAGGCTTAACCGCAGGAAGGCGCTTTGCGTGGTGTTGCAGGTGGCAAAGGCCGAAGATGAATTTTTTCCAAACCACGCGTGCGCCGCCAGATGATGTTCATGCCCATCCCACGCCAGCGCGATCAGGACGTTGACATCCAGAAGGTTCACGGATTATTCCTCGGCCAGCGCGTTCGCGACATCCTGCGCAGAAATGGCGCGCTCCGAGTGATGCACCAGGATGCCGTTCTTGCGGTAGGCGGTGGCGGACACGGGGGAGAGCTTCGCCTTCGGTTCGCCATTCTGCGTGATGGTGAACTCCTCGCCGCCCGCGACCTGCCGGAGCAAATCCGCGAGCGTGGCCTGGGCTTTTTCAAGGGCGACCATTTGCATAATGGCAAAATAATAATCCACTCAACCGCAAAAGGCCAGCACGGGCAGTTTGTGACCCATCCGCAACCCGACCAGAATCCAGTCCTCCAGCGTCGAGCGCAGTTCGCCCTCGCACTCGCGCAACGTGCGGCCAAACGCCGCCACGCCCTTGAGCTTGGGGATTTCGCCCGCGAACGAGCCGTCGTCCAGCTTGTCGTAACGCGCCCGTTCCAGCGCGGCTTCAATGTAGGCGGTGATCGGAAACGTCATGGTGGAAAACTAAATAGTTTCAGGCAGAAAACAAGCGGGGAAAGTTTTCCGCCTGCGTCCCGGCGCGCGGCCTTCAGGCCGCTTCAATGGTCTGACAACAGAGAGTCATTCGAGCAAATCCGGGCGCATTGTTTAGCGGATGTTGAAGCGGCGTGAACGCCGCGCTCCACTGGCGAGGCCGATTTGCGGGCGCACGGCGGCGGGCAGCACGCTCAACGTCAGGTAAAACGAGCGCGAGGTCTGTTTCAGCAATTCGTTGAGCGCCGCGTTCATGTCTTGGATTTGCCCGCCACGCGCTTGGCAAAGCTGCCGGTGCGGATGACGCCGCGTTTGTGCACGCCGCGCGCGATGACTTCATGCTCGTCGCGTGCCTCCACCTGAAACGAGACTGCCCGGCCTTCCGCGTGGATGACGCGGGTGGTGATGGTCACCCGCGCGCCCAGCGGCGACGGCGCGAGGTGGCGCAACTCGATCTCCGTGCCCACCGTGCGCTCGTCCGCGTCGAGGAACGGTTGCAGGGATTCGCGCGCCGTGCGTTCCAGCAGCCCGATGAGGTTGGGCGTGCTCAACACGGCGGGCATCCCGTCCGTGGCGAACGTGATCGTGTGTTCCGGACCGACGACAAAGGTGAACTCGCCCGTCGTGCCGGTTTTGGGATGGGCTTTCATTTCAATGTCCCGGAGGGACGCCGGATATTAGCCAGACACGGAGTGTCTGGAACACGTTAAAATCAATCTTTGTCCTGGAAGGACATCGGAAACATCACCACAAATATTTTTCATCGTATTCCACGCGATGCTTTTGGAGGAACGACACATATTCCTCCTGAAACGATTTGGTGCGGTGATGTTCCGGCTGGTTGGCGATGTATTCCTTAACCGTGTCGCAATTGGAAACGCTCACCGTGAACGCGCCGTAGCCCGGTTGCCATGCGAAGTTCTTTACACCGATGGTTTCGTGAACCCAACGCGACGAGGTTTGTTTGATGTCCTGCACGAATGCCGCGAGCGCGTGCGTTGCCCGCAGGCCGACCAAAAGATGAACATGATCCGCCGTTCCGCCAATGGCTTCCGGGATTCCGTCCGCCGCGCGAACCAGACCGCCGAGATATTCATGGAGGCGGGGACGCCATTCATCGACGATGAACGGATGGCGGTCTTTCGTGGAAAAGACGATGTGGTAATGCAGGCTTAAATGCGTGGACGGCATACCGTTGTCGGATTGTGTTTGGGTCGCGAAGCGACGTCGGAGATTAGCCAGACATGAAGTGTCTGGAAAGCCGCATTAAAGACATTCGTCCCGGAGGGACGATGGAAGGCCGGAATGGGTTTAGGTGTGGATATTTCCGCCGTCCTTTCAGGACGGGATGAAATTGGGTGGACGTTACCAGCCACCTTGTGGCTGGCTAATTTCCGGTTGTGCCTCCGGCACGAAGGCGGAACGCTCGCTGCCCGGACGGGCTGGAGCATTCTGGTTTTGGCGGCAGCTTTCATTTCAACAGTCCCGCAGGGACAGCGGAAATTAGCCAGACACGAAGTGTCTGGTCTCGGTGAAAAACATCATTCGTCCCGGAGGGACGATGGAAGGCCGGAATGGGTTTAGGTGTGGATATTTCCGCCGTCCTTTCAGGACGAGATGAAATTGGGTGGACGTTACCAGCCACCTTGTGGCTGGCTAATTTCCGGTTGTGCCTCCGGCACGAAGGCAGGAAGTGCGCTGCCGGGCGGATTGGATCAGCCCGATGATCTCGCGGAAGGCCGGCGCGTAACCCTTGACCGCGACGGCCCGGGCCGCCGGCTGGCGCCGGGTGGGCTGGAGTGTTCTGGTTTTGGCGGCGGCTTTCATTTCAGCGCGAGGCCGATTTGCTGGCGCACGGCGGAGGGCAGCACGCGCAGCGTCAGGTAAAACGACCGCGAGGTGGCACGGAGCAAGTTGTTTAGCGCGCCCGCCATCTTATTAAATCATGCTGCCGGGAAAAGTTTTCCGTTCGTCACATCTGTTATTTATAGCTCCCAACTCCCAATCCCACCCATACAAAAAAGCAACCAAAACAAAGCAAAGAATATAAAAATAAAAAATCTCTCTATGAAATTGTTGCATTTAACGAGATATGTATCTCGTTTGTTGAATTCCCGCTCACAACCGGCTAGGTGTCGGGCAATATCCTCACTGAATATGGTGCTATAAGCAGATTCAAAAAGCTCACCTGCCAGACTCCATTGATCCGGCGCAACCCAAAACAAGCGTCCAGATTTAGTTAAAATCAAGGTGTTCTCATCCGTATCTTTGACGGCATATTTATCCCAAGAAATAATCATGTTATTTGTGATCGGCGGATTTGATTTTGTTCACGAAAGCTGCTTCCGCCACCGCGTGATTTGCTTCCCGACTTCTTTCGTTCCCGGTGCGCCGGTCAGATTCCTTTTCGCCATCGCGCGTTGCAGGTCGAACACGCCGAGCGCGTCGCGGCCAAAGGTTTTGTCCACGGTTTGCAGTTCGGCGAGTGTGAGGTGGTTGAGCGGCTTGCCAGCCTTCGCTCCGCTACGGCTCGGCGAGCCGGTTTTTTCCGCCAGCGCCACGACCGCGCCCACGGCGTGGTGCGCGTGCCGGAAAGGCATTCCCTTGTGCACGAGATAATCGGCGAGGTCGGTGGCGAGCAATGCGGGGTCGCTCGCGGCGGCGGCGCAGGCGGCGCGGTTCACCTGGGTGTTCCGCAACATCGCGGCCATGAGCCGGACGGACGCGCGCACGGTGTCGGCGGTGTCGAAGAGGCGTTCCTTGTCCTCCTGCAAATCGCGATTGTAGGTCATGGGCAGACCTTTCAACAGCGTGAGCAGCGAGACGAGGTTGCCGATGACGCGGGCGGATTTGCCGCGCGTGAGCTCGGCCACGTCGGGATTTTTCTTCTGCGGCATGAGCGACGAGCCGGTGGTGTAGGCGTCGGCAATCTTGATGAAGTTAAATTCCGCGCTGGCCCAGAGGATCACATCCTCGGCGAGCCGCGAGAGGTGAACGGCGAGCAGCGCGCCAGCGGCGCAGAATTCCACGGCGAAATCCCGGTCGCTCACGGCGTCCATGGAATTTTGCGTGAGCTGCGGTTTGCCATTGGCATCCACAAAGCCAAGCAGCTTGGCGACGAGTTCGCGCTTGAGCGGGAGCGTGCTGCCGGCAATCGCGCCGCTGCCGAGCGGGCAGACGTTCACACGCTGCCAGCAATCCCACAGCCGGTCGCAATCACGCTCCAGCATCTCGACGTAGGCGAGCGCGTGGTGCGCGGAATAGACGGGCTGGGCGCGTTGCAGGTGCGTGTAGCCGGGGATGAGCACATCGGAATATTTCTCGCCGAGCGTGACGAGCGCGCGTTGCAGGTCGGAGATTTCGTCGAGCAGAAAGCTGATTTCGTCGCGCAGCCAGAGGCGCACGTCGAGGGCGACCTGGTCGTTGCGCGAGCGGGCGGTGTGGAGTTTCGCGCCGGCGGGAACGCGCTTGGTCAACTCCGCCTCGATGTTCATGTGGACGTCTTCGAGTTCGGGTTTCCACTTGAATTTGCCGGCGGCGATTTCTTTGCCGATGTTGTCGAGGCCGCGCACGATGGCGGTGCATTCTTTTTTCGAGAGCACGCCAATCTTGGCGAGCATCTCGGCATGAGCCATCGAGCCGAGGAGGTCTTGCCGCCAGAGCCGCCAGTCGAAGGAAATGGATTGGGAGAACGCGGCGACGTCCGCGCCGGGGCCGGCGGTGAAGCGTCCGCTGCGGGAGACGGGAGAATGCTTTTTCATGACGCGCGAAATTTGCGTCCAGCCGCCGGAAAAGTCACTCCCAAATGAAAATGGCGGGTTGCCGCGCGTGGGGGAAAGTGGGATGTTTCGCCAGTCGGAGAACCAGATTCCAGGTCATGAGCGAATTCAAATATGCCTGTCCTCATTGCGGTCAGCACATTCAGTGCGACGCCGAGCACTCTGGCACGACCATGGAATGCCCGACGTGCTTCCAGAAAATCATCGCGCCCCAGTCGCCTGCGAGCAGCGATCCGAAGTTCATCCTGACCGGCATCAAGATTCCCAAGCACCCGCGTCCGGTCGGCGGCGCAGGTCTGGAGGCATCGAACCAGGTGGTGGCTGAAAAACAATTCCCGGTGGCGGCGGTCGTGGCGGGGATTTTGGTCGTCGTGGTGGTGGCGGCGGCGATTGTGTTCCGTGAAAAACTTTTCTCGGCAAGCCCGCCGTCAACACCGCCGTCCACTCGGAGCGAAACGAGCATGGCTGCGTCGCCCTCCACGCCGTCCGCAGTCGCGGCAACGGTGAGCGACCCGAGGTGGAAGTTGGATCTCGCCGAGGCCGTCCTGCCGGATGCGGCGGCGGCGGGGCGCATCGCGGGCAAGGATTTTTCCTGTGAGCGGGCGACGTTGCAGGGCGGGTTGTTGAACCTGCGTCAGGGCGGCGGATGGCCGCCGGCATTGGGTGTTTCGATTTACCTGCACGCGGTGCGGAGCAGCGATCTGGCCGGGCAATCAGTCAACATCACGACCAATCTGCCAGTGGTGCCGCGGGTGATTTTGCGCAGCAAGAACGACCAGCAACAGGCGGTGACGCAGAATTTCACGGCGGGCTACGCGCTGCGGATTGAGTTCGCGCAGCTCGCAGGCAACCGGTTGCCGGGAAAGATTTATCTGGTCATGCCCGACGAGTTGAAAAGCTGCGTGGCCGGCAGCTTCACTGCGGAAATCATCCCGCCGAAACCGCCGAAGCAGCCCGCCAAACAACCGTCGCGGCGGAAGCCTTGAACCCGGCGGACGCAGATGCGTGAGTTTCGGCCCGCTGGCAGAAAATTCACACGCTGACTGGCGGCGGCGGTGAAACTCCTCCCCGCACAATCTCCCAAAAGCCGAGCAATCGCGCAAAATCGCCGCGTGCGCCCCGGAAAAATGGCGATGGCACGGGTTATTCTATGCAATGAACCATGACCACAATCCGCGAGTTCAAGTTCGCCTGTCCCGTGTGTCACCAGCACATCGAGTGCTCCGCCGAGGCTGGCGGCCAGGTCGTGGCATGCCCCACGTGTTTCCAGAATATCATCGTCCCCGCCGCCCCGACCGGGCACACGACCAAACTGATTTTGCGGGCGAAGCCTGCCTCCAGGCCGCCCGCCACGCGCGTGAAAGTAGCCGCCGCCGAACCCCCCGCTGACGATTCCTTCGGAATGGGGGCGGCGGTGTCGGTGTTGATTGTCGCGGCGATGTTCTCGGCGATGTTTTATGCGCTGATCCGCTGACTTTCCTCTAGGCCGGTGCGAAAAACGCAGTAACTCCGGCCTGTCTCTGGCGGCTGAACGCTCCGATGTTCAGCCGCCATTTTTTTGGACGCACGCCCGGCTTCCAGTTTTTTTCCGCGTGTGCTAACGTTTCTCCGCTTGAACGACAAATCCTCCGAACCCACCGAAGCACTCGTCGTGCGCCTGCTCACAGAGCGGAGGCAGACGCTCGCGCTGGCGGAATCCTGCACCGGCGGTTTGCTCGCGCACAAGATCACCAACGTGCCCGGGGCGTCATCCGTGCTGCTCGCGGGTTTGGTGACTTATGCGAATGCGGCGAAGGAAAAATTTCTCGGCGTGCGCCCGGAAACACTCGCCGCGCACGGCGCCGTCAGCGAGGCCGTCGCACGGGAGATGGCTGAAGGCGCGCGGCGCGTCACCGGCGCGGACTGGGCGCTCGCCATCACGGGCATCGCCGGGCCGGCGGGCGGCACGGCGGAGAAACCCGTGGGCACTGTGTTCATCGCGCTCGCTGCGGCGGACGGGACGGAGGTGGAGCGCGCGCTCAACGCCCTAGGGCGCGAGGCATTCAAGGAGGCGACGGCGATGCAGGCGCTGGAGCTGTTGCGGCGGGCGATCTTGGCGGCAAAAAACCCGCAGGCGTGAGCCTGCGGGTTGAGTGTGTTGCGGCGAACGGCTAGGCGTTGTCGCCGATGGCTTCGACCGGGCAGCCTTCCTTGGCTTCCTTGCAGCGGGCTTCCTCATCCGGGTTCTCCGGTTGTTTGTAAACGAAGGAATATCCGCCGTCGTCGTTGCGCTTAAAATTGTCGGGTGCAGTTTCGCGGCAGAGGTCGCAGTCAATGCACTGGTTGTCCACATACATCTTGCCGGATGCGTTTTCGGAATATTTGTTTGATACATCAGCCATAAGTGACGGAAATTTTGGCCGCGCACGGGAAAAATGGCAAGCCTCATTTGAGATTTTAGCGGGCAACCAGTTTCCGGGCTGAATAAACTTTCCAATGCAGGCGCGTCTCCTATGCTGCCGCGATGGATTCTGCCAAACACATTGATTGTCGGCGCACCAAGATTATCGCCACGCTCGGCCCGGCCACGGATTCGCCGGAGATGCTCGGTAAACTCATTGACGCGGGCGTGAACATCTTCCGCCTGAACATGTCCCACGCGCCCCACGACTGGGTGCGCCGCGTCGTCGTGGACATCCGCGCCGCATCCGCTGCGCGCCAGAAATTCACCGGCATCATGATGGACACCCAAGGCCCGGCCATCCGCACCGGCGACCTCTCCGTGCCGCTCGACCTCAAGCCCGGCCAGAAATTTATCCTCACCGTCTGCGCCGAACGCAGCGAGGAGGAGCATTCCGTCAACGTCAACTACGAGAACTTCATCAACGACATCAGCGTCGGCGATGTAGTGCTTGTGGACAACGGCGCCATCCACATGAAGGTGCTCGCCAAGAACGGCAACAAGGTCGAGTGCGAAGTCCTCACCGAAGGCACCCTCGGCAGCCGCCGCCACATCAACCTCCCCGGCGTCAAGGTCAGCCTTCCCGCTCTCACCGCCAAAGACATCAAGGACGTCGCCCTCGGCCTCGACGTGGGCGTGGATTACATCGCGCTCTCGTTCGTGCGCGAGTCCCGCGACCTACTCCAGCTCAAGCAGCTTTTCGACGGCGAAAAATGCCAGCCCCTCGTCATCGCCAAGATCGAGGACCAAGAAGCGTTGCGGAATCTCGATGCCATCATCGCCGAAGCCGATGCCGTGATGGTCGCCCGCGGCGACCTCGGCATCGAAGTTCCCTACGAGGAGCTGCCCATCATCCAGCGCCGCATCGTGAAACTTTGCCAGCGCGCCGGCAAGCCCGTCATCGTCGCCACGCACATGCTCGAGAGCATGATTGAATCGCCCATGCCCACGCGCGCCGAAGTCACCGACGTGGCCAACGCCGTGTTCGAGCAGGCAGACGCCATCATGTTGAGCGGCGAGACCACCGTGGGCAAATATCCGATCAAGTGCATTGAAGTTTTTGACCGCATCGCCAAGCGCACCGAGCGCAGCGGCGGCGCGAATTATGTCGAGGGCGCCATGCTCACCACCGCCCGGCAGAAGCTCGTCAAGAGCGCCGTGGTCATGGCCAACGAATTGAAGGCCGAGGCGATACTCGTGTTCACGCGGCACGGCCACATGGCGCGGCACACGGCGTGGATGCGGCCGCGCTACTCGCGGATCTTCGCGTTGTGTGCGCAGGAGGAACTTGCCGCGCGGCTGACGCTGCCGTGGGGCATCACGCCGGTAGTCGTGCCGTTCGACATGATTGATCCGGGGAACACCATCGAAGGCGCGCTGAAGAGCCTGACCGCCGCCGGCCACCTCAAGAAAGGCCAGACCATCGTGGTCATCGGCTCCATCGTCATCTCCGAACAGATGGTGGACACCGTGCAGATGCGGACGGTGGATTAACTTACTTGCGGAAGAATTCTTTGACGACCACCGCGACGCGCAGGATTTGTTCTTCGGTCAACTCGGGATAAATCGGCAGGCTCAAACATTCGCGCGCGGCTTTTTCGGCCACGGGAAAATCGCCGGTCTTGTAGCCGAGGCTCGCGTAGCATTTCTGCAAGTGCAGCGGCAGCGGATAATGCAGCGCGCAGCCGACGCCGTTCGCCTCCAGATGTTTCTTCAACTCATCGCGCCGCGCGTGCCGCACGACGTAAAGATGCCACGCGCTCTCGCAACCCGCCGCCTCACGCGGCAGTTGCAGCGGCGTGTCGGCGAGCAATTCCGCGTAACGCTTGGCCACGCGCTGGCGGTCGTGCGTCCAGCGGTTGAGATGCTTCAGCTTCACGCCGAGCACCGCGCCTTGAATTCCTACCATGCGATAATTGAAGCCGACTTCGTCGTGGTAATAGCGCTGCGTCGAGCCGTGTTCGCGCAGGGAACGCGCTCGCGTGGCGAACGCGGTGTTGTTCGTGACGAGCGCGCCGCCCTCGCCGTAAGCGCCGAGATTTTTGCCGGGATAAAAACTGAAGCACGAGATTTCGCCGAACGTGCCGACGGTCTTGCCTTTGTATTTCGCGTCCACGGCCTGCGCGGCGTCTTCGAC
>JANMJO010000197.1:0-8432 GCA_031371425.1 Verrucomicrobiales bacterium | reverse complement strand
GCGCGCCGTCGTGAACCAGAACGCTTTCGTGCCAGCCAGCGGCGCGCGCGGAGCGACGCGCCCTACCAGCGCCCGGCAAACATGACTGCGCCAATGTCAGCATGAATTGTTATAGCTGGGCGCAACCCTGGGCTGAATGATGCAATCCCTTTGGGATTGGCGACGACGTTGGGAAATGTGGAGTGCGCGGTCATGACCGCGCTTTGAAACTGGGAGACGTGTCTCCCAGTTTCAAAGCGGCGACGTGTCGCCGCAGTCCAAGGCAAACTTCCGCCGCAAAAGTTTTCCCGAACCCCGCCTACGGTTTTGCTTCGCCGGTCTTTTTGCGGGGCACACGGCCAATCCATGTATCCGTCGCGGCGTAATACCACTCCAGCCCGGCGACGACGGGTTGCGTATCCTGGCGGAACATCATGCGGTCTTCGGGCCGCATCTTTTTCACCCACGGCGCGTAGGCCTTGGGCGTATACCAGTTCCATTGGATCTTGCGGAGGATGTTGAAATCTTCCTCCGGCATGATGCCCGACTCGAAGCCGAGCATGTAGCGCCAGTCCGCGCGAGGGTTCTTGTAGAACATCGTGAAAAACACCCGCATGTCGGACGAGTAGATGATGCCGCCCTTGTCCGGCAGCCAGCCGGCGATGCCGGGCGTTTCCGGTGTGACGTATTCCGCCGTGAGGTCGTTCGTCCAGCGCCCGGCGATGTCCCGGGTTGTCGCGATGAACACCGCCGCCGCCGCCACGCCCGCGAGCGCGAGTGTGGAGAGGCGTTGCTGTTGCCAGCGCGACTTCAACACGTCCTCCAGCTCCATCGCCAGCCAGAGGATTGCTGCGGCCAGAGGATTGCTGCGGGCAGACCCCAATCCACCCAGAACCGCGCCACCTTCAGGCCCAGCAGCCAGCCCATCAGCGCGATGGCGAACACGGGATTGAAGATCACGCCGCGACGCCATTCCCCGCGCGCCACGCGCCAGACGAGCATCAGCCCGACTACCACCACAAACACCATGTCGCCCGCATCGGGCCGCAGTTCCGTGACGAGCATCCGCTGCAACGGCGCACCGCCGAACACGCCGAACAAGTGCGCCGTCGTCGCGTGCAGGTAGTCCGCCGGATTGCCCGTGAGCGCCGCGCCGAGCAGCACGCCGCCCAGCCAGCACGCGGTTAGTTGGAAAGTCTTGCGCCATTCGCCCACCAGAAAAAAGCCCGCGATGAGGATGCCGAACAGATACCAGCTTCCGTGAACCCACACCGCCGCGCCCACCAGCGCCACGCTCGCCAGCATCTGCCACAGGGAAATCTTTTTCGCCCGCGCCCACATCTGCAGCAGCATCACGAACACGATGAGGATGAAAACGAACGGCCTCCCGAATAACGTGCGCGTGAACGACGCCGGCGCGCACAAGCTCGCCGCGAACAGCGCGAGGAGCATCGCCTCGGGCCGCTTGCGCCACGCCAGCATGGCGATCCAGAACAGGAAGAACGGCGCGGTGACGGAGAAGTTGATGAGCGCGTCCGCGTCCCAACCCATCCACCGGTGCGCCGCGCCAAGGATGGCGTGCCAGCCGGGATGCTCGTCATTGCCGAAGCCGTCGCGCACGACGACGATTTCCGGCCACGGCTTGCCGGAGAGAACTTTCGCCACATGGCGCATCGCGTCGTCCTGCGGGATGAAGCCGCTGCTGAGGATGCTCAGCGGGATGAGGAGGCCGACCAGCACCGCGCCGACCCAGACCGCGAGCGAAATATAACGCGCCGGAATGAAACTGTTTTTTTCAGGATTGTTTTCGGGTTGCATAAATAGTGACGGCTGGACGCAGGGTAAAACCCGCCCGCCGGAGTTCAAGCTTTAGCTTGCCGATGTGGGTGCAGTCTGAGGTTGAATCCGCCCCTTTGCTTTGGCTATGATGCCGCGCAAAGGCCGCGAAGAAGCAGAAGGGTGGGTCGCCCTGTTGAAATATTTTTGCGTGAGCCAGATGCCAAACTTGAAGATCCCGCGTAAAAAAGCGGTGTCCGGTTTCGGGTTCATGGCGACAAACAGAATTGCGATGAAGACATATCTGCTGAAGAACGGCAAACAGGTGTTTCACCTGAATGAATATGAAACAGATTTTCTCTACAAGGAGCTGTTTGTGGATCGGGTTTACCTGAAGAACGGCATCCAACTGACGGGCGCATCCGTCGTTGTGGACATTGGCGCCAACATTGGTTTGTTTGCGGTTTTTCTGCAGGAGCAATTTCCCGGTTGCAAAATTGTTCTGGTCGAACCCTCGCCGGTTTTATGTGAGATCATCAGGGCGAACACAAATGCCTTTGCAGATCAGGTGCAGGTGGTTCAAAAAGGAATTTCCAATGCGAGAAAGGAGGCGGATTTCACTTTCTACGCCGGATACTCGATTCTTTCCGGTTTCAAGGCGGATGCCGCCAAGGATGCGCAGTTCCTGCGCGGCGGGATAAAAAGCCAGCTCAGCCGCTTAAGGTTGAGTCCCGAGCGCGAGGAGGAGTTTATCGCTTCCTTGATGGAGGGGAAGCTGTCCGATCCGCAATGTTTTAAGGCGGAGTTAATCAGTCTCGATGATTTGATTACAGCACAGGACTTGCAGCGGATTGACCTGCTGAAAATTGACGCGGAAGGCTGCGAGATGGAAATCCTCATGGGGGTGGGCGCGTCAAACTGGCCGAAGATCAAACAATTGGTGATGGAGGTTCATGATGCGGAGGGTTGCATGCTTGGAAAAATTGTGGAACTGATCGAGGCGCACGGGTTCAAGACCTTGGTTGAGCAGGAAGCCAATTTCAAGGAGACGGGCATCTGCAATCTTTACGCCTCCCGCCGTTGAGCGCCCTCGATTCATGAGCATCGCCCCGAAACCCGATTACTTGAAGATGGCGCAGCAGGGACGCGGACTCACCGGCAACACCCTCGGTTATCCCGTCGTCAAGCTGGCCATTTTGAGCGACAACTCCACCCGGCAACTGACGAATGTGTTGAAGGCGGCGTTGGTGGAACAAGGTTTTTTTCCTGACATTTACGAGGGCGAAATTGATAGCATTGCCACCGAGGTTTTAAGCGGTGATTCCCCCTTGCACAAATTTCAGCCGCAATTCGTCTGGCTCAATCTCTGTTCCCAAGCCTACCGCGAGCGGTTTTATCACGTCGCCGCAAACGAAAAAGAGGCGCTGCCGGCAAATTATGCCGCCGAAGTTTTCTCCCTAGTGGACGCCTTGGCGGAAAAAGGATTTCAGATCATTCTCAACCTGCTGCCGCCGCCGTTGGAGCGGATGTTTGGAAATTATTCGGCCCGGACGCTGCATTCCTTGCAGACCTCGGTAGCGGAAGTGAGCCGGCTGTTTGTTGAGAAAAGCAAGCACACTCCCCAGTGCCACCTCAACGACATCGCCTTTCTGGCGGCTCGAACCGGGCTGGAGAACTGGTATGAAGAACGGCTGTGGGCGCATTCGAAATACATGTGTGCCCCCTCGTGTTTTCCGCTGGTCGCGCAGAGCGTGGCGGCGATTGTCCGCGTCACGCGCGGGCGGTTGGTCAAGTGCCTCGTCCTGGATCTGGACAACACGCTTTGGGGTGGGGTGATTGGCGATGATGGCTTGGAAGGGATCGAACTTGGAGGCATGGGTTCTGGTGAATCCTTTGAGCGGTTTCAGCGCTATCTGCTGCAACTCAAAAACCGGGGGCTGATTTTAGCGGTCTGCAGCAAGAACAACGAGGAGGCTGCGAGGCAACCGTTTCGTGGACACTCGGCCATGGTATTGAAGGAACAGGACATCGCGGTGTTTGTGGCCAACTGGAATGCAAAATCAGCCAACCTTGAGCACATCATCAAGGTCTTGAACATCGGAGCGGATTCGGTGGTTTTCGTGGACGACAGCGCATTCGAACGGAATGAGGTTCGTCAGGCTTTGCCAGCGGTGATTGTGCCAGAGATGCCGGAAGATCCAGCCGACTTCCCGGCTTTCCTCGAAGCTGGAGGATACTTTGAGACGGTTACTTTTTCCGATGATGACCGGAAACGGGCGCAGATGTATCAGGAAGAAGCGCAGCGGACGACGCTGCAGATCGGCACAAAAAACATCCACGAGTATCTGGCTTCGCTCGAGATGAAAATCACCTGCCAGCCATTCGACGCGCAGCATCTGGCGCGCATAGCGCAACTGCTCCAGCGCAGCAACCAGTTTAATTTACGGACCCAGCGGTTTTCCGAAGGACAGTGCCAAGACTTCATGGCGCAGCCGGATCAGCATCCCTGTTTCCACATCAAACTGCGCGATAAGGTGGGGGACTACGGATTGATTTCAGTCGTTTGTGCTCAACAGGTTGAAAACTGTCTGAACATTCTTGAGTATGTGATGAGCTGTCGTGTCTTGAACCGCGGGGTCGAACAATATACGATGACGTTTCTCATGAATTATTGCAGCCAACATGGCCTGACCAAAATCAACGGCGAGTATATCGCCACGGAGAAAAACCACATGGTGAGCAAATTCTACGAACAATTTGGATTCAAGCGGGTCAGCGGGACGGAATCCCGGTCGGTCTGGGAATTGGCGGTTGCCGATTACGTCGCGCCGAAAGTTTTTATCCGAGACGGCCAGCCTTGAGCAAAACGTATTTGTTATGACCAGAACCGAAATCACCGGGAAGTTAACCGCAGTGTTCCGCGAAGTGTTTGAAGATGGGGGCATCGTCATCACGGAGAGCATGACGGCCAAAGATGTCGAAAAGTGGGATTCCGTTTCCCATATCGACATGATTTGTTCGGTGGAAAAAGCGTTCGCCATCAGGCTTACCACACGGCAGGTTGCGGGGCTTAAATCTGTCGGCGAACTGCTGTCATTGATTGAGGAAAAAACCGCCGGCTGATGTCAGTTGCCTATGTTGTTCAACAGTCTGAGTTTTGCCCTGTTTCTTGGTGCCGTCTACTGCCTCTTTCTGGTCATCCCGTCGCGGTTTAAGAAACTCTTCCTGATCGGCGCATCCTATCTGTTTTACGGGTTTGCTTCGTATCGGGCTGGTGCGGTACTGGCCGTGGTTTCGCTCCTCTGCTACTGGGGCGGGCATTTGATTCGCAAAACGGAAGCCCGGCCGCGCCGGCAGTTGTTCTGCCTGTTCTCGCTCCTCGCTTTTTTGACACTTGTCCTCACCTATTTCAAGTATGTGACCTTTGTCGCGGAGCAGTTGCACCAGTTTGCGGCGGGCTTGAAATCAGGCCGGCCAGACTTCTTTTTGTTTTTTGTACCGGTAGGAATCTCTTATTACATCTTTCAGGGCATCGGCTATCTGGTGGATGTCTACTGGGGCAAGGCCAAGGAGGAACGGTTGGAAAATTTTCTGCTCTTCATGGCCTTTTTCCCAAAGGTAATGATGGGGCCAATCGAACGCGGCGAAAAACTCCTGCCTCAAATCGAACAACTGGGCAGCTTTCGGTTCGACTACGACCGTTTTCGAGAAGGGTTGCTGTTGTTTTTCTGGGGGCTGTTCAAAAAACTGGTGGTGGCTGAAAGACTGGCGCTTTACGTCAACGACATCTACCGCAGCCCCGCCGACAATTCGGGGATTCCGGTTATGACCGCGATGCTCTGCTTTACTTTTCAACTCTACAGTGACTTCTCCGGCTATACCGACATGGCCTTGGGCGTGGGCAAATTATTTGGACTGGAGCTGACGCAGAATTTTAACCGCCCGTTTTGTGCGACAAATATCCAGGATTTCTGGCGGCGCTGGCATATCAGTTTCAGCTCCTGGATTGGCGATTACATTTTCATGCCGCTGCGGATGGGCCTGAGGTCATTGGGAAAACCCGGCCTCGTGGTTGCCCTCCTGATAACCTTCCTTCTGGTCGGCGTCTGGCACGGCACCGGATGGACCTTCGTGATTTTTGGCGTGCTGCAAGGCATATACATGGTCGCCTCGACTTTCACGTTGCGGGAGCGGGATTCCTTTTGGGAAAAACAAGGGCAGTTGGGGCGATTCTGGCACGTCTGCTTCCGCCGGTTGGTGACCTTCGGCATGGTGACCCTTTCCCTCGTATTTTTCCGGGCGGTTTCCATTGCGGACGCGTTTGCCATTTTGAAAAACCTCTCATGGAACGGGAATTTTCAAGTGGGATTGCAGAGCCTGTGGGGACGTTCCGACCTGAAAATCGCCCTCGCCGTGGTCGTGTTCATGGAAATCACGGAAACCTTCCTCCGGCCCGGGCCGACTCCATTTGCGCGACTGCTCGCCAGACCATTGTGGCAAAGGTGGGCCGCGTATATCATGGTTCTGCTGGCCATCCTTTGTTGCGGCGTTTTTACCAATCCACAACGTTTTATTTATTTTGCCTTTTGATTTATGCCGCCTAACCGTGCCCACCCGCTGACCCGGCTAGCCCCGGCTGCCAGTTGGCGCGTTCAACTCATGATAACCCTGCCCGCCGCGTTCCAATGAACAACTACACCCGCCACAAGTTGCTGGCTGCCCCCGGCTTTTTGCTGGTCTGTTTTGTCGTGCTGGAAATCGCCGTCCGCCTCATCAGCCACCAGGATGCCGACAGTAACCGCTGGTTTGGCGGGACCCGGCTCAAACCGTATCGCCTGCCCGTCCGCCGGACCACCCAGTTGGTTCAGGAATACACGATCGCCGAGTCGCGCAAGCTCATATACGACGCCGAGGTCGGCTGGGCGCCGCAGCCCGGGCGCAACGGGAATAACGCGCAAGGCTTTTATTCGATTTCGCCCGACACCGATCTCGCGCCGCCCACCAACCGGCTGCGCGTGGCCATCTTCGGCGCTTCCTACACTGCCGGCCACTTTGAAACCGGTTGGTGGCGCACGTTGGAAAAAGCGCTGAACGATGCGGGCGTCGCGGCCGAGGTCTTCAACTTCGGCGTGGGCGGCTACGCCATGGATCAGGCCTTTCTCCGCTGGCGAAAATCCGGGGCGGCATATCACCCGCACATCGTCATCTTTGGGTTCACCCGGCAAAACTGCGAAAACAATCTCAACCTGCTCCGCATCGTCGCAGAACCGGACACCGGCATTCCTTTCATGAAGCCGCGTTTTCTCCTCGAGCACGAACAACTCAAACTCATCAACACGCCCACCCCGATCCCGGAGGCGCTGCCCGGCATCGTTGCCCGCTTCAGCGAATGGCCGCTCGCCCGACACGAGCAGCATTTCAAAGCGGAAGATTTCCAAGCCTCCCTGTGGCGGCACAGTTCGCTGTTCGCACTCTTTGAGGCGCGCATTGGGGCGGCACGCGATCGCGCCGCGACCGCCTCTTTTTACCAGGAAGACGGGGAGGCCGGGCGGCTGGCCGTGAAAATAATCAGCCAATTCAGGCAGGAAGCCGAAGCTGTAGGGAGCCGGTTTTACGTCCTGCATCTGCCGAGCGAGTCCGATTTGCGAACATTTCAAGCGACTGGAAACTATCCCTTCGCCGGCCTGCTCAACGCAGTGAATCGGATTGCCACGGTCATTCAACCAGAGACAGCGATGCTCACGGCGGCGCGCGGGCATGATCTGGCCCGCTATTTTAACGATGGCCATTACACCAATGAATTCAATCCTGCCATCGGAGCGGCCGTGGCCGAAGCACTGCTCGCCAACCCTGATATGGATCGCTACCGCGCCAGAAAATAGCTCAACTTTGCCAGCCCGCTGCTTCGGGCGGCAGCTTGCCGTCAGTCTCGTTTTTCAAACCAGCGGTTGTGAAAATTTCTCCTTCGCGTCTTCGCGTCTTCGTTGTTAATCTTTCCCCATGTCTGCTGAACAAGAAAATCAAACGCCCGCCCCACCCGCCGCCGCCAACCCCGAGCGCAAGACGCTCGACGACCGCGCGAAGATGACCGAGCTGGAACGCATCCGCCACTCCGCCGCGCACGTGATGGCCACCGCCATCCTGCGGCTGTGGCCGGACGCGCAGTTTGCTTACGGCCCGCCCGTCGAGAGCGGCTTTTACTACGACATGGAATTGAGCCACCGCATCTCGCCCGAGGACTTCGAGAAGATCGAGGCCGAGATGAAGAAGGAGATCAAGGCCAACAACGTCTTCGAGAAACAAGTCGTCACGCGCGAGCAGGCGATTGCCGATGCGGAGAGCGGACGGCTTGGCGGATTGGGTGAACGCTCCGGCAATGCCTCGAAGTTCAAGCTGGATTTGCTCAAGCAGATTCCCGAGGGCGAACCGATTTCCTATTTCAAGAACGGTGATTTCGTTGACCTCTGCGCCGGGCCGCATGTGATGCGCACGGGCAACATCGGCGCGTTCAAGCTTACCAGCGTGGCCGCCGCGTATTACAAGGGCGATGAAAAAGGTCCGCAGCTCCAGCGTATCTACGGCACGGCGTTCAAGAACAAGACCGCGCTCGACGAGTATTTCAAGATGATCGAGGAGGCCAAGCGCCGCGACCATCGCAAGATCGGCGCGGAGATGGG
>JANMJO010000189.1:0-2213 GCA_031371425.1 Verrucomicrobiales bacterium | reverse complement strand
CAGGGATTCGCGAAGCACGCGCCGCGCTTGTAAGCGCGCCAACTGGCGGTGACGTTTGAACCGCGAGCGTAGGTCGAGAGATTATAGACGTTGCCGTAGCCGCCCGTCGCCAGCACCACGGCGTCGGCGTTGTGCCGGGTGATCTCGCCGGTCTGGAGATTGCGAACGATGATGCCCTTCGCGTGGCCATCCACGACGACGAGGTCGAGCATCTCGGCGTGCGTGTAAGATTTCACCGCGCCCTGGCCGATCATCTTGTTGAGCGCGGAATATGCACCGAGCAATAACTGCTGCCCCGTCTGCCCACGCGCGTAGAACGTGCGCGAAACCTGCGCGCCGCCGAACGAGCGGTTGTCGAGCAACCCGCCGTATTCGCGCGCGAACGGCACGCCCTGCGCCGCGCACTGGTCAATGATGTTCACCGACACTTCAGCCAAGCGATGCACGTTCGCTTCGCGGGCGCGGAAATCGCCGCCCTTAATCGTGTCGTAGAACAGACGATGCACGGAGTCGCCATCGTTCTGATAATTCTTCGCGGCATTGATGCCGCCCTGCGCGGCCACCGAGTGGGCGCGGCGGGGTGAATCGTGGAAAACAAAGTTGTGAACTTCGTAGCCGAGTTCCGCGAGCGTGGCGCTCGCGCTCGCGCCGGCGAGGCCCGCGCCGACGACGATGATCTTGTATTTGCGCTTGTTCGCCGGGTTGATGAGCTTGGTGGCGAACTTGTGGCTCTCCCATTTCTGGGCGAGCGGGCCGGGCGGGATGTTGGAATTCAAAGTAGCCATAATCAAAAGCTCCAAGCTCCAAGCTCCAAGCTCCAGAGAAACACCAAGCTCCAAACATCAATGCACGCACCGCCGCTCGCGATTGGAGCTTGGTGCTTGGTGTTTCTCTGGAGCTTGGTTGTTGGCGCTTGGAATTTCATTTGCAGCAAGCTCCACAGTTGGAAGTCAGCAGGACGTAAACCGGAATCGCGATGTAGCCGAGAAACAATCCGAACGCGATGAGCTTGGAAGCCTTATCAATCACCGGCGCGTAAACTTGGTTCTTCAGGCCGAGCGATTGGAACATCGCGCTCACGCCGTGGCTCAAGTGCAGGCAGAGCAGCCCGACCGCGATGATGTAGAACAACGACACGAGCGGCTGCGCGAAACCAATTTTGATCATCGTGTAAATGTCGTGATGACCTTCCGCGTCCACGAGCGTGTGAAAATCCTGACCGGTCATGTTGATTTCCTTCACCATGACGGTGTAGTGCAGCAGATGATAAACGATGAACATCGCGATGATCAGGCCGCTCATCAACATCGTGCGCGACGCGTAGCTGGCAGTGTTCGGCTGCCAGTCGGCGTATTGCACCGGGCGAGCCGCCTTGTTCGCACGCGAGAGCGAGATGGCACTCCAGACGTGCAGCCCCACGATGGCGAGCAGCCCGAGGCGCACGGGCCAGAGCAGTTCCACGTTCGACTGGAGGAAGTGGCCGTAACGGTTGATGGCTTCCGCGCCCAGGAAAAATTGCAGATTGCCGACCATGTGCCCGACGACGAATAGGAACATCGCCGCGCCCGTGACGGCCATCACGAATTTCTTGCCGACTGATGATGTGAATAGTTTCGCCATGTGAATTGCTCCCGAATATCCGTGGAGCAGTGTGAACCTAGTGAGTCTGCAGGCGGAACGTCAACCATGGTCGCCAACTCAACTCAAGTATTAGAACCCACTCGCGACTGGTTGCGGCCAACTTATCCACGCGTTTTAGCCGCGTGCCACTCGTTCAACCCGCGCTCGCCGCCGGTCAGAGCGAACGCCGGGTCAAGCAACTCCAGCGCCTCGCCCACGAGATACAACGACCCCGCGATGACCACAAACCCGTCCTGCGCCGCCCGCGCGAGAGCGTCCGGCAATGAAGCGCAGCCCGCCACTTCCGCCGCCGGATTCGCCGCACGGCAAATTTCCGCAAGCCGCTCCGGCTGCGTCGTGCGCTCGCTGCTCACCGGCACGAGCAACACTCGCGACGCCAGCGGCGCAAGGATTTCGCACATCGCCTGCCAATCCTTGTCGCCGAGGATGCCGAGAATGAGCGTCGGAGCGCCGGTTTACAAACCGGCGTGTTGGGATTACATTTTTGTCCGAGCCGGGTTGGTAACCGGCGCTCCAGCCAAACCCGCCCCCAACGCCACCGCGCCGGCGAAGTTGTGGGCGCCATCGAGCAA
>JANMJO010000171.1:0-3276 GCA_031371425.1 Verrucomicrobiales bacterium | reverse complement strand
TGGGGTCGCATGTTGGAAAATGGCGCGACGACTTTGTGGGAGCACTGGCAAGGGAGCGACAATACTTTCTCCCAAAACCATCCGATGTTCGGCTCGGTCAGCCAATGGTTTTATCACTGGCTGGGCGGCATCCAGCCCGCACCGGACGCCGTGGGTTTTGACCGCATCGTCATCCGTCCGCAATTTCCGAAAGAGCTGGACTGGGTGCGCTGCCGTTATGATTCCGTCCGTGGCCCGATTGTCAGCAACTGGAAACGGACGGGCGATGAACTGACGATGGAGGTCACCATTCCTGCCAACACCAGCGCGACGGTGTATGTCCCGGCGAAAGCTGCCGCCGGAGTGACCGAGTCCGGCCAGCCCGCCGGCAAAGTTCAAGGCGTGAAATTTCTGCGGATGGAAAATGATCGCGCCGTCTATGCCGTGGGTTCGGGCAGCTACCGGTTTCAATCCTCGCTGCCGGCAGCCGCCAGATAAACCGGAACGATGTAGTTGAAATGGGAGCGGAACAAACGCAAAGGCGCAGAGAACGCGGAGAGGCGCAAAGAATTTCTGTGGGGATACGATCACCGAACAGTGTGTTGTCCTTGCCCCGTTTTACTCCGCGATTCTCCCGCAGTTTTTCATCCCCGGAGCGCGAGACGTCCCGGCTCGCAGCGGCCACGAATACCAGTAGCCGCCCCGAAGTATTCTTGCGTCCCCGTGTTGACGAGCTGCTGCGAGCCGGGACGTCTCGCGCTCCGGGGAATGTCGCGCTCCGGGGAAACAGGTGTGCTTGGCGAATGCGCGTGCGGGTTCAGCGGGCGCGGTGGAAATTTTCCGGCGCGATGGTGGCGAGGGTGAGGCAGACTTGCTTGACGATTTCGGTTTTGCCGAGGGCGAGCGCGGCGGCGGCTTTGTGGAGGTGGGCTTCGACGAGGTTCGGGTCGAGGGCGATGGCTTTGTCGGCGCAGGCCAATGCTTTGTCGTAGTGTCCGAGCCGGCCGAGCATGGTGGCGAGGTTGGCCCAGCCGGTCTTGTGGCCGGGGTCGAGTTGCAATGCTTGCTCGATGCAGTGGATGGCTTCGGCGTGGCGTTGCAGGTGTTCGTAGAGGACGGCGGCGAGGTTGTTCCAGACGCGGGGATCGGCGGGGTTGATGGCGAGTGCGCGGCGGTAGGCGGTTTCGGCTTGCGCGAATTGGCCGAGGCCGGTGTGGCCGAGGCCGAGGTAGTAGAACGCGAGTGGGTCGGCGGGGATTGCTCCGCTCCATTGCGAGGCGAAGGCCAGCACCTCGCCCCACAATCCCTGTTCGCACAACCGGCGTGCGCGGGTGGCGTTTTCCTCGCTGCTGTGTGCCATGAAATTCTGCGAGGGTCAGTTGGCGAGTTTCAGCGCCCACTTGATGCCGCCGAGGACGTGTTGCTGGTAGGCTTTGCTGATGGCTTCGGTGTTTTTGCGGTCTTTGATGGCGGGGTCGGCGTCCCAGATGTCTTCGCGATGACCGAGGGAGGTGTAGAAGACGCGGCCCTTGCCGAAGGGCTTGCACCAGGAGACGGGGAAATGGCCGGGGGAGCTGTTCTCGGGATGTTTGTCGAGGGTGAGCAGGTCGTGGACTTTCGCGGCGTCGTAATTTTTGAACTGATAAATTTCCTCCTGCGAAATCGTCCAGGTCTTGCCGAGGTGCGCGTTGGCGGGGTGCTTGGCGTCTTGGTTGAAGCATTCCACGCTGACTTGCGGGCCGTGGCCGGAAAATTCGCCGCCGAGCATGGCGATGAATTCGGGTGAGCCGTGGAAGGTGTCGCTCGCGGAGTGGATGCCGATGAACGCGCCGCCGGATTTAATCCAGTTGAGCAGGCCGGGCATGTCCGGGATGGGCAAGTCGCCGGTGGTGCTGACGAAGGCGACGGCTTTGTAGTGTTTGAGGGAGGCGGGCGAAAGTTTTTGGAGGGCGGTTTTCAACGATTCTTGCCAGACAGGATCTTTTTGATTGCCGGCGGGCTGATGGATGAAGTCCACGGTGAACGCGCCGCTGTCCTTGGCGAGTTGGGCGATGATTTTTTCAGAGGTCGCGATCGAGCTGTGCCGGAAGCCGGTGGTGGTGGTGACGACGAGAATTTTTTTTGGCGCGGCAGCGAGCGGTGTGGCCACGAGAGCGGCGAGGAGGAGTGCGGGAATGATTTTCATTTTGGTTTTGTCCTGATGGTTGATGGTGTGGTTCAAGGTTCGTTGACGACGGGCACGGGGCGCACCCAGATGTTGCGGTAGGCGACGGGGTTGCTGTGATACTGGAGGGAGATCGGGCCGGTCGGGCGGTGCGGCGCGTATTTGCCGGGCACGCGCCAGTTCGTCGGACCGCGAAACGCCTGGTGGTTCTGCACGACCACGCCGTTCTGGAACACGGTCACATACGCCGGCGTCGTCATCTGGCCGGCGGCGTCGAAATGCGGCGTGTTGAAAATGATGTCGTAGGTCTGCCACTGGCCGGGCGGGCGGCAAGCGTTCGCAAGAGCGGGATGCTGGCCGTAGAGTCCGCCGGTCGCGCCATCGGCGTAGGTCTGGTTGCTGTAGCAGTCGAGTATTTGAATCTCGTAAAGCCCCATGAAAAAGACGCCGCTGTTGCCGCGGCTCTGGCCGCTTCCCTTCGGCGGCGTCGGCTCGCGGAATTCCAGATGCAGTTGGATGTCGCCAAAATTCTCCTTGGTCATGATATCGCCCTTGGTGGAAACAGCCGTGCCGTCCTGCACCACCCACGGCGCGGGGTTGCCCTTCCTGTCCGTCCATTGCGAAAGGTCCTTGCCGTCGAATAGCACGGTCGCATCGCCCGGCGGCTTCGCATTTTCGCTAAACGTGCCGGAGGCCACCACCGGCGACTGCGGCCGCGCCGGATCGTGGACGTGCCACTTGCCGTCCGGCTGCATCGGCGTGTCCTGAAAACCCTCGACGCCGTTGACGACCACATAAACAGGATCAGCCGCGAAAACGGCGGAGGCGGAGGCGGCGAGGAGAATTGCGAGGGCGATGTTTCGTGTGTTCATGTGGAATGATGACTTCGATTTCGACGGGACGTTTCCGCCCGGCATTCAAAAATTATTCCCGGCGATGCTATGTCGCACCGCCAGACTTGTCCAGCGGCGGAAACCGAACGGAGCGCCAAGTTGGAGTTCAAGCTTTAGCTTGTCGGGGCGGTGTGCGGCGTGACGGGAACAAGCTAAAGCTTGAACTCCAACTTGGGGTCGCAGGTGTGTCTGAAACTACCGCACCGCGAAAGGAAACGGAGCGCCGAGCAAAGCTCGGCA
>JANMJO010000155.1:0-2379 GCA_031371425.1 Verrucomicrobiales bacterium | reverse complement strand
GAAGCCCGCGAGCGCCAGCATGCCGATGGCGTAAGTCGCGAACGTGATGGGCATGTATTTCTTGATGCCGCCCATCTTGCGGATGTCCTGTTCGTCGTGGCAGCCGTGAATCACCGAGCCTGCGCCCATGAACAGCAGCGCCTTGAAGAAGGCGTGCGTGATGAGATGAAACATCCCCACCGCCACGCCGCCCGTGCCGAGGCCGATCATCATGTAGCCGAGCTGCGAAACGGTGGAGTAAGCGAGGATGCGTTTGATGTCGTTCTGCGTGACGGCGATTGTCGCGGCGAAGACGGCGGTAATCGCGCCGATCCAGGTGACGACTTGGAGCGCGACAGTGTGGTTACTAAAAAAAACAGAAGGGCTCGAACCAGCAGAGGCAGCGTTCGCAAATGAGTCAAAAAGAATACCTGCGCCCATCAGGGGATAAACCCGCGCCACGAGGAACACGCCCGCAGCCACCATCGTTGCGGCGTGGATGAGCGCGCTGACGGGCGTCGGGCCTTCCATCGCGTCCGGCAACCAGACGTGCAGCGGGACTTGACCGGATTTTCCGGCTGCACCGATGAAAATCAAGATTCCAATCGCCGCCGACACCGCGAGACCAAAGCACGTCGTCTGCGAAACCATTTTCAACAAGGCGGATTGTTCCATGCAGCCCGCGCCGTTGTCGTAGAACAGCAGCGTGCCGGTCTGCGAGTAGAGCCACGCAATGCCGAGGAAGAAAAACACGTCGCCGATGCGCGTGGTGATGAAGGCTTTTTTCGCCGCCGCCGCCGCACTGGGTTTGTGATACCAGAAACCGATGAGCAGATACGACGAGAGCCCGACGAGTTCCCACGACATGAACAGCAGCAGCAGGCTGTTGGCGATGACGATGCCGAGCATCGCGCCCGCGAACATCGAGAGGAACGTAAAGAAGCGCGTGAAGTTTTCGTCGTGCGCCATGTAGCCGACGCTGTAGATGAAGATGAGCGTGCCGACAAACGTGACCATCACGAGCATCACCGCCGTGAGCGGGTCGAGCACCCAACCGAGCTTGAGGATGCCCGCGTCGCCGGCGGCGAATTGCAGCCACGCGAAATTGAAGACCTCCTTCGCCTCGCCGTGTTCGCCGAGCGTGTGAGTCAGCGCACACAGCGAAAGCAGAAACGCGATGACCATCGAACCGATGGCGAGCGACGCGGAGAACTTGCGGCAACGTTGCGGCGCAAGCGCGCTCAAGCCCGCCGCCAGAATCGGCAGCGCGGGAATCAGCCAGAGGTTTTGAACAATCCAAGCCATGTTATTTTTCAGGCGGGCAAATCAGCGGAATGGTTTCGCGTTTGTTGCGGCGATACACACGAAAGTCTTCACGGTCGGTGGTAACGAGCGAATGGTGCGGGTTGAGTTCGCTCATGCGAATCAAGCAAAGGTCGGCCAGATCGGGGTCGCGGTCGGCATACCGTTCCGCAAGCTCTGCCAGATGTGCCAGATGGTCATCGGCTACAAACGCAACCTCGACGAAACGATCCTCCATCAAGCCAAGAACTCCGCGTGTGTCGCGCAAGATGTAAGCAGCCTCGGCCAGCACTGCTTCGCAGGTCAACACGGGCAAATCCATCTGCGACTCGACCCCAACCGCCCAATCGTGATGTGCGTCACGGCGGTTGAGGTAAGCGACCAGAAAACCTGAATCCACGATAGCCTTCATCCGCGCGAGAATCCCTTTCGCATGGATAAATCCTTCGCGCCATTCTTGACGTAACCAGCCCAGCGCGTGTGCGGGCGGCTGCCGACGGACGCCTTGGCCTTCTCGAGCTGGTCACGGATCAGCTTGCCTTGAGGCATGCCGGTGCGTTCGGCGGTGTCGGCCAGCCACTCGGCCAGACCTTTGTTAAGACGAACTGTGATTGTATGACTCATACGGCAAAAGTGTATTCGTTTATGGGTTTGAAGCAAATGCTTTTCACCCCTTCATCGAGTGAATCTGGTCGAGGTTCGTGGTCTTGAAATGGCGGTAGATGGCGATGATGAGCGCGAGGCCCACGGCCGCTTCCGCCGCCGCGACGCCAATTGAGAAAATCACGAACATGATGCCGGTGAGCGCCTCCGGGTGTTCGCTGAAGCGCCAGAACGCGATGAAGTTCAGGTTCGCCGCGTTGAGCATGAGTTCGATGCCGATGAGCACGATGATGGCGTTGCGCCGCGTCAACGCCCCGGCAAGGCCGATGGCGAAGAGGAAGGCGGAGAGCGTCAGGTAGCCGGCGAGTGTGGTCATGATTGAAACCTCCAAGCTCCAAGCTCCAAGCTCCAGAGAAACTTCAAATTCCAAACAGAGGTAGGGCGCGTCACTCCGTGCGCGCCGTTCCGTTGCAATCCAAGC
Organism: Verrucomicrobiales bacterium; assembly: GCA_031371425.1. Lineage (GTDB taxonomy): Bacteria > Verrucomicrobiota > Verrucomicrobiia > Limisphaerales > JAFMIX01 > JAFMIX01. The sequence goes on along the minus strand of JANMJO010000155.1, from coordinate 14 downwards.
GCGGCGCGCACGGA
>JANMJO010000148.1:0-6164 GCA_031371425.1 Verrucomicrobiales bacterium | reverse complement strand
TTGCTGCTGACGTTTTTCTACCGGCAGATGCCGCAGCTCATCAAGCAGGGTTTCGTGTATATCGCGCAGCCGCCGCTCTACTCGATCACGCGCAAGAAGAAGACGGATTACATTGATGACGACGTGCAGTTGAACCGCATTCTCGTGCAGAACGGCGTGGAAGAAGTGCAGTTGAAAAGTCTGGCGGACGGACACGAGTTCACGAAAAAGCAGATGGAGGAAATCCTTCAACTGCTCGAATCGCTGGACAAACACACGGCGTATGTCCGGCGGCAGGGCGGCGACTTCGGCGATTACGTCGCCAAGCGTTCGGCAGATGGCGATTATCCGTCGCACCTCGTCAAAGTGCGCGAGGGCAACGACGAGACCGTGCATTATTTCATCACCGCCGAGGAGTTGGAAAATTTCAAGTCCGCGCACGCCGACCTGTTCAACGGCGACACGGAAATCCGGAGGAAGGACGGCCCCACCCGGCGCGCGACCTGCGCCGACCTGCACCACGAAAGCAAAGCGGTGGCGGAATTGATGGGCAAGCTCTCCAAGAAAGGCCTTCAAGCCGACCACTACTCCGCGCAGGACAAGCCGCTCTTCGAGTTGGTCGAAGGCGAAGGCGAACGCGCGACCGTCACGCCGCTGTTCTCCATCCCGGAAATCCTGGCCGCCGTGAAAGCCGTCGGCAAAAAGGGCATCCAGATGTATCGCTTCAAGGGCTTGGGCGAAATGGACGCAAAGGAACTTTTCGAGACCACGATGAATCCCGTCCGCCGCAAGCTGCTCCGCATCGAGCTGACCGACGCCGTCGAGGCGGAGGAAATGTTCGTGCGCCTCATGGGCGATGAAGTCGAGCCGCGCCGGCAGTTCATCGAGGACAACGCGTTGAACGTGCGGAATCTGGACGTTTGAGAAAAATTTTGACGAATGTAGTCACATGTGACTACATTGACCTCGTGAAAACGAAAACCACAATCAAATACCCGGCGATCAAGCCGGCGGCGTTGGAGCTTCGCGAGGCGGTTGCATTGCCGGGCGTGGGGCTGTCCATCCCGGTGCGCGCGGCCAAGGCCAAGCTCTCGGCTTTGCTGGAGCTGGTGGCGGGCGGGCAGGAAGTCACAATCACCAGCGATGGCGTGCCGAAGGCTGTGTTGTCGCCGGTAGGCAAACACAAGACGCGGAAAGTGTTCACGGGCATGGGCGATTACCTGATGAAACAGCCGGTTCATCGCGGGTCGGCCGATGAGGCAGTAAGTTGGACGCGCGGCGAATGGTAAAATGTATCTGGATTCCGCCATCATCGTGAAACTGCTCGTCCGTGAACCCGACAGCGAGTGGTTTGCGCGCAATCTGTCAGGGCACAGTTTCGACACGTCGGAACTGGCCCTGACGGAGGTTTGTGGCGCGCTGCTGTACAAAGAGCGAGACAACCAAATCACGGCGAAAGAACGCATCAAGGCGACGGAGAAGTTTATTGCGATGGTGGAAGACCAGTTGATCCTGTTGCGCCCGCTGCATCGCAAGGTGCTGGAACGTGCCAGTGCCATTCAACTCGCGTGTCATCCGCGCGTGCCGTTACGCACGCTGGACGCGCTGCATGTCGCCACCTGTGATTTGCACCACGACGGAGTGCTTGCAACGACGGATCGCCGGATGCGTGCGGCGTGCGAGCAGCTTGGCATCACGCTGCTGCCCGCAAAACCAGAAGACTTGACTGTTACAACCTAGAATTTCCAAATCATGCCAGACGAAACCGAATCCAATCAACCGCCGCAGTCGCCGGAACAACACCCGAGCGGCGGCGCCTATTCTCAGGGCGAGAAAATCGCCAAGATTAACGTCGCCGACGAGATCAAGAACTCGTTCCTCGACTACTCGATGTCCGTAATCATCTCCCGCGCGTTGCCCGACGTGCGCGATGGCCTCAAGCCCTCGCAGCGCCGCATCCTCTACGCGATGCACGAGCTGTCGCTGTTTCCGGGGCGCAAACATTACAAGTGCGCCAAGATTTGCGGCGACACCTCCGGCAACTACCATCCGCACGGCGAAGCGGTGATCTACCCCACGCTCGTCCACATGGCGCAGCCGTGGGCGATGCGCGAGCGGCTCGTGGACGGCAAGGGCAACTTCGGTTCGATCGAGAACGATCCCCCGGCGGCGATGCGTTACACCGAGGCGCGGCTCACGCACCTCGGCGCGGCGCTCATGCAGGACATGGATCGCGACACAGTGGACTTCGTGCCGAACTACGATGAGCGCATGACCGAGCCGACGGTTTTCCCGGCGGCGTTCCCCAACCTGCTCGTCAACGGCGGCACTGGCATCGCCGTCGGCATGGCCACCAACATGGCACCGCACAACCTCGGCGAAGTCGTGGAAGGCATCTGTGCGCAGATTGACAAGCCGGACATCACGATTCCGGAGCTGATGAAGTTCATCAAAGGCCCGGACTTCCCGACCGGCGGCTTCATCTGCGGCGTGGAGGGCATCAAGAATTATTTCACCACCGGCAAGGGCAGCATCAAGCTGCGCGGGCGCATCGGCGTGGAAGAGATGAAGGGCAACCGCGAGCAGCTCGTCATCACGGAAATCCCGTTCAACGTGAACCGCGCCGCGCTGGAGGAGAGCATCGCCGGCTTGGTGAACGAGAAAATCATCACGGAAATTTCCGCGATGCGCAACGAGTCCGACGAGCACACGCGGCTCGTGATGGAACTCAAGCGCGACGGCCTGCCCAAGGTCGTCATCAATAATCTTTACCAGCACACGCAGCTTGAAGTTTCGTTCAGCGTCAACGCGCTGGCCATTGACCACGGCAAGCCGAAGACGCTCAATCTCAAGGAAATCATCCAGTGCTACATCGAGCACCGCCGCGAAGTCATTTTGCGCCGCACTCGCTTCGAGCTTCGCAAGGCCGAGGAACGTGCGGAGCTGCTGGAAGGCTATCTCGTCGCGCTCTCGAACCTCGACGAGTTCATCAAGATCATTCGCGGCAGCAAGACCAAGGAAGAAGCGAAGGTCAAACTGCTCGCGTTCGAATGGACGCGGCAGCAGGTCGAGCGCTGGGGCATTCTGATCCGTCGCGAAGACCGGTTGCAGGCGGGACGTTACGCGCTGACCGAGCGGCAGGTGGATGCGATCCTGGAATTGCGCCTCTACCAATTGACCGGGTTGGAAATTGACAAGGTGGACGGCGAATACAAGCAGCTCCTCGAACGCATCAAGGACCTGATGGACATCCTCGCGAAAGAATCGCGCGTGATGGCCATCATCAAAGCCGAGCTCGCGGTCATCAAAGAGAAGTTCGCCACGCCGCGCAAGACCGAGATTATTCCCGACGAAGGCGAGATCGCCATCGAAGACCTCATCGCCAACGAGGGCGTCATCATCACCCTCACCCACGGCGGCCTCATCAAGCGCACCAACGTCAGCCAGTATCGCTCCCAGCGGCGCGGCGGCAAGGGCGTCATCGGCATGACCACCAAGGACGGCGAGACGGCGGAGGACAATGATTTCGTAGAGCACCTTTTCACCGCGAGCACGCACGACTACCTGATGTTCTTCACGAACACAGGCCGCGTGTATGTCGAGCGCGTGCACGAGATTCCCGACATGGGCCGCGCCTCCAAGGGCCGCAGCATCGCCAATCTGCTCGAGCTGAAGGCCGACGAAAAAGTCGCCGCGCTCATCCGCATCCTCTCCAAGACCGACGCGGACAAGAAAGACGTGACGTGGCAGCAGCCCGGCGAACTCTTCTTCGCGACGAAGCTGGGCACGGTGAAAAAAACCACGCTCAACGAATTCGGCAACGTTCGCAAGGGCGGCATCATCGCCATCGGCATTGATTCCGACGACGCGCTGATTGAAGTCAAGTTGACGCGCGGCAGCGTGGAAGGCGGCGACGAGGGCGACGATGTCGTTCTCATCACGCACGACGGCATGAGCATCCGCTTCAGCGAATCCGACGTGCGCTCGATGGGGCGTGGCGCCGGCGGCGTGAAGGGCATCACTTTGGAGAAGGGCGACGCCGTCGTCGCGCTCGCCGTGGTCGTGCCGGACGCCGCGCTGCTGGTGGCTGGCGAGAACGGCATCGGGAAACGCACCGCGTTTGAAGAGTATCTGGTTCAGGCCGAGACCGGACTGCGCAAGCAGTCGCGCGGCGGCAAGGGTCGCGTCACCATGAAAGTGGGCGAGAAAACCGGCGGCGTGGTGGGCGCGCTCACCGTGCGAGATGCCGATGAGATCATGCTCATCACCGTGGGCGGGCAGATGGTGCGCACATTTGTGAAAGACATCCGCGAGGCCGGGCGCAACACGATGGGCGTGAAGCTTGTGAACCTGGATGCTGGGGACAAATTGCAGGCCATCGCACCTGTGGTCGGCGAGCAAGCGGTGGAGTCGGTGGAAGAGAGCGGCGTTCCGTCGGGCAAATAGGCTACTCGTTCAGGCCGTAATGTTCTGGCGCGGGCTGTTCATCCCGATGAGGCGCTCTGTTTTCAGAGGCCTGATACGAAGCCCAATAAGGATGCGATGCATCCTGGATGGGTTCGAGGAAGTCCAGACTGGCGGCCTTGGAAATCTCGCGAAGAAACGGCTGCGCACAACCCGGCTGCCCCGTCGGCATCGCGCTCAAGTCCACCATCGCGCCCAAGTGTCCAGCGTGTTTGTCCGCCCAGGAATCGAACCATGTTTTTACCGGAGGCGGCAATTGCTTCCCCGGATTGGTGCAGACGATGAAGATGTCCGCAGTCACGGCATTGGCGGCTGAAAGTTCGGCCAGTTGGATTTCGGCGAGGAAGTCGGTGCGCCACCAGTCAAACTCGATGTCCAGTTCTTCACCAAACTGAAGCAGCAGGTGATCACAGAATTGCATCGCTTTCGCGCGCGTGTCCGCGCTGTCATAGAGCACGATGACCCTGCAGTTTTGCTTCGGGTGGAATTGGCTGAAACTTTTGAGAAGTGCGCTCATGGATGGCTCCGTTGGAGCTTGGTTTGGGTTCAGAGTGAGCAACCACTAAAGACCATGACCCCATTTGCGGGGAATTCAAGGGAAAGTTATCCACCGTTCACGGCGCGGGGCGCATCTTGACACTGCCCCCGACGAACGCTGGTGCCGGGTTTCGAGTTCCGCATTTATGCGGCCCGGGTGGGTGAACGCACCGAACCGCCTGAAGGCGGAACTCCAAACGGGGGCAGTTTCAAGATGCGCCCTCACGGCGCAAGTCGCTCGACCGCCCAGTCGCCGTCCGGCTGTCGCGTGTAGCGGAAGCGGTCGTGCAACCGGCTGGGGCGGCCCTGCCAGAACTCGATGCTCGCCGGCGCGAGGACGTAGCCGCCCCAGTAGTTCGGGCGCGGGACTTCGCCGGGGAATTGTTCAAGCAGCTTGCGGTAACGGTCTTCGAGAAACTTCCGGTCCGGCACTTTGGAACTTTGCCGCGAGACCCAGGCGGCAAGGCGGCTGCCGCGCGGACGGCTCTGGAAATACACATCCGATTCCGCCTCCGGGAGCTTCGTGACTTCGCCGGCGATGCACACCTGGCGTTCCAGTTCCGGCCAGTAAAACACCAGCGCGGCGTGTGGATTCTCGGCGAGTTCGCGGCCCTTGTTGCCCTCGTATTGCGTGAAAAAAATGAAGCCCCGCGCGTCCACACCCTTGAGCAGGACGATGCGCGCCGAGGGGCGTCCGTCCTTGTCTGCCGTGGCGAGCGTCATGGCGTTGGCTTCGGAGGAAGTTTTGCCGAAGACGGTTTGCAACCACTTGTAGGTGCTCACGCCCACGCGGCGGAAAAAGTTCCCCGGCGTGCGGGCCGCAAGCGCGTGGTTGAACCAGAGGTCGAACTGTGCGACGGGGTCGGCGTTCAAGTCGTCCCGCTTGAGGCTGCTCGCGTTGTAATCACGTCGTAGGTCGGTGATGGCCATGGCGACTGACTATAGAGAAGGCCGCGTGAGCTGTAAATGCGGGCGTTTCCGGGGTGGTGGTATAGTTTGAATCTTTTTTGGGTTTGGAGTTCCGCGTTTACGCGGCCCTGACCCCCTAAAGGCGGAACTCCGAACGAAACTATACCACCACTGTTTCCGGCGGGTGTGTCTGAAAAAGACGCGCTGCGGAGTTACGCCCCGAGTTGGGGTTGAAGCTTTATGTTGTGGGGGGGGGGTACGGGGGGGCGGGGCCA
>JANMJO010000114.1:0-22028 GCA_031371425.1 Verrucomicrobiales bacterium | reverse complement strand
ACGTAATCCGCCTCCACCTTTTCCACGCGGCGCGCTTTTTTATCGAGGAGAACGCACGTCTTGATGCGGCGCGGCTTGAGCAGGCGCAGTTTTTTGGTGACGCGGAAAAGGGTTTTGCCTGTGTCCAGGATGTCATCCACGAGCAGCACGTCGCGCCCGCGCACGTCGAGGCGCAGCTCCTTGGTGTAAACCAGCTCGCCGGATTCCGTGCCCGCGCCGTAGCTGGAGACGCCCAAGAAATCGAGGCGCAGCGGGATGCCGATGTGCCGGATGAGGTCGCCGAGGAACATGACGGTGCCGTTGAGGAGCGAGACGATGACGAGCTCGCGCCCGGCGTAGTCGCGCTCAATCTGCCGGCCCAGCGCGGCGATGCGCGTGGCGAGTTGCGCCTCGGTGATGAGGATGTTTTCAACGTCCTTGCGCCAGCGCGTCGGGACGGGGGTGGAATTCTGTTTTGATTTCATGGCTGGGTCACTGGCTGGTGCTGGGTCAGGGAGTCGGGGACGAGCGAGGTTTGAAAACCGGCACTTCAAAGCGCGCCAGAAAATTTACACCCGGTACTTTCGCCGTGGCTTCGAGCTGCCAGAAAATCAGGTTGCTCGGGTCGGCATCGCTGGATTCTTCGCAGGTCGCGGGGATGGCGATGGAAACGGGGATCACGAAAATTCCCGTGCCTCCGGGCACGCGGACGGGCTGGCTGGCGTCCCAAAGTTTTTTCACCTTCGCATTGTCGCCGCCGCCGGTCTGCTGATAACAGGCAAGCTGCACCTTGAAATCGCCGGGCAGTTCGATCTGGGATTCGCCGTGGATGTTTCCCTCCAGCTTGCCGCCGATAACGCCGGTCGCGGAGCGCAGCTTGAAGAGGGACTTGCCAAATTTTTTGTGCCGCGCCACCGCGCGAACGCCAAGCGCGGCCATGACCGCGGCCATGACGAATGGAATTCCGAAGAACAACGCGGAGAACAGCTTCATCACCAGCGGGTCGCGATCCGACGTGTGGAATCTCTTGAACTGCCAGAGCGCAATGAACACAAGGATGACCGCCGCGATGAAAAAAACGAACGGCGGAGAGATTTCTTTCGCCGCAATCTCCCGTTTCGCCCAGTCGGCGCGCTGCAGCCACGGCGCGGGGTCTTCACGCCGCTTCTGCGCTGCTACGTCCACTTGAGCCTGCTGCTTCTTCAACTGGGTGGCCATGACCAGCGGGATGAAGGTGAACATTGCGCCCGATAAAAAGAAGGGCAGCGCGGCGCGAACATCCTTCGTGATTAATTCCTTCACGCCGAAAGCTTCCAGCACAATTCCAACCGCCACGAAAACAAACAGGAACTTTGGAACGCCGCTCATTGGATTTGGTTGCATGGCTCAGATGTGTTTTGAGTCGTGTTCGTCCTTGGTGGTGTAGCCGGTCTCTTGCCGCTTGAAGTTGACCTCGTTCTTCTTGATGTAGGCGGCGAAGACGTCGTCCGCGCTCATGCCGAGCACTTGCGCCATGCTGATGAGAAAATGGAACAGGTCCACGACTTCCACGCGGGCGTTCTGCTCGTCGAACTTCTGATACTTGGCCCACCATTTCCACGGCACGCTGTCAATCAGCTCGGCCATCTCTTGCGACATGGCGCGGGTGTAGTTGAGAATCCACTTGGTTTTTTCCTCTTCGGTCATGCCGTGCGTGTTCACGCCGATGCGTTTGTTGAGGGCGTCCTGCATGCGCCAGAGTTCGCGGAGTTGGTCGGGTTTATCCATGCGCGGAGAATAGCGGAGCGCCGGACGCGGGGCAAGAAGCGGGCTGTCCCCGAGTTGGAGTTCACGCTTCAGCGTGTCGGGGCGATGTCCAGTGTGACGGGAACAAGCTAAAGCTTGAACTCCAACTCGGAGCGGGACGCCGCAGCGCGGCACTGTCGGTTACACCCGATGGGCGGAGGTGTGACCGGAACTACCGCGCTCCGCCAGCGGGAGCACGACACGCAGCAGAGGCTGTCCCCGAGTTGGAGTTCACGCTTCAGCGTGTCGGGGCGGCGTGCGGTGTGCGGTGTGACGGGAACAAGCTAAAGCTTGAACTCCAACTCGGAGCGGGACGCCGCTGCGCGGCGTCCCTACCAACTTCGGAAGTTGGTTTTAGTCACACCTGCTGGAGGGGTGCATCTGGACACTGCCCCCCGAAACGAACGGGCGGGCCGTTTGGAGTTCCGCGTTTACGCGGCCCGGCGTGGCAATCCGCCCAAGCTGCCTGAAGGCGGAACTCCAAACGGGGGCAGTGTCAAGATGCGCCCCTGCTGGAGTGCGTGGCGGAAAATATCTTGCCGGTGACGGGAGGGGTTTGCTAGAACTGCGCTCGTCCGCAACACTTCAACCAACCAACAAAAGGAAACAGCATGAAATCATTCCTCAAACCGTCCGTCATCACCTTGCTGGCCATGAGTCTGGCCATCACCCTCACCGCGCAGGCCGCGAAGAAGGAGACGAGTGCCGCCGCCGTGGAAACCAAAGGCACGGCCGATGCCGCCGCCAAAACCGAAGCGCCCGCCATGTCCAAACCCAAGGGGATGCCTTACAGCGGCACGTTGACCGCCAAGACCGCTGACAGTGTCACCTTGAAGAAGAAGGACGCGGACAAGACCTTTGCCGTCACCTCCGCCACCAAGATCACCAAGGCCGGAAAGCCCGCCACGTTGGAAGACGGGACGATCGGCGAGGAAGCCGCAGTCTACTCCTTCGACAACAATGGCAAGGCGGAAGCCAAGTCTGTGCGCTTCGGCGCAAAGCCTGAAAAAGCCGGCGGCGATAAGAAAGCCGATAAGAAAGCGGCGAAGAAGGCTGGTAAGGCGGAGTAGAAATAATCCGTAGCCCGGTTGTTTTCCCGAGGCGGGTCGTAAGACCCGCCTTTTTTTATTGGCTGGGTCAGCGCCGCCACCAACCGGTCTTGCCTTTGACGCTCTTGGTCGGGGCGGTGCTGCTGTATTGCTGCACGAGTAGCTGGCTGCGTGCGGATTCCAGCGCCATGCGGAATTCGTCGTAGCTGAGGAATCGTTCTTCTGGATTTTTCGCCATGACCTTGACCAGTGCGTCGCTGGTAGGCTGGGTGATTTCGGGGAGCACGAGATTGGGCGGCGTGAGCGGGGTGTGGACTTGCGCGGAGACGACGTCCTCGATGGTGGGGGCTTCGAACGGCACATGGCCGGTCAGCGCGTGGTAGAGGGTGCCGCCGAGGCTATACATGTCCGAGAGGAAGGTCTCTGGCTCGCGCTTGATTTTTTCGGGCGCGACGTAATATGGCGTGCCCCAGGCCACATCGTCGGCGCTCGTTTCCGCCTCGGTGGAACGGGCGAGGCCGAAGTCCACGAGCTTGGGTTCGTTGTCGGCGTTGAAGAGGATGTTGCCGGGCTTGAGGTCGCGGTGGAGCAGGTTGTGCTTGAGCGCCATGTCGAGCGCGGAGGCGATCTTGATGCCGACGTCCAGAACGTCGAGCTCCGGCACGCGCTGGAATTTCTCGATGCGCCCATCCAAGCTGCCCTGGTCGGCGATCTCCATGACGAGGTAGCGCATACCCTCCCATTCGTCGAAGGTGTAAATGTGGATGATGTTGGTGTGGTTGAGGGAGGCGCAGGCGCGGGCTTCGCGGAAGAAACTTTCCAACGCACCGGCGTCCTCGGCGAGTTCCTGCTTCATCAACTTCACGGCCACCTCGCGCTGCAGGATGCTGTCGAAGGCGCGATAGACGTTGCCCATGCCGCCGGAGCCGATGATGCCGCGTAGCTCGAACTGCCGGAGCTGCATGGGCATCATTAATTTGTGGCCGCACTTGGGGCAGGGCGTGGTCGCCAGCGGCGGGAGGTCGCTGGGGATGAAAACCTTCGTGCCGCACCCATTGCAGGCGACCATTTTCAGGGTCTTGTGGACTTCCGTGGATTCGCTCATTGCGACTCCACGATAACACAGGCGACCGGTGCGACAAGTTGGATGTGTCCCCGCTGCGCCGGAAAGTGCGTCCGCAAAAACGGTTGTCTTTCTTTGACCAACCCGGTTTGTTGTGCAAAAATTCGGCGTGCGCAAAATCCAATTCATCTGCATCGGCGTGCTCGCGTGCGGTCTGCTGGCCAGCAGCGTGCGTGCGGCCACCTTCCAATTACCCGGCGGCCTGACCCTGAACGGCGAGGCGGTTTCGCCCAACGAAAAAGGCGTGCTCATCCGCCAGGAGGACAACACCTACTCCGAGCGCGTGGCGTGGGACAAGTTTTCGCCCGACGACCTGAAAAAGTTGGCCGCCAATCCCAAGTTCCTCCCATTCGTCGAGCCACTCATGGAGCCCACCGTGGAAGAAAAACAAGCCGCCGAAAAAGCCGCCATCGTCATCAAGACCGACTTCGAGCAACTGCCCCGGCCCGAGGCGCACTCCGTGCTCAAGGGATTGTTCGGCTCCGGCATTGGCTTGCTGGCCTTGCTCCTGATCTACGTTGGAAACATCTACGCCGGCTACGAGATCTCCATCTTCCGCGCCCGCGCACCAAGCACAGTCTGCGGCGCAGCGGCTGTGCTGCCGTTCATCGGGCCGATTATCTTTCTCTGCCTGCCCACGCAGGTCGAAGACAAATCGGAACTCGTCCAAGAACCCGTGCGGGAAAAAGAAGCCTACCATGTCGGCGATGTTCCCCCCGAAGGCCCCGCCGACCCGCTGGACCTGCAAGCGCAGGAAGCCCTCGCCGCCGCCGCCGCGTTGCCCGCCACCCAGACCTTCGCCCGCGGCCAGTTCACCTTCAACCGCCGCTTTTTCGAGACCAAGTTCCCCGGCTTCTTCACCATGGTGCGCCGCGAATCCGACCGCGACCTCATCCTCACCTTCAAGACCGCTCGCGGCGAACACACCGTCCAGCGCATCACCCGCATCGGCGCGAACGAACTCCATCTGCAAGTCCAGCGCGGCCAGGCGTCCGAAGAAGTGATGATCCCCTTCCTCGAAGTTCAGGAAGTAATCCTCAAACACAAAGACGCGTAGCCCCCACAACGGCAATCTCGGAAACCACCATGAAATACCGCACCATCCTCCTCCTCGGCGCGCCCGGCGCAGGCAAAGGCACACAAGGCAAAATCCTCGGCACCATCCCCGGCTTTTTCCACTGCGCCTGCGGCGATGCCTTCCGCAGCCTCACCGTCGCCAACCCCATCAGCCGCATTTTCATCGAGTATTCCCAGCACGGCAAACTCGTCCCCGACGGCCCCACCGTAGAGCTCTGGAGCCAATCCATTGAGAACGCCACCCGCGCCGGACGATTCCATCCCGAGACCGACATCCTTGTCCTCGACGGCATCCCCCGCAACGTGCATCAGGCCGAAATCCTCCGCGAGACCATCGACGTCCAAGCCATCTTCTATCTTCACTGCAAAGACATGACCAAGATGATCCACCGTCTCCAGCGCCGCGCCCTCAAGGAAAACCGCCTCGACGACGCCAACCTCGAAGTCATCCGCCACCGCCTCAAAGTTTACGACCTCGAAACCAAACCCCTCCTCAAATTTTACGGCCGCAAACTCGTCCACCTCATTGACTCCACCCAGACACCCGTCCAAGTGCTGACCGACATGCTGAAGCAGCTTCAAGGCTTCGCAGAACCAGCGAAAGCCCAACGCCGCGCCAAAAAATAATTCGCCGATGTCCCTGCGCATCGTCTTCATGGGCACAGCCGAACTCGCCTGCGCCAGCCTGCTCGCGTTGAAACACACGCCCGGCCTCACCCTCACCGCCGTCGTCACCCAGCCCGACAAACCCGGCGGACGCCACCTCCAGCTCCAGCCATCGCCCGTTAAACAATGCGCCCTCCGCGAAAACCTCCCCGTCCTCCAGCCCGTCCGCGCCCGCGATGAATCCTTCCTCGCCCAACTCCGCGACCTCGCACCCGACCTCATCATCGTCGCCGCCTACGGCCAGATTCTGCCCGCATCCATCTTGGAACTGCCCCGCCACGGCTGCCTCAACGTCCACACCTCACTCCTCCCCAAATATCGCGGCGCCTCACCCATCCAATCCGCCATCCTCCACGACGAACCCGAAACCGGCGTCACCATCATGCTCATGGACGCCGGCCTCGACACCGGCCCCATCCTCACCCAAGCCGCCACACCCATCTTGCCCGAGGACGACGCCCAGACCCTGCACGACCGCCTCGCCCAACTCGGCGCGGAGCTGCTCGTGAAAACCATTCCCGACCATCTCGCCGGAAAAATTCCCCCGCGCCCGCAGCCGTTGGAAGGCGTCAGCCACACCACCAAAATCAAGAAAGCAGACGGCCAGCTCGACTGGAATCTGCCCGCCCGCGTCTTGTGGAATCGCATCCGCGCCTTCACCCCGTGGCCCGGCGCCTTCACCCACATCCCCGCCGCGCCGCAACCGCGCCTCCTCAAAATCTGGCACGCCGAAGTCATCGCCCGCTCCGGCGCACCCGGCGAAATCCTCGCGGCGGACGCCACCGGCATCATCATCGGCTGCGGCCAGAACGCCTTGCGGATTGATACATTGCAACTCGAAGGCGGACGGCGGCTCACCGCGGCGGAATTTCTCACCGGCCACCGCCTGCCCGCCGGTGGAAAATTGGGCTAGAAAGATTCTCAAACAGCAAATTTCAAGTGCCGGAGCGCCGGTTTCCAAACCGGCAAGTTGTGGTCGCTGACTGTGGAACTTGCCGGTTTGGAAACCGGCGCTCCGGGTCGGAAAATATCTTTTGGAATCGCGCTAAACCGCCAGATTTTTAATGTGACAAAACCGCGACAGCTTTGTTACTGTCCCCCTACCGCTGGCTGACCTAATCCTCGTCATGCCGGTGGAAAGTGATTGCAGTATGCCTGACGAACACAAAAATATTTCCGGCGACGACTTGGTTCGGAACTCCAACCTCTACCGCGAGTTCCAAGCCGAGCGCGAGGAGATACTCCGGCACAAGTGGATCGAGTCCGAGAAGGCCGGCAGCGACATCGGCTTCGAGCGCGCCCTCACCGACTGGATTGTCAAACACCGCTCCAAATGGCGGCGCAGCCGCCACGCGCACGGATAAACCGCGCGCCCGTCCTTTAAGGCGACCCGAGAGGCCGCCAAGGAAACATGAAAACAAAATTCTCCGCCCGCCCACGCTGGAAGTATCCGGTTCGGGTTTTATTTTTGCCTTTTGCCTTTTACCCGTTGCCTTCTTCTCGCCATGCCTGAAACCAACTCCATCCTCAACGCCACCGCCATCCAGCGCGCCCTCACCCGCATCGCCCACGAAATCGCCGAGCGCAACGACAACCCCCGCGAAGTCGTCCTCGTCGGCATCCAGCGCGGCGGCGTGCCGCTCGCCCAACGCCTCGCCTCCATCCTCGCCGGAATCTGGAGCCACCCCGCGCCCTGCGGCAGCCTCGATGTCTCCATGCACCGCGATGACCTCAACCGCCGCGCCGCACCCGATGTTCAGCCCACCCACATCCCCTTCGACGTCACCGGCAAGACCGTCGTCCTCGTGGACGACGTCCTCTTCAGCGGCCGCACCATTCGCGCCGCGCTCGACGCCCTCAACGACTTCGGTCGCCCCAAACAAATCCAACTCGCCGTGCTCATTGACCGCGGCCATCGCGAGCTGCCCATCAAAGCCGATTTCGTCGGCAAGAACGTCCCCACCGCACCCACGGAAAAAATCCAAGTGCGCCTGAACGCCCCAGGCCAGGAAGACGAAGTGATCCTCGAACGGCAAAACTCGAAACCCTGAACTCGAAACCCGAAACTGAAATGAGCTGGAATCGCAAACACCTCCTCGACATCGAATCACTCACGGTGGACGAAATCACCACCGCCCTCGACACCGCCCGCGCCTTCAAAGCCGTCGGCGAACGCGCCATCAAGAAAGTCCCCGCCCTGCGCGGCAAGACCGTCGTCAACCTCTTCGTCGAGCCCTCCACCCGCACGCGCATCAGCTTTGAACTCGCCGAGCAACGCTTGAGCGCCGACATTATCAACTTCTCCGCCGACGCCTCCTCCTTCAAGAAAGGCGAGACCCTCAAGGACACCGTCCGCAACCTCGAAGCCCTCAACGCCGACTTCATCGTCATCCGCCACAGCGCCAGCGGCGCGCCGCACTTCCTCTCCCGCGTCGTCAACGCCAGCATCATCAACGCCGGCGATGGCGCCCACGAACACCCCACCCAGGCGCTGCTCGACACCTTCACCATCCGCGAGAAAAAAGGAAAAATCGCCGGCCTCAACGTCACCATCCTCGGCGACATCCTCTACAGCCGCGTCGCCCGATCCGACATCTGGGCGCTCACCAAACTCGGCGCGAAAGTCACACTCTGCGGCCCCGCCACGCTCGTCCCGCGCACCTTCGAACAGATGGGCTGCCGCGTCACCCACAACATCGACGAAGCCATCCGCGACGCCGACGTCATCAACCTCCTGCGCATCCAGCACGAGCGTCAGCGCAAGACCATGTTCCCCGGCATCGCCGAATACACCGCGCTCTTCGGCCTCAACAAAGCCCGGCTCGCGCAGACCAAGCCCGACGCCCTCATCATGCACCCCGGCCCCATCAACCGCGGCGTGGAGATTGACAGCGAGATTGCCGACAGCCCGCGCTCCGTGATTCTGGAGCAAGTGACCAACGGCCTCGCCGTGCGCATGGCCGTGCTGTTCCTCGTCAACGGCGGCCAAGGCCCGCAGGAAATTGCGGCGTAAATTTTCGCAGGAGACGACGTGAGGAGTTTCAAAATCACATCGGCAATGAACGCCACCTTCCCCCTCACCCCGGCCCTCTCCCTTGGGGAGAGGGAGAAACGCTCGCCGCGTCTTGGCAAAACCACGATGGTCAGCGGCTCGATTAATTCGCTGCCAACTGAAGACGCACAACTGCTGTTCCCTCTCCCGGCGGGAGAGGGTTAGGGAGAGGGGAAACAAACCAACCGATGAACGATACCCGCCCCCTCATCTGTTTCGCCGTCAAAGAAGAAGCTGCCGTTTTCCGCCGGACGCCCGCCGCCCACTCCGCGCTTGCCGTGCGTTCGCCGTCGCCGTAGGTTGACGCCATGAAAGAACTGGTGTTTGAAGTGACGCAGGAAGAGGACGGCGGCTATTGCGCCGAGTGTCTGACCGAAAACATCTTCACGCAAGGCGACGGCTGGGATGAGTTGCGCCAGAACGTCCAGGAGGCCGTGCGCGGTTTCTTTTTTGACCAGCCCCAAACCCCGCGCCGCGTCCGCCTGCACCTCGTGCGCGACGAAATTCTTGTCGGCGCATGAAAATCCCGCGCGACTTGAGCGGCGCGCAACTCGTCAAGGTTCTCTGCCGCGACTGGGGCTACCGCGTGGTGCATCAGGAAGGCAGCCACATCATCCTGCAAACCGACGCGCCTTCACCCCAACGCCTCTCCGTGCCGAACCACAATCCCATGCGCGTCGGCACGCTGAACAGTATTGTGCGCGCCGTGAGCCTTCACCAAGGCGTCGAACGCCAGCGATTGCTCGATACCTTGCGCTGATTTCATGTCCCCCCTCATCTGCTTCGCCGTCAAAGAAGAAGCCGCCGTCTTCCGCCGGACGCCCGCCGCTGCGCGTGTGGACATTCTGCTCACCGGCATGGGCAAGGCGAACGCCGAGCAATCCCTCCGCGCCGCGCTCGCCGCGAAACGTCCGTCGCTCGTCATCACCAGCGGTTGCGCGGGCGGATTGAACCCGCAACTCGTCACCGGCAACGTGGTGTTTGAAATAGATTCATGTAGCAGCCGAGGTAACGAGGCTCAAACTCAAAACCAGTCAGAGCCTCCTCACGTCGTCTCCTACAAGAAGTTGATCGCCGCCGGAGCGCGCGAAGGAAAATTTTATTTCGCCGACCACGTCGCCACCACGGCGGAAGAGAAGTGGGCGCTCTGGCAGCAGACCGGCGCGGACGCCGTGGAGATGGAATCGCAAATCATCCGCGAGATTTGCCGTGAGCAGGATATCCCCAGCGCGACCATCCGCGTGATTCTTGACCAAGCGGGCGAAGACTTGCCGCTGGATTTCAACGCGCTCATGACGCCGGACAGGAGGCTGGATGGCGGCAAGCTCGCGTTGACCATCTTGAAGTCGCCGTGGAAAATCGGCGCGCTGCTGCGCTTGCAAAAACAAACTGCGGCTGCGGCGCGGAAGCTGGCGCAGGTTTTGGCAGCGATGGTGTAGCTGCATTGGTGACAACACGGAAGCTTTTGCGCCGCGCGTCCCCGCGCCTTCACAGGCGCGGCTACAAGGGAATCGGGTTAATCCATTTGGCTGCGCCGACTTTGCTCTGAAGGAGCATTGGAAATTAGCCAGACACAAAGTGTCTGGTGAAATGCACAAATAAATTTTGTCCTGCAGGGACGATGGACATCTGCAAACCTTCCGCCGTCCCTGCCGGGACGTTGTTTTCCCGGTAATGTTCCAGACGCTTTGTGTCTGGCTAATTTCCGATGTCGCTTCGCGACGGTTGCCCAGCAGTAATGCCAGTCTGGATTTCCGCCGCCTTCGG
This sequence comes from Verrucomicrobiales bacterium, assembly GCA_031371425.1. Classification (GTDB taxonomy): domain Bacteria; phylum Verrucomicrobiota; class Verrucomicrobiia; order Limisphaerales; family JAFMIX01; genus JAFMIX01. The sequence continues at coordinate 11,530 of JANMJO010000114.1, read as the reverse complement.
TTTGTTGTGTTCGCCGTAGCTGATGAACACCGCGCCGAGAACAATCAGCCCCACGCCGCCCCAGCGCCAGGCGTCCACGCGCTCGTGCAGGATGAATTGCGCGGCGAGCGTGGTCATCACGAAGCTCAACGCGGTGAGCGGCCAGATGTAGCTCACGTCGCGTGCGCCGAGGAGGTATTGCAGCAGGATGAAGAAGATGGTTTCCAGCAGCAGGCCGAGCAGCACGTCCTTGTTTGTGAACCAGTCGCCGAGGAGTTTCAGGATGTTTTGCCAGAGCGGCAGGGTGGCTTTGCGCGCGGTGTAGCGCGGGCCGATCTGGTCGAGGCCGCGCTTGAGGGTGATGATGCCGATGGCTTCAAATGAGAAAGCGATGACGAGGATGAGGATGATTTTGGTCATAAAGTTTTAGGCGTAGCCACGTTCGTGAGAACGTGGAAGCTCCGCGCTTTCTCCGCGCTTTCACAAGCGCGGCTACATTCACACCGCGCCATAATTTGGCCGGGTGGAGCCGAGTTTGAACCGCAGCCATGCGGAGAAGATCAGCGTGAGCTTGTGGGGCTTGCTCAAGCGCACGGGCGCGGTGCCGAAGACATCGAACCGGCGGCGCTCCAGTTTCACGAGCAGTTTCCAATAGACCGCGCCCATGAGTTCGGCGGCGACCATGGCGCGGCGGTCTTGGGGCGGGAGTGTGAGGCGGGCGAGTTCGTAGAAGCCGCGGGCGCGGGCGGCGACGTGTTCCGCGAGCGCGGCGTAGCGGGTGGAGTATTCGCCGCGCAGGATTTCCTGCTCGGTCACGTTGAATTGTTTCAGCGCGGCGAGTGGCAGATAAATGCGGCCACGAGCGGCATCGTTCTTCACATCGCGGAGAATGTTGGTGAGTTGGAGGGCTTTGCCGAGGTAGAGGGCGTAGTCGCGGCAGGCTTTGTTCTCGTAGCCGAAAATCTCGATGCTCAACAGCCCGACGACGGACGCGACGTGGTAGCAATATTTTTCCAGCGCTTCAAAATTTTCGTAGCGCAGCGTGTCCAGATCCATCTCGCAGCCTTGGATGAGTTCGTCGAAAAGTCGGTAGCGCAGGCTGAAGCGTTTGATGACGGGTTGGAGTTCGCGGTTGACGATGAATTCGGGCGCGCCGCCATCGCAGGCGCGGCGGATGTCGGCGCGCCAGGCGGCGAGTTGGGCGCGGCGGGTTTCTGCTGGCACGGAATCCTCGTCGGCCACGTCGTCCACCTCGCGGCAGAAGGCGTAGAGGGCGGACATGGCGTCGCGTTTTTCGCGCGGGAGCATGATGAAGGCGAGCGCGAGGTTGGAGGCGCTTTTCTTGGTGATGTTCCGGCTTTCTTGCATGGGTAAAAAATTCAATGCGGCTGTCGGTCGCGGCGGCGGCGGCGGCGTTGGCGGAATGTGCCGGTGGCGCGGAGTGGGGTTGGGTCGGGCTGATTTTTTTTGCTGCTGTGCGGCCATGGTGAACGGCGGAGTGTGTCGGCGCGGGGTCGGCGGATTTTACGGAAGAGCAGCAGGGCGGCGACGATGAGCAGGATGAGGGCGGCGAGTATGGCGATGAGGGTCAGGTAGTCGCGCCATGGGATGATGATGGGCTGGACTGCATGGGGGAGGAGTTGCTCAAGGGGATTGGCGGCCTGCGCATGCTGCGAGGTCGGGAACGGGTGAAAATCAAACAGGTGTGCGAGCCGGCTCACGTTTCTTTCTTTTCTGCTGCCTCGCTGTCGTCGTCGTCGTCGAGGTTGATGTCGAGGCGTTGCATGCGGTAGCGCAGGGCGTGGCGGCTGATTTTGAGGTGGTCGGCGGTTTTGGTGAGGTTGTAGCGGTGCTGTTCGAGTGTGGCGTTGACGAGGTCGCGCTCGAAGCTGGCGACGAGTTCATCGAGGGATTCCGCGCCGGTGCTTTGGGGTGTGGTGGTGGTTTTGCGGAGGAGGGTTTCGATCTGAAAATCCGGGAGGCTGGTGGGTTGGATGGCGGTGGTGGTCTCGAGGATGAGGGCGCGTTCGATGACGTTGCGGAGTTCGCGGACGTTGCCGGGCCAGTGGTGGGCGAGGAGTTTCTGGCGGGCGGCGGGGGAGATGGTTTTGACTGCGCGCCGCATGCTGGGGGCGAAGGATTTCAGGAAATGTTCGGCGAGCAGGAGGACGTCATCGCCGCGTTCGCGTAGGGGCGGGAGGCGGAATTGGACGACGTTGAGGCGGTGGTAGAGGTCTTCGCGGAAATCGCCGGTGCGGATGGCTTCGATGATGTCGCGGTTGGTGGCGGCGAGGAGGCGGACGTCCACGCGGAGTTCTTGGGTGCCGCCGACGCGGGTGAAGCTGCCGTCTTCGAGGAAGCGGAGGAGTTTCGCTTGGAGCGGCTTGCTCATGTCGGCGATTTCGTCGAGGAAGATGGTGCCGCAATGGGCTTCTTCGACGCGGCCGGGTTTCTGTTTGAGTGCGCCGGTGAAGGCGCCTTTCTCGTGGCCGAAGAGTTCGCTTTCGAGGAGTGTCTCGGGGATGGCGGCGCAGTTGATGCGGATGTAGCCGGCTTTGGCGCGCTGGCTGAGGGTGTGGAGTGCGCCGGCGACGACTTCTTTGCCGGTGCCGCTTTCGCCGAGGATGAGGACGTTGGCGTCGCTGGGGGCAACGGTGGTGATGAGTTGGCGGGTCTCGCGGATTTTTGGGGATTCGCCGATGAGTTGTTCGAGGCGATAGGTTTCGCCGTTGTGGCGGCGGAGGTTGGCGTTTTCGCGGAGGAGGAGGTGGCGTTCGGCGCAGCGGGCGATGGCGTGGAGGAGTTCTTCTGGCGCGAAGGGTTTGGCGAGGTAGTCAATGGCGCCGGCCTTGATGGCATCCACGGCGAGCTTGGGCGTGGCGTAGGCGGTGATCATGAGGATGGGCAGCTCGGGCCTTTGAACGCGGGCTTTGGCGAGGAATTCGTAGCCGCTCATGCCGCCGAGGCGGGCGTCGGTGACGACCATGAAGAAGTCTTCTTGTGCGAGGAGTGTGAGGGCTTGCTCGGCGGATTCGGCTTCGCGGACGAGGTAGCCTTCGTCAGTGAGGACGGTGCGCAGGGAGAGGCGCATGTTTTTCTCGTCGTCCACGACGAGCACGGGGGGGAGGACTCGGTTCATGGTTTGGTTTGGCGCGGTCAGACGTCTTCGGGCAGAAGGCCCAGTGTTTTCGCGGGGAATATTAGGATGAAGCGGCAGCCTTTTCCAAGCTCTGATTCCATGCGGACGGTGCCGCCGTAGAGTTCGGTGTTGTGTTTGACGATGGCGAGGCCGAGGCCGGTGCCTTTTTCCTTGGTGGTGTAGTAGGCTTCGAAGATGCGTTCGGTTTGTTCGGCGGGGACGCCGGGGCCGTCGTCGTGGATGATGATTTTGACGGAGCGGTCGGTGTTGGTGCTGGCGGTGATTTGGATGTGGCCGCGGCCGTGCAGGGCTTCGCGGGCGTTTTGCAGGAGGTTGACGAGGATGGTGGAGAAATGGCCGCGCTGCATGAGCACGGTCGGAAGGTGGGGGGCGAAGTCGCAATCCACTCGCACTTCGTAGCCGATGGCGGGCGGAAAGACTTCGGCGATGGCGCGGTTGAGTTCTTCGATGACGCCCAATTTTTCCACGCGTCCTTCGGTGAGGCGTGCGTAGCCCATGAGTTGGGTGATGATGCGGTCGCTGCGTTCGACTTCTTCCTGGATGATTTCGATTTGCTGTGTGACGTCGGTCTTGCCGGCGGCGATGGCGCGGCGGAGGGAGAAGGCGGCGTTGTTGATGATGGCGAGGGGGTTTTTGATCTGGTGGGCGATTTCTGCGGCGAGGCGTCCGGCGGTGCGGAGTTGTCCTTGGCGCACGGCGAATTCGCGCGCTTCCTCCTCGACCTGGCGTTGGCGTGCGGCGAGGGCTTGCACGCCGTAGCAGCAGGCGGTGAGCAGCCAGAGGACGATGAGGCGCAGCAAATATCTTTCGGAGGAGACGTCTGTGCCGGGCGGGGCGATGGCGGGCGGGCGTGTGATTTTGCGGGCGGGGTTGCCGTCGGCGCGGGGTCGCGGCATTTCGAGGGGGGATGGGGTGACGATTTGTTCCCGGGTGCTGGCGTTCATGACCATTTCAATGTTCCCGGTCATGACTTTATCGGCGTTCCAGATGCCGGCGCCCATGTAGAAGGCGCTCAAGGAGAGGCTCAGTATTAATTGGGATGTGCCGAGCGGCAGGCTGAGGGCGTTGATGATGATCAATCCCGGAAACGCCCAGAACAAGGTGCTCTCGAAACCGCCGAGGACGGCGATGGATGCCGCGAGGTAAATGCCATCCACCGCGCTGGTCGTCACGACGACCCAGTTCACCCAGCGCAGCGGGAAGCGGCGCATCAGCACCAGCATGACCGCGACGGCGACGGTGAAGAGCAGGTAGCCGAGCGTCAAATTCTGAAGCGCGCGCAAGGCCGGGGCTTTGGTGGCCATGGCCTCGATCTTCCAATGCGAGAAGAACAGGTAGTAGGAAACTGTGGCGAGGATGATGAGCTTGGCGGGCAGCGCGATGGTGCGCTGGATTTTCAGCATCCGCGCGGCGTGCCGGGTGGGTTCGTGGCGCGGCGTCTCCCAGAGTTTCTGAAACTCTGTCAGCCATTGCCACATGGTTGCAGTCATAAATCAAAACCGCTGCGGAAGCCTCGGGTTGCGACGAGGTTCAAGCCAGCCATTGCCGCACGCGCGCGCCGATCTTCTCCACGGGCCAGAGCCGGCCGATGCCTTCGTAACCGCACGAGAGCATGCCTTTTTCCGGGCCGATGAATTCCGCGCCGCGTTTCTTCAAGGTCGCCACGTTCGCCTGCGTGGCGGGATGCTGCCACATCTTGCCGTTCATCGCGGGCGCAATCAGAACTTTCGCCTTGGAGTTCAGCGCGAGCGCGATGCACGTGAGCGCATCGTCGGCGATGCCGTGGGCGAGTTTGGCGATGACGTTGGCCGTGGCGGGGGCGATGAGCAACAGCGCGGCCTCATCGGCGAGGTTGATGTGCGTGGGCTGCCAGCCCTGCTCGTCGAACAGGTCGGTGACGACGGGGTTGCGCGAGAGCGTGCGGAACGGCACGGGCGTGATGAACTTCTGCGCGTCCGCCGTCATCACGACGTGGACGGCGAAGCCCTGCTTGGCGAGCAAGCTGGTGAGGTCGGCGGCCTTGTGCGCGGCGATGGAGCCGGTGACGCCGAGGACGATATTCATTTTCATCATAATCCTAATCTTAATCGTAATCCTAATCGGTTTTCGTGTTAACGCGATAAGAAACCGGATCTTCATGCAAGCGATCGGCTGAATTGCTACGAATCAAACCAACCAGCATCGAAATAATATTCAACAGTATTTGCTTGCCGTGTTCGGCTTCGGCTTTGGTCGCTCCGGCTTTAATGACGAGTAAATCCAAACACGCCGCGCACTCCAAAACCGACCCGCGCGCCATGTCGAAAAACCGGCAGCGGTCTGCGGGAGTGAATCGACCGTTTCCTTCCGCGATATTCAGCAAAATTGAAGCACGGGCGCGATCCAGTTGGTCGGCCAAAGAATCAGATTTTTTGGTTCGGGCCAGAACAACCTCGCTCCACGATGCAAACTCCAGCGCTGCCTGATACACCCGGAGTTTTTCGTGGTCGAACATGGGCGGATTACGATTGGGATTACGATTAAGATTAGGATGAAATCAAAACTCCGGCGGCTGCGCCCGTGCCGCGTGTAGCTTTTCCGCCTCGATGATGGACTGCATCCTCCGCAAATCCTCCGCCACGCTCGTGCTGATGAGCAGATAATTAAAATTTTTCCATTGCGCGACTTCCTGCCGCGCCACGCCGAGCCGCTTCTGGATGACGCCGGGCGAGTCCGCGCCGCGCTTCCGCAGCCGCGCCTCCAGCGTGGCCGGGGACGATGGCGTGAGAAACACCATGACGAGCGAACGCTTCAGCTCCGCCTCCTCCTCGGCGCGCTCGCGGATGGTGGCCGCGCCCTGCACATCAATGTTGAGCAGGATGTCTTTGCCCTGACGCAATTTTCCCAGCACCTCGGATTTCAACGTGCCGTAGCTGTTGCCATAGACCGTGGCGTGTTCGAGAAAATGCCCCGCCTGCACGCGCTTGAGGAAGGAAGTCGCATCCAGAAAATAATAATCCACGCCCTCCACCTCGCCCTCGCGCGGTTCGCGCGTGGTGCAGGTGACGGCGCGGGTCAGGCGGTTGGGGTGCGCGGCGAGCAGTTCGCGGCAGAGGGTGGTCTTGCCGCCGCCCGAAGGCGCGGAGAGGACGATGAGCAGCGGGGTGGGGTTATCGTGGGTCATTTTATTAAAGGCAAAAGTGAAAAGGCAAAGGGCAAAAAACCAGACGCCGCAGGCAAATCTTTTTGCCCTTTGCCTTTTGCCTTGTCTTCATTCGACGTTCATCGCCTGCTCGCGGAATTTTTCCAGCTCGGCCTTGAGCGTGACGACCTCGCGGGAGATGACGCTGTCGTTCGCCTTCGAGCCGATGGTGTTGATCTCGCGGTTCATTTCCTGCGCGAGAAAATCCAGCGTGCGCCCGACCGGCTCCTTTGTTTTCAGGCAGTCGGCGAACTGTTTGAAATGACTCTGCAGCCGCGTCAATTCCTCGGTGATGTCCGAGCGGTCGGCGAAATAGACGACCTCCTTGATTAGCCGCTCGTCGTCCGCAGCGGGCGCGGGCAGGCCGGCGGACTTGATGCGCTCGATGAGTTGCTGGCGATACCGCGCCTGCGATTCCGGCGCTTGCTGCTGCACGCGTGCGACCGCGCCGCGCATGACCTCGATGTGCGCGGTTAGGGCGGCGGCGAGATGCGCGCCCTCGCGTTCACGCATCTTCACGAGCGCGGCGAGCGCGGGCTTGAGCGCCTTGCTGACGGCGGGCCAGAAATCTTCCTCCTCCGCAAGGTCCTCGTCCGTCTGAAAAACTCCCGGTGCGCGGACGATGTGGTCGAGCGTGACGGGCCCTGCGAGCTTGAGTTGTTTGGCGAGCTTGGCGAGTTCGGTGGCGTAGGCCTTGGCGAGCGCGGTGTTCAAGTGCATCCGCGCGGAGAGTTTGCCGGTGCTGCTGTGCAATGAGACGCGCGCCGTGAGCCGGCCACGGGCGATCTGGAGATTGATGGCGTCGCGAATCTGGGGTTCGAGGCCTTCCAATTCGCGCGGGAGCGAGACCGCGACTTCCGCCTGCTTGCGGTTCACGGAACTCAGCTCGACGGTGATTTTGAATCCGTCCTGGACGCTCTCGCCGCGGCCGCATCCCGTCATAGATTTCATGCGCGCGAGTATGTGGGAAAGCGCCGCAGCGGGCGAATAAATTTTTCCGTGCGCCCGGCTGCAGCGCAGTTTTAGTTTGCCAGCGGTCTGGCGATGATTAATTTCGGTGCATGTTAAAAATTCTTTCCCCACTGTTGCCCCTGCTGTGCGCGGTTGTCGTTTCCGCACAAACCACCAACGTCTCCTTCCCGCTCTGGCCCGCTGGCGCGCCCGGCGCGCTTGGCACCGCAGACAAGGACATCCCCACACTCACGGTTTATCTGCCGGCGAAGACGGCCGCACCGACCGCCGCCGTCGTCATCTGCCCCGGCGGCGGCTACAGCATGTTGGCCACCGACCATGAGGGACGGAACTACGCGCTGTGGTTGAACGCCCACGGCATCGCTGGCTTCGTCCTGAAATATCGCCTCGGCTCAAGCGGCTACCGTCACCCCGCGATGTTGAATGACGCCGCCCGCGCACTCCGCACCGTCCGCGCCCGCGCTGGCGAATGGAGCGTGGACCCCAAGCGCATCGGCATCATGGGCTCATCGGCGGGCGGGCATTTGGCCAGCACGTTGCTCACGCATTTCGACGCGGGCAATACAAACTCGGCGGACGCCATCGAGCGCGCCAGCTCGCGGCCTGATCTCGGCATCCTGTGTTACGCCGTCATCACAATGGGCACCGCCACGCACGGCGGCTCGAAGCACAGCCTTCTTGGCGCGAACCCCGCGCCGGAACTCGTCCGCCTCCTTTCCAACGAACTGCAGGTGACGCGCGCCACGCCGCCGTGTTTCATCTGGCACACCGCCGCCGACACTCTGGTGCCGGTGGAGAACAGTCTGGATTTCGCCGCCGCACTGCATCGCGCGGGCGTGCCTGTGGAACTGCACGTCCCGGAAAAAGGGGCGCACGGACTGGGGCTGGGCGGCAAGGATTACAACTCCGCAACATTGCTGCCGTGGACGTTCGCCTGCGCGGACTGGCTCAAGGCGCACGGCTTCTGACGCGCCAGCGTCTGGCTTGCGGAGAACGGCGCGCACGGACACCTTGCCGTGAAGGGTGAGGGCATACACTTTCCGCAAGGGCTGTAAAACCGGATTCAGATTGTAATTGCCCGCCTCCGACAATTGCCCTAACTCTTACCCACCTAACAACAGGAAATTTATGATTATGACACCCGTTCTCATCACACTGCTCGTCCTCATCGCTCTCGCCGTCTTCGCCGCGCTGTTCGTCGTCGGCATCTACAACAACCTCGTCACGCTCCGCAACCGTTTCAAGAACGCCTACGCGCAGATTGACGTGCAACTCAAGCGCCGCTACGACCTCATCCCCAACCTCGTCGAGACCGCCAAGGGTTACATCAAACACGAACGCGAGACGCTCGAAGCCGTCACCGCCGCACGCAACATCGCCTACGCCGCGGCCAAAGCCGCCGCCGCAAATCCCGGCGACGCCAGCGCGATGAAAAATCTGACCGCCGCTGAATCCGGCCTCGGCGGCACGTTGAGCCGCCTGATGATGGTGAGCGAGCAGTATCCCGACCTGAAGGCGAACCAGAACATGATGCAGCTCACCGAGGAGCTCACCTCCACGGAAAACAAAATCTCCTTCGCGCGCCAGGCCTACAATGATTCCGTGATGGTCTTCAACACCGCTCGCGAAGTGTTCCCCAGCAGCCTCATCGCGAACACCTTCAACTTCACCGCCGCCGAACTCTTCGCCGTGGAGAACGCGGAGCAGAAGGAAGCGCCGAAGGTGAAGTTCTGAAATTTCGAGCGGCGAATTTCGAATGCCGAATTACCGGAGACTCGCCATTCGTCATTTGTAATTCGAAATTTGCAACATGGACTTCTTCCAACGTCAGGACGCCGCCCGCAAGAACACGAAGCTCCTCGTGTTCTACTTCACCCTCGCCGTCGCCGGCATCATCGCCGCCATCTATCTGGCCAGCGTGCTGATCTTCGCAGGCGCGGCGGCGAAAGCCCGCCAACACGGCTTCGAGCCGCACGTCACCCTCTGGAATCCGACTCTCTTTGGCTGCGTCGCCCTCGGCACGCTCGTGGTTATCAGTCTCGGCAGCGCGTATAAAATCTCCGCTCTCTCCGCCGGCGGCAGCACCGTGGCTGAATCGCTCGGCGGACGCCTCGTTGCCTCCAACACCACCGACCCCAACGAACGCAAGCTCCTCAACATCGTCGAGGAAATGTCCATCGCCTCCGGCGTGGCCATGCCGCAAGTCTTCGTCATGGATGGCGAGCGCGGCATCAACGCCTTCGCCGCCGGCCACACCACCAGCGATGCCGCCGTGGCCGTCACGCGCGGCTGCATCAGCACCTTGAACCGCGCCGAACTGCAGGGCGTCATCGGCCACGAGTTCAGCCACATCCTCAACGGCGACATGCGGCTCAACCTCCGGCTCATGGGCATCATCTTCGGCATCGTCAGCCTCGTGACCATCGGGAGAATTTTGCTGCGCTTCCGCAGCAGCGGCAAAAACCAAAGCCCACTCCCGCTCTTTGGCCTCGTGCTCATCCTCATCGGCGCAATCGGCGCGTTCTTCGCGAATCTGATTCAAGCCGCCGTCAGCCGGCAGCGCGAGTTTCTCGCGGACGCCTCCGCCGTGCAGTTCACCCGCAACCCCGGCGGCCTTTCTGGCGCGCTGCAAAAAATCGGCGGCATCGGATCGGAACTCGACTCCGATCACGCGGCGGAAGCGAGCCACATGTTTTTCTGCAACGGTCTGAAATCCTCCTTCTTCAGCGCGTTCGCCACGCACCCGCCGCTGCAGGAACGCATCAAGGCCATTGACCCCACGTGGGACGGAAATTTCAAAACAGCCGCCGCGTTCGCCGCAGAAGAAAAACCCGCGCCGCGCAAGGTCGCCGTGCCGCCGCAACTTTTTGGCATGCCGCAGATGGCGGGCATCGCCGCCGCGACGATGCTGCCCAGCCTCGGCAATCCCTCGCCGCTGCAACTGCGCTACGCCGAGCAGTTCCGCGAAGCCATCCCCGAAGATGTGAAGCTCGCCGTGCGCGAGCCGCTCGCCGCCGCCGCGCTCGTCTTTGCGCTGCTGCTGGACGAGGACGCCGCACTTCGCCGCGAGCAACTCGCCGAACTCGCCCGCCGCTTTCCCGCCGCGCAGCCGAAGACCGCGCAGTTGTCCGGCGTCATCGAAAACCTCGCCACCCGTGCGCGCCTGCCGCTGGTGAACCTCACCCTGCCCGCGCTGCGGCAGTTGAGCGCGGATGAGTTCCGGACATTCTCCGAGACGTTGCAGTGGCTCGTGGAAAGCGACGGGCAGATTGACCTGTTCGAGTTCGCGCTCCAGAAAATCGTCCAGCGCCATCTCGCATCGCAGTTCGGCGCGACGCGGCGGGCGGTGGTGCAGTTTTATTCCATGAAGCCGCTCCTGCCCGATTGCGCCGTGCTGCTCTCCGCGTTCGCGCATGTCGGCAGCGCGGATGCCGCAGCGGGCGACAAAGCCTTCCGTCTGGGCGCGCCGTTTCTCCGCGTGCCGGAGGGCGGGGTGGAATTTCTTGCTGCGGAGCAATGCGGGTTGGGGGCGGTGGATGCGGCGTTGGACCGCCTCGACCAGGCCGCGCCGCAGATCAAAAAGAATTTGCTCGAAGCCTGCGTGCGCGTCGTCGGCGCGGATGGGGTGATTCAGGAATCGGAGGCCGAACTGCTTCGCGTCATAGCCGACACGCTGGATTGTCCGATGCCGCCGTTCGTCACGACGGAATAGTTGGAGACACGCGGCAGACGGACGGAACGAGGAGGACGTTCGCCGTGGAGACGGACGCTTGAGAAAGTTCGTGCGCGCTCCCCGTTCCGAGCGGCGGGTCGCCCCTCGGCACAGGCCAGTGGCCTGTGCTACCCACTAGAATAACCGTCACCATTTCGGAGTTCGGGTTTAGCGCAAACTCCAAAGCTGGGCAGCATCTTGCGGGCGCGTGTTGGCCAAGAACCTTTGGATGACTACGGTGCGCCCGGGTTTTCCGCGAGGGCGCGGAAAACTGCGCCCGGGGCGGGCGCGCTCCCATTCCTATTTAGGAGTTCGGGTTTACTTCTCCTTGTAGATGTTCGGGTGCAGCACGCCGACAAACGGGAGGTTGCGGTAACGTTCCGCGTAATCCAATCCGTAGCCGACGACGAACGCGTCGGGGATTTCAAAGCCGACGTAATCCGCCTCCACCTTTTCCACGCGGCGCGCTTTTTTATCGAGGAGAACGCACGTCTTGATGCGGCGCGGCTTGAGCAGGCGCAGTTTT
>JANMJO010000106.1:0-1766 GCA_031371425.1 Verrucomicrobiales bacterium | reverse complement strand
TCGAGCCGCACGGCCAATACAAGAAGCTGGAGCGTGACGGCGATTACACCTCGCGCCTCGCGCTGATGGAGGAGGCCAAGACATTGCCATTCGGCGCGGTCTGGGATTACTATTGCCACAAGCAAAATGTTCCCGTCGGCGAAGCGTGGCTGGCCGAAGTGAAGAGCTACGAAAAATCTGTGTCAGGCAAACGGCAATAAACCAAAAACCCAAACCAAACAATGCAATCGAATCCTCTCCTTGGCGTCGTCTTCCACTGGCTCGGCGGCCTCGCTTCCGGCAGTTTTTACGTTCCCTACAAGGGCGTCCGCAAATGGTCATGGGAAACCTTCTGGCTCGCGGGCGGGATGTTCAGTTGGCTCATTTGCCCGTGGGTCGGCGGCTTCTTGCTCACCCACGACTTGGTTGCGGTGCTTAAGGAAATTCCGGCCAAGACCTTTTGGATGACGTATCTCATGGGCGCATTGTGGGGGCTGGGCGGATTGACCTTTGGCCTGACGATGCGTTATCTCGGCATGTCGCTGGGCATGGCCATCGCGCTCGGCTACTGCGCGGCGTTCGGCACACTCGTGCCGCCGATTGTGAAAGGCGAATTCGCCGACAAACTGCTCAATCATTCCGGCACCAGCGCGGGCGGACCCATCGTCCTATTGGGCGTGGCAATCTGTCTGTTAGGCATCCTCATCGGAGGTATTGCCGGCGTCCGCAAGGAGCGGGAAATGGGCGCACAGGCTTCAACCATCCAAGAGTTTCATCTGTGGAAGGGTCTGGGCATCGCGACCTTCTCTGGCGTGATGAGCTCGTGCTTTTCGTTCGGCTTTCAGTTCGGCGAACCCATCACCAAAATCACCGCCGCGCACGGCACCGGCCCGCTATGGGTCAGCCTGCCGGTTATTTTGGTGATCCTGCTGGGCGGCTTGACGACGAACTTCATCTGGTGCGTGCTGCTGCACATCAAGAACGGGTCGGCGCATCAATACTTCAGTTCCACCGTGAAGCCGGTTGCGGGTCACACCGAAGGCGGCAGCGGCCATGGCGAGAAAATTTCCGGTGAGGTTTTTCAAGTAGGCAGCCCCGTGCCGCTGGGAGCGAACTACCTGTTCTGCATCGCGGCGGGCACTCTCTGGTATCTCCAATTTTTCTTCTACCAGATGGGTGAAAGCCAGATGGGCAACTACAAGTTCTCCAGTTGGACGCTGCACATGGCGAGCATCATCATCTTCAGCACGCTCTGGGGCATCTTCTTCAAGGAATGGCGCGGCGCTCAAGCCACGACGAAGAAGCTGGTGATGCTGATGCTGGCCATGCTGGTCGGCTCCACCTGCATCATTGGTTGGGGCAATAAAATGTCCGAGGACGCCGCCAACACTCTCAAGGGCAAGGCCGCCGCCGCCGTGCAGGCCGTCTCGGACGCGGCGAATCAGTTGCAAAAATAGCTCCGGCCAGGGACCGGCGGTGGAAAATATCTTGGATTGTTGTCTGACCATATGAAACGCCCGCTTCGTGTCGGCTTGTTCGGCATCGGCCTGGACACCTACTGGCCGCAGTTCAAGGGCCTCAAGCCGCGACTTGAAGGCTACGTCCGCACCGTCCAGCGCAAGCTGGAACGCCCCGGCGTGGAGGTCGTGAACCTCGGCCTCATTGACAATCCGGTCAAAGCGCTCGAAGCCGGTCACAAGTTCCGCGCGGCGGACGTGGACGTGATTTTTCTCCACGTCACCACCTACGCGCTCTCTTCCACCGTGCTGCCGGTTGTGCAGCGCGCG
>JANMJO010000066.1:0-33475 GCA_031371425.1 Verrucomicrobiales bacterium | reverse complement strand
ATTTATTCCCTCGGCCAGAAGCGCAGCCAGAAGCGTTGCGGCGAGGCGATGAGAATTTCCGTCAGCAAATCTTCCAAGCTCGCCGCCTTCGGTTCATCGAGCCGCCGCGCGAGCGCGAAGGCCATCATCATCACCACCGCCGCCGCCGCGAAGAAGATCGTGTAACGATTCCAGATAAGCCCGAGGAATTCGCCGTGCCGCGCACCCACGGCGTCAATGAGCAAGCCCCACGCAATGGGCGCGAGGCCCATTGCCACGCTGGCGAACACGGAGTAGAGCGCGAAGAAATGGTTGCGTCCCTGCGGCGGGACGATGGCCATGGCGAGGCGGCTGTTTGCCATGCCTACGAGCGCGGCGCAGAGGCCCATGAGGAATTGCAGCGCGAGCAGCAGCGTCAGGCTCGCGGTCAGCGCGCCGCCGGCCAAGGCCATCCAGCCCGCGAGAATCACCAGCCACATGCCGAACGAAAAGCCGAGCAATGGTCTGCTGCCGAGGTGGTCGAGCCGCGAGCCGAACAGCCACAGGCTGCTCATGCCGCCGAGAAACGCGACGGAGGTGACGAATAAGATTTTTCCCTCCGCCATGCCGGTCTCGGTCTTCAGGAACGCGACGGTGAATGCGGTCAACCCGCCGTAAGCCACCGACCAAGCGACGACGACGCGCAGCAGCTTGGCGAACGGCGGATGCCGCAGCATCGCCAGCCAAGGAACGGGTTCGCTGGAAGTGCGGACTTCTTCCGGGATGACGACGTCGGGGATGCGGTTGAGGAAGGAGAGGCTGATCACGCCCGTCACCGCGCTGAAGGCGAAGATGACGGCGAACTGCCACGGATGCGGTGCCGCGCCGAGGCAGAGCGCCGAGACGGCCACGGTGAGGAAGCTGCCGAGGTTGACCATGGCGGCGTCGCGGGCGAAATATTTTCCGCGAAAATGTTCCGGCACGAGCGCGGCGATCCACGGCAGCCACGCGCAACTGGAGATGCCGCGCACGAGGTTGAATCCAAACAGCAGCGTGAGAATCAGCACGAGCCGCGTGGTGGCGTCGAGGAAGCCGCTGGCCAGCGGCACGAGCGCGATGGCGAAGATGAAGATGGTGCGCGAACCCCAGCCGGCGAGGACGAAACGTTTGTAGCCGATGCGGTTGATGTAGCCGGCGGCGGGGATCTGGAAGATGACGAGCAGCGGCATCATGCCGGCGATGATGCCCAGCACGGTGGCGCTCGCGCCGAGTGTTTTCGCGTAGAGAATCATGGGGCTGCCGAGGACGATCTGGAAGGAGAGGCCGTTGAACAACGCGAAGCGCCACGCGGGATGGAGTCCCGGTGGCGTGGCGGCGGCTGGTTGATTCGGTTCGGACATGATGGCCTTGCGCGAAATATTCCCGGCGAATGGCGCGGGTTGTCGAGAAGATTTCCGGGCGCATCTTGTTCCGATTCTTGTTCGGAGTTCCGCCTTTAGGCGGCCAGCGTGGGTTTCGGCCCGAACCGCCTGAAGGCGGAACTCCAAACGCAAAGCTCGCTCCGGCAATCCAGCCGGGTAACTTTCGCTTGAGAATTTTCCCGCGCGCCCTTATCACCTCCTGCGCTTGAAAAATTACGACGCCCGCTTCGGCGGCATCAAACGGCTCTACGGCGTGACCGGGCAGGAACGACTGCGCCACGCGCACGTCTGCGTCATCGGCATCGGCGGCGTTGGGTCGTGGGTGGTGGAGGCTCTGGCGCGCACGGGCGTGGGCGAGCTGACGCTCATTGACCTGGACGATGTCTGCATCAGCAACGTCAACCGCCAGCTCCACGCTGTGACGGGCGAATTCGGCAAGCCCAAGATTGAAGTCATGGCGGCGCGCGTGCATCTGATCCAGCCGGATTGCAAGGTGCACGCGCTGCACTCGCTCTTCACCAAGACCAACGCGGAAGAAATCCTTGCCACGAAATTCACCGGCATCGTGGATGCGATTGACAGCCCGTCGCTGAAGGCCTTGCTCATCGCGCGCTGCCGCGAACGGAAGATTCCAATCGTCACCACCGGCGGCGCGGGCGGGCGGCGCGACCCCACGGCGGTGCGGGTGGACGATCTGGCGCGGGCTTCGTATGACCGGCTGTTGAGCTATGTGCGGAGCATCCTGCGGCAGAAACACGGCTTCTCGCGCTTCCCGGAAAAGAAGTTCAAGGTGGACTGCGTCTTCTCGCCGGAGCTGCGCGTGTATCCTGCCAAGGACGGCTCGGTGTGCGAACAGCCGGAGCAGGGGACGGATTTGCGATTGGACTGCCGCAGCGGTTTCGGCACGGCGAGCTTCGTGACGGGCGCGTTCGGCTTCGCGGCGGCGGCGCAGATGGTGAAGCGGATTGTGGAAGTTGATTCTCCCTGACCCTCACCCCAGCCCTCTCCCTTCCGAAGGGAGAGCGGGAGGTTGCGAACGGTCTGGGCGGATTCGCGATTCAAGTGCCAGCGACGCAGATTGGTTTTTCGGCGTGAAGCCAGACGCGTCCGCAGTGCTGATAGCATCCGAATAGTTGGCATCGCCCATCGCTGTTCCCTCTCTCGTCGGACGGGAGAGGGTTAGGGTGAGGGCAAATCAACGAGCCTTGCCGACACGCGGGAACGTCGTCCGGCGGCGCGGGAAGTGTTCAAACGTGCTGCACGAGGTCTTTCGCCTCGAAGCGGACTTTCGGCAGGGTGGCGTATTTGTCGTTAGCGGCGCGGTAGCCGAGCGCGCAGGCGACGACGGTTTTGTAACCGCTGTTTTCGAGGGCGAGAATCTTGTCGTATTCGTCGGGGACGATGCCTTCCATCGGGCAGGCGTCCACGCCGAGGAGCGCGGCGCTGGTCATCAGATTGCCGAGCGCGATGTAGGCTTGCCGCGTCGCCCATTCGGCGATGATTTTACTGCGCGCGCCGTTGATGAGATCGCCGATCATCATGTCGCGGTAGAAATTCAGCGACTCCGTCGGAACGTGGCGGACTTCCACGATGCGGGCGATGAAGCGGTCAATCTCCTCCTTCGTCAGCGCGGTTCGCGCGGTGAAGATGACGTAGTGAGAGCAGTCCACCACCTGCTTTTGCCCCCACGACTGCGGCAGCAGCGCGGCGCGCTTGGCGGCGTCTTGCGTGATGAGGAAGCGATACGGCTGCAGGCCGAACGAGGACGGCGAGAGGACGAGCGTTTGCTCCAGCGTCTGCCAGACATCGGCGGGGATTTTCTTGGTGGCGTCGAAAAGTTTCGTGGCGTAGCGCCAGTTCTGGGCGTCGAGGAGTTGTTGGGTGGTGATGGCGGTCATGGTCTAAAAATTCTTTGTGTTCAACCGTTGGTTTAAGGGCGCGGAGAGATTGCCAATACAGCCGTTGAGATGCAACTTTTCCCGTTCCCACCAGACGCCGCAGCACACAACTTGGGGTGTGACTGGAAGTGCCGGGCAGAGATTGTTGGAGTTCACGCTTCAGCGTGTCGGGGCGGTTTCGGTTGTGACGGGAACAAGCTAAAGCTTGAACTCCAACCCGGGGCGGGTCTCTGCTGCACGGCACTTCCAGTCACACCTCAAGTTAAACGGTTCTTCGCTGTTTCCGGTGGAGCCAAACCGCCCTCACCCCTAACCCCTCTCCCATCCGACCCGCCTCGCTCGCGCTCCGGCGCGGCGGGTGGGAGAGGGGGACAGCGGGCGGAGGTTTGCTGGGCTGCGGATGCCGGCTGAATGAACACAGCAGTTGCCAATTCGTTGAACAGTCCCGGCGCGTGTTCTGCGTTCAGCGCATCCGAGTTCCCGAAAGCGTTCGCAAGCTCTCCCTCTCCCACCCGCCGCGCCGGAGCGCGAGCGAGGCGGGTCGGATGGGAGAGGGGTGGGGTGAGGGCTGGTCGCACGACCGTTCCAGAGTGGAGTTCATTCTGCAAATCGCTCCACCGAAAACAGCGAAGAACCAGTTAAACTGGTTGGTTGACGTTATTTGAGTCCGGAGTAGGCTCGCAATATGTTCACTGAATTGATGGCGTTATCTTCACGTTGCGGGCAGCGAAGACTTGGCAATTCATTTCTAACCGCTGCAGTCGCCGCCGCTGGCATTTGCCTGCTCGCTGGAACGGTCAACGGAGAAGCCCAGCCGCGCTCGAGTGGAATTCTCATCTACACCAACGCGCTTTCCAGCAGTCCCGGAGCGGAATGGTCGGCCACAAACATGGACATCACGCCCAAAGGAGAACGCGCTTATCTGGGTAAATTTTACACGCAATCTGTGGCTCTTGCTCTGGGGCAATTGCCTGAACACAAACTGCTGCGGGTCAGCTTTGATTTGTTTCTCATGCAGTCGTGGGATGGTTCTACCAAGTATTGGGGCGAATGCTTTTGGGACCTTGATGTCATCAACGGAGCGAACCTGATCCACACGACCTTTGGCAACTGTGGTTTCTTCTGCGACAACAACGCGCAGGCGTTTCCAGATAATTGGCCGTGCGGTCCGTATCCGGCGTGGACGGGTTCGGTGGAACACCAGACGCTAGGTGTCATGCAGTCTTGGGGCGGGCCAGAACGGACGTTCGACTGTTCTTCCGTGTATCATATTGATCTGGCTTTTCCTCACAGCAGCGCCGCCGTTTCCTTGCAGTTCAAAGGGACACCTACAACCAATCCGGACAAGCCATGGGGCTTGTGCAACGTGAGAGTGGAGGCGCTGCCCGAGCTGGCAAAGTTTTCCGATTCGGAGTTCGCCGCCCTCTGGGAAAAACTGGCCGATCCTGATCCCGTGACCGCGTTTCAAACCAAGTGGCGGTTGATAGCCGGTGGAGAAGCTGCGGCAATTCGCCTCGCCAAAATTCAGGACGGGGCTGTGCTGACAGTGGACAGCAGCACCAACGTAAATCATTCCGGCGAATCGCTGGATACTCTGCGGCTGCATCGCGCCAAGCACATCATAGAAGTAGTCCGTGCCGGCGATTCCACCCCGCTGACATCGCATTCGACATTTGCCTTGCCAGTGACCGCCGTTGCCAGCGCGCAACCCATCCGCGTGGGGCTTGGTCTAATTACAGATCACCAATTCACCTTTCGTGCGGAAGGACTTTCCGGCAAACGTCCCATCGTGGTGGAAGCATCCAGTGACATGCTGAACTGGAAGCCGATTCTCACAAACACAACCCCGGAAACCGTCCTCGATATTTCAATTCCTTTCTCCGAGGAATGGCCGACTCGCTTTTTCCGGATTGTCGAACAGTGATTTGCGATCAGTCGCCATTTGCGCTCTCTTGCCCACCCGTTTTCCGTTGGAATTTTAATGCCAGAAATCTATCCTGCTGAAGTGAGCGTGAACAATTATCAAGTCCGCCGCGCCACGGTGGATGACCTGCCATACTTGCTGGCATTGTGGCAGGGCATGAATTTCCCCACGGATGGACTCGACCAGCGCCTCACGGAGTTTCAGGTGGCCACGGATGGGCAGGGGGCTTTGCTCGGCGCGGTGGGGTTCGAGGTCGCCGGCCAGCAGGGACGGATTCATCACGAGGCGTTCGGCGATTTCGCCTTGGCGGATCAGTTGCGTCCGTTGTTCTGGAAAAAACTCCTGATGCTCGCGCAGAACAACATGGTGTTCCGTATCTGGACGCAGGAGGACGCGCCGTTTTGGAAACAGACCGGTTTGCAAGCTGCTCCGCGTGAAACTTTGCAAAAGCTCCCCGCGAAATGGACGAACGACAGCGGCGGCTGGCTCACGCTCCAGCTCAAGGAGGACGCCGCCATCCAGGCGCTGTCGGTGGATCAGGAATTCGCCGCGATGATGCGAGATGAGCGCGAGAAGATCGTGGTGCGGACGCGGATGTTCAAGATGGCCGGGATGGTGACGGCGATCCTGTTCGCGCTGCTGGTGGGTGCGATACTTCTGTATGTGTTCCGGCGCGACCCGGCCATTCTGCAGAACCTCGGCGGCGTTTTGCGGAAGTGAGCGCGGTCAGCGGACGGGGAATTCATCCGCGTGATACGAGCTGCGGACGAGCGGGCCGCTGGCGACGTGGATGAAACCCATCTGCTCCGCACGCATTTTGTATTCAGCAAACTTCGCGGGCGGGATGAATTCAATCACGGGCAAATGCTTCAACGACGGCTGCAAATACTGGCCGAGCGTGAGGATATCGCAATTCGCAACGCGCAAATCTTCCATCGCGGTCAACACTTCATCTTCGCGCTCGCCGAGGCCGAGCATGATGCCGGATTTGGTGTGAAACGAACTTTGAATTTCAAATTTCAAATTGCGAATTTGTTTAGCGCGAGCCAGCACGGCGAGTGAACGGTCATACGTTGCCCGATGGCGAACGGATGGCGTGAGGCGACGGACGGTTTCGAGGTTGTGGTTGAAAATGTGCGGGCGCGCGGCCAAAACCATTTCGATGGCGTCGTCGCTCTCGTTGAAGTCGGGAACGAGGACTTCGATGACGATGCCGGGATTCAACTCGCGCACTTTCTCGATGGTCTGGCGGAAATGTTCCGCGCCACCGTCCTTCAAATCATCGCGGGCGACGGCGGTGATGACGACGTGCTTGAGCTTCATGCGGCGCGTGGCTTCGGCGACGCGCGCCGGTTCGTCGGCTTCGAGCGCGAGCGGTTTGGCAGTGCTGACGGCGCAGAAACCGCAGGCGCGCGTGCAGCGGTCGCCGGCAATCATGAACGTGGCCGTGCCTTTGCTCCAGCACTCCCAATGGTTCGGGCACTTGGCGCTTTCGCAGACGGTGTGGAGCTTCAACTCGTCCAGAAGGCCGCGCGTGCGTCCGAACGTGTCCGCTGTGGGCAGCGGCAGACGCAGCCATTCCGGCAGGCGCGGGCGTTTTGTTTCAACGGCAATCATTTTACAAGGAAGCCGGGAATGCAGGAATCGGAAAACAAAGTTCTCATGGTTTCATGGATTCCTTATTCAAAATTCCTCTTCCAAAATTCTTCCAGCTCGGGCGGGCCGAAGTCGGCGAGGACTTGGCCGTCCACTTCGATGACGGGGGCGAGGTCTTGGTCGGAGAGGCGCACCATTTCATTCCAGTTGGCGTCGCTGGCCATCACGTCAATCGTTTCGTAGTCGAGGCCACGCGCGTCGAGCCAGCGGATGGCTTTGGTGCACCAGCCGCAATAGGGTTTGATGAACAGGCGAATTTTCATTTAGCCATAGATGGCCACAGATGAAACACAGATAAGAAGATTAAGCCGCGAGTGGCAGGCCGCGTTCGACAGGGACTTCGAGGCAGAGCGCGTTGGGTTTGGTATTGCCCTGACTGACGCAACGGGGAATGGCCGGGCACTCGGACACACGGAGGCTGTCTTCGTCGCGGTCAAGTGTGACGGAAAATTTCATTGTTAATGTTTAGCCGAAAATTGCGGCGCTTGCAAGGCGCACGTCAAAAGCAGGTCACCGATTTTTGTTCCGAAAGAACGCCGGCGGATTCAAGTGGCTAGCGCAAGCGATGCCCGCGCCGCTACGAACAAGGCCGCGATGAGCCTGCCTTCTTGATGCAATTTGAACTGCCTACGCCGTCTTTTCGTCCTGAACCCATTGGATGGCCCGAAGCATGACGTCCGTGGAGGTTTTGAGGTGGAGCTTTTCTTTGATGCGGTTACGGAAGGAGTTAATGGTGGGGATGGTGACGTTCATTTCTTCGGCGATGACCCGGACGCCTTTGCCCTGACCTAGCATCTGGAACACTTCGAGTTCGCGGTTGCTCAAGGCTTCCAGCGGTGACTCGGGCTTTTCTCCACTACCGTGCATCAATTTTCCAACCATGGAACTGGCCATTTTATCACTCAAGTGCATATCGCCACCGAGAACTTTTTTAATCGCTGCCTTTACGGTCTTGGAAGGTTCGTCCTTCATGACATAGCCCATGGCTCCGGCGCGCAAGGCGCGCTCGGCATAAAGCGATTCGTCGTGCATGGAGACAACGAGGACTGGCAAATCTTCATATTCGGTTTTGATGGATTTAATGAGATCAATGCCGCTCGTTCCGCCAAGTGAAATGTCAACTATGGCCAGGTCCGGGTGCGCGGCTTGAATGCCTTGCAGCGCCGCACCGGCATCGGCGGCCTCACCGCAGACGACAATTTCCGGATCGCGTTCGATAAGCTGGCGCAATCCTTCGCGGAACATGGCGTGGTCGTCCACAAGGAACACCCGGCTTCGATGGGCGACGACCTTGCTGGTCGTTGCTAGATGGTTGTTGTCTTTAGTCATGGTTGATTTTTTTTCATTTACCGTGCAAATGAAGTTCGCATTTGACTTGGGTGCCGTTATTGGGGCGGTTTTTCAAGTTCAAAGTTCCTCCTATCACGCGAGCGCGGTAGCGCATAATGCGGATGCCCATGCCGGTCATTTCGCCGGTGGCAGGGGAGGTGATGCCGACGCCATCGTCTTCAACGGTGAGGGTGAGCAGGCTATTGGACTGCGCGAGTGAGATGTTGATGTGTTCGGCTTTGCCATGTTTGGCAGCGTTGAGGAGGCTTTCTTGGGCGATGTAATAAAGGTGGAGTGACGTGCTGTGGTCTGGGTCGGGCGGTGGCGCGGTGCAGTGGAAGCGACAGTCAATTTTGAACAGGGCCGTGGTGTTGTTGGCAAGTTCTTCGAGGGCGGAGACTAGCCCGCTTTCTTCCAGCTTCACCGGGAACAAGCCGCGAGCGACGCGGCGCGTCTGTGTGATGGTTTCGTTGATGAGTCTGGAGATGCGTTCGGCTTCGGCGGATTCGGGGCAGTTTTTTTCCTGGAGTTGGTCCGCCAAAATATCAATCAAATAGGTGGTGGCGGCAAGTTGCTGGCAGACTCCGTCATGCAGGTCGTGGCCGATGCGGCGCTGTTCGCGGTTGCTGACTTCGAGGATTTCCTTTTCCAGCCGTTTCCGTTCGGTGACGTCGCGGGCTATGCCCTCAACCTCCTTGGCTTTGCCTTCGGCATTAATCAGTCGGCTGCTGATGTCCAGCTTGACGCGGTTGCCGGTGGCATTGAGAAAGTCCCACTCGGTGGTAGATAAGTCGGCTCCGTTCACAATCTGATCGAGCCAGACTTGGGCGGCGGCCCGCTGATCCTCGGCGACCAGGTCAACCAACTTCATGGAGAGAAGCTTCGCGCGCCCCCGGTGTAACAAGCGTTCTCCGGTATGGTTGATGGAAGTGATCCTGCCCTCCAAATCGTGCGTAAAAACCATGTCGTTGGCGTTCTCAAACAAATCCAGATAACGTTCCTTCAGTTCAGCCTCGACTTGCAATTGGCTGCGGATGATGCGGGTTTGCTTGTGCACCCGCCGGCGCAACACCCCGATCCATGTGAGCGCAACTAGGAGTACAAACAACATGGCACCGGCAAGCCACAACATCTTTTCCAGCGTCCACCACGGCGGCAAGCGCAACACCACGACATCGCCTGGGCCGCGCGTCAGAATCCTGAATGACTTGGCGCGCCAAGTCTCACCCGCCTCCCAGTTGCCCGGATTGACCATGCAAATGCCGGTGATGGCTAGGAGGCTGCCATTTTCAAGATGGGCGTAGGGCTGGGCATTTTCTGTCTGCTGATAAGCTTGAAATATGACGCCGCCAACTTTCAGGGTGAGGGATTGTTCCCGTCCGTCGTTGGCTCGGTTCAGCAAGTTTGCCTCAATGCGGACCAGTCGGCAGTCAAAGTCGCCTTTCAACGCCTCGTCGCGGTTGATCCACGTCGGATCGGGCGGCAGGCCGTCCGCGATTTTGCGATAGCTGGCGTCCTGCAGCATCGGCGTGTATTGCCCTGACGCCGCAAACCCAATCGCCTCCACCTGGTCGCCCAGCTTGAGCGGGGCGGTGGATTTGGTTTGCACTAGCAGGCCGTTGTTTCCATTTCTGAGATAGAGCGCGGCACCCGGTTGAAAGTAGGAGACCGTGCCGCTGATTTTGACACGGTGTCCGTAGGTGTCTTGAGGTGTGAATTGAAAAAGGCCGCCAATATTCTGCATCGGACCGGCGAATGGATCTACCGGGGCGAAAATTTCGACGGCCACATCTCCCGCTCTCGGCACCAGGAGACGGATGGCAAACAATTGTCGCTGCCGATTGAATTGGGAGGAACAAACGCCCCGAATCCTCACCGTGCTATCTACAAGATTCTGCGCAGGCGATACCGGCAAATCGGTTGCATACACCGTCAACCGACCGCCGCCGGTGGCCATCTCCATCAAATAATGTTTTGAAGCTTCATCAAAACGAACGGACCGGACAATCCCGGCGATTTCCACATACTGGCTGTCTTCTTTGCCGCTGGCCAGGTGCTCAAAGGTTACAGGATGGGGATTGGGCAAATCCGCCGCGCCAACAATCCGAACCTGTGTCGGCATGATAACCGGGGCGTATTCGCCCGGGCTTGTGAAACCTTCCACTTCCACCAGCTGACCGGGGGACAATGCTGGCACGTTGGTTTCGCGCAGGTAAATCCCGGCAGTTGCATCTTGGATGAATCGGGAGAAAAGCTTGTCGTCGTAAAAAGTTACAACGCCGCGCAATTTAACCGGATAACGACACTTCGCCTCTGCCTCCGTCAAATTGCGCACTTCTGCCATGGTCGTCAGCAAGCGGGGTTGTTCTGACTCTGCTGCGAGCGCTTGGAAAACCAAAGAAAGACCCGCATGGAGCAATGCTAGCCGCGCCAATCGTTGAAGGGGAATTCTCATTCTGAAATGCAATGATGTTGACTACTCGGGTCGGAATCAAATTGATTTCCTCTTCCGTCGGGCCGGAAGACGGGAAACTATTACGAAAAGAAAATTTGACACACAAAACATAACGTAGTAGAACCTACTACACACAAAGATTGCGACGAATACAAACACTGTTTGTTTGTGCCGCGTGATTAACCAACTAAAACGAAAAATATGAATGCAAGTCCTCTAATTAATGCGAGTCGTTCGTACTTGGCGAGAGTCGCCAAATCAGTGGTGATGCTGTTTGTCTTCGGCGCTTTTCTAATTGGCGCGATGACGGCTCAGGCTCAACCCGCCACCGCAGCACCCACGCCGGCTCTGGCGGCTGCCAAAGTGCTGTCCATGTATAACAGCAGTGGAACTTACGCGGATCATGCCGGCATTAATTGGTATGCCAGCTGGAGTGGCGCTGCCGGAAGCGACTACACAATCCCCAGCACGACGAGCACCGTGAAAAAATATGGAGCTCTCCAATATGCGGGCGTGGAGTTTTATGATCCGTCTCAAATTAATGCCGGTGCATATGACACCTTGCACATTGACCTGTGGACTCCCACCGCCGATCAATTCGGGGTCAAGCTGGTAAGCCTTAGTCCAACTGCAGATCCGGAAGTTGACTTTCTCCCTGCGAGCGGCGTCATCACCAGCGGTGGTTGGGTGAGCCTTGATATTCCACTCAGCCAGTTCACATCTGCGAACCCCGGCCTCGTTTTGAGCCATCTCCAGCAGTTGCTCTGGATTGATAATCTAGGTGGCGGTGGTGTTGTCGGCGCTGATTTCTACATCGACAACGTTTATTTCTCTAGCCCCACCAACGTTGTAACGACTCCGTCAATAACCAATGTTCTTGTGGACTCGGCGAGCAGTTGGGTGGGTTACTATTACGATGTCACTGACGGATTTGGCGGCCCGACGGATATCACCAACCTCGTCGCCAACTTTTCTGGCAGCTCGCTCACTTTGACTCCGAACATCGAGATATACCCGATATTTGGCGCTTCGACCATTGATTCCAGTTTGTATGTTCAAAACGATGCGCTGGCTGGCAAGAAGGTCGTCTTCTCTGGTACTTGCACGGCCAAGACGCTGGGATCGCCCTACACGTCTGAGGCGTTCATCAAAGAGTTCGATAATAGTTACTCTCTTGTTTCTTCCACAAATCTGCCTTTGTCTGCTGGGTCGCCATTCGTTTTGAGTTTGGTGACTGCGGCGGGGCATCACATCCAGTATGGGTTTGAAACCGTCGGCCCCAGTGCCGATTCCAGCACCGTAGCGGGTTTGGGAAGCGTTGTTATTTCCGCGCTTGCTCCGCCGGTAAACGTCAATGTCGATTCCACGAAGACGTGGGTTGGCTACATGAACGTATTCGCCCTCCCGGCGGACGGCGGCGGCTATGTGTTTGGCAGCCCGTGGGGAACTGCGGATCTGAATGCAAGTTTTGCGGGCGCCGTTGCGACGTTGACTCCGAACACGAGCATCTCCCGGGATGTTCCCACCTCGGACGGTTTCTGGTGGACGCCCGCTGGCAACGGCAACAAGACCATGGACGCCAGCTTCTATGTTCAGGACGACACACTGGCGGGACAGACCGTTGTTTTCTCCAGCTACTGCTGGTCGAACACTTTGGTTTCGCCTTATACGTCGGTCGCATTTATCAAGGTGTTTGCACCCGATTACTCGTCCTCCACATTGGCCAACGTGCCGCTGGTGACAGGTCAGGCATTCAGTTTGAGCTTGGCAGCCGGAGCTGGAACGCACGTTCAATATGGGATTGAAACCGTCGGCCCGAATGCCAGCCTGGCCAGCGTGGCGAGCTTGGGTAATGTGGTTGTCGCCAGCACGCCTCCTCCTGCAAGTGTCCGAGTTGATACTTCAACAGGCTGGGTCGGAGGAATGAACGTCTTCGCCCTGCCGGCTGACGGCGGCGGATATGTTTTCAGCAGCGGTTGGGGTCTTGCCGATTTGAACGTGAGCCTTGATTTTGGCGTTGCGACGTTGACTCCGAACACCAGCATCTCGCGTGATGTTCCCACCTCGGACGGTTTCTGGTGGAAACCCGATGGCAGCGGCAACAAGAACATGGATGCCAATTTGTATATTGAAGACAACACTTTGGCCGACCACAGCGTCATCTTCTCCGGCAATTGCTTTGCGAACACATTGGTCTCGCCATACACATCGAAAGCATTCATCCAAGAATTTGATGGAGCTTTCAATATCGTCACTCAGACGAACGTGTTGCTGGTGACGGGACAACCGTTCAACATCACCCTTGTGACCACGGCCTTTTCTGGACATCACATCCGGTATGGCTTTACCACGGTTGGTCCGAATGCCTCTCTGGCAAGCGCGGCCAGCCTCGGACACGTCTTTGTCGGCACGCCCGTCGCGCTTGTCATCGGCACGCAGCCGTTGAGCGTTACAAATGGAGCGAGCACAACGGCGACCTTCACCGTCGTCGCCACTGGAGCAAACGCGTATCAGTGGTATAAAGGCGCGTCACCGTTGGCTGACGGCGGCAACATCTCCGGTGCAACCACGGCCACGCTCACTTTGAACAATGTGCTGGCGGCAACCGCAGGCAGTTACCACGTTGTGGTGTTTAATTACACGGCTTCGACGACGAGCAGTTCAGCAACGCTGACAGTGCGTGACCCTGCGATTTTGACGCAACCGGCCAGCCAGGTGGTTGCGACTGGATCGGGTGCGACGTTCAATGTCGGTGCTGCCGGCACAAGCCTCACCTACCAGTGGAAGCAGAACGGCACCAATGCGCCGTATGCAACCTCGCACAGCGCGTCGCTTGTGATTCCTGCCGCCATCGTCTCGTTAAATGGCGCGGGTTACTCGGTCGTTGTTTCCAACTCTTCTGGTCAGTTTGTTACTAGTTCCACAGCTTACCTCGGTGTGACTGCGACTGGTGTGGCGACTGCTCCGACCGTGACCGTCACAGCGCCGATGAACAATTCAGATACCGCATCAGCCGGCATCAACCTACTCGGCGGGGCAATGGACACCACGCGACTCAGTTCCGTAAAAATCAGTTTGAACGGCGGCGCGTTTGTAAGTGCCAACCTCACTAATCCAGTTCCGAAGACCGGGACATGGGGTTTGCCGTTGACCTTGGCAACCGGCACGAACACCGTGCGCGTCAAGTCAGTGAACTACCTGGGAATGGAATCAACCGTAGTGACAAACCGCTACTTCTTGAAAGTGTTGAGCTCCTTCACGGTGGTGACCAACACGAGCGGAGCGGGCACAGTGACGATCAGCCCGGCCCTGCCAGCTTACATCGGCCGCACTTACAAGATCACGGCGACTCCTGGACCGACCAGCCTCTTGTCCAACATCGTCAACGCAGCGACCAGCGGCACGACCGTTGTCCCGAACGGCACGCCTTTGAAAGCGATGAGAAATGTGACAGTGCTGGCCGAAGCTGCTAACACGGTGACGATCAACTTTGTCACCAACCGGTTCATCGCGCAGGCGGGCAGTTACAACGGCTTGTTCATCGGAACTCGCACCGCCGGTGGCCTTGTCACTGTTCCCGGAGCGGCCAATGTTTATGTGGATCACACGAAAACGTGGAATGGCTACATGAACGTATTTGACTTGGGCATGGGCTACCAGTGGGGCAGTCCTTGGTCAACTTCAGATCTGCCGGCCAGCTTCAGCGGCGACGTCGCGACGTTGTCACCCAACGTCAACGTTTACAATGCAAGCGATGCTTACTGGGTCAATCCCGATGGTTCGGGCGCGAAAATCATGGAAGCCAACTACTACGTAGAAGACAACAGTTTGGCGGGCCAGACCGTAGCCTTCTCCGGTTACTGCCAGGAGAACACGTTGGTTTCGCCTTACACCTCGATCGCGTTCATCAAGGTGAATTACAACTTAGTGGCCAGCGTGGCAATGGTGTCAGGACAACCCTTCACGCTGACAGTGAACTCGGCGGTAACAACGGGGGCATTCAATATCCAGTATGGTTTTGCAACCACGGGACGGGATGCCAATCCAGCGACTGTGGCCAGCCTAGGGCACGTGCTCATCAGCCCCTCCGCACCGGTAACAGTTGTTTCCGATGTCAAACAACAATCCGCTGGCTTCATCTCGCTGAAGACCACGAGCAAACTAGCTTACTCGGGCACGTTGTATGTTGATGGCGACGTGGTCAAGGGATTGACCGGAACGTTCGGTCTCGACGGCACGAGCACGGCGACAGTCTTGCGCACCAACGTTGGCAAGCCGGCGTTGACGGTGAGGTTGACGCTTGGTTTTGACGACACCATCCGCGGAAGCGTCAGCAACGTGGTTGATGGCTCGAGTTCGTTGGTTGACGCCGACCGTGCGGTGTTCAGCGTATTGTCGCCCACGACCACATTGAACGGCGACTACACCATGCTGATTCCCGGCTTGGACAATGCCGCAAACGGCCCGATCGGCGACGGCTTCGCGAGCATTAAAGTCACACCGGCTGGTGCTGTCACCGGCGCGGGCTACACTGCGGACAATCAACCTCTCAAGACTCTGGCTGCACCAGTTTCTAAGAACGGTCGCTGGCCGGTATATGCGGTGCAGTATCTGGTCGCAGGCGGCGGACACAACGGATCAGTCATCGGCTGGGTGCAATTCACCAGCAATGCGCCGACGGCCACGTTCAGCGGCGACATTACCTGGATCAAGACCGGGTGGACCAACGGTTATTATAACGGAGGTTTCACCAATCATGCGGCGGCGGTTGGCTCTGTATTCACCGCGCCTGCAAACCTCAGCTTCGCTACCGCAACTGCGACGTATTCGAGCGGAGAATTCGTATCGCTGCTGACCGATCATCTGTCCGTCGCGGCTGGCGTGACTATCAGCACTGTCAACGCCACACCGGTGGGCAAGAATTACGCTTATATGCCCGCAAAAGGCTTGTTGACTGTTACGAAGAGCACCAACTACGTAGGTAGCGTGTTGTCCCCGATCAAGGGCTGCTACCTGCAAAATCAGAACTATATTGGTGGCTACTTCTTGGGAACAAGCCAGGCAGGTCAGTTGTTGATTCAATAATGTAAATTCAATGCCGCCCGCCGACATCCTCGGCGGGCGGCATCTTTTAATGAACTCACCGCACTCCAAATGATAAGACGGTGGTTTTTTTTAAGACTCAAATTTGTGCTATTGTTCACTAAAGGCGGCAGCATTGCCGACCGAAAAAAAGATTATGAATGTATTGATACTAAATAGCCGTAATGGCTCAAGGCTGGTCAGGGTGGCGAGAATCGCCGTGTTTTCTATTTTAAGTATCTATGCATTCTTCGGTGCGCTTTCAGAGGCCAAAGCTCTGACGCTGACCAATGTTTTTATTGACTCGTCGAAACCGTGGATTGGCTACATGAATTGGTATACGAACTTGACTGCTTATTCCAATAACCTTGCCGCCGGAGGCTCTGTTTGGGGAACTGCAGATCTCAGGGCCAGCTTTAACTCGAACGGCGTCGCTTCTCTCACCCCAAACATCAATGTTTACAATGCTGCTGATCCCTACTGGGTTAATCCTGACGGGACCGGAGCTAAAATCATGGAGGCCAACTTTTATGTTCAGGACGACACGCTGGC
Source organism: Verrucomicrobiales bacterium (assembly GCA_031371425.1). Classification (GTDB taxonomy): domain Bacteria; phylum Verrucomicrobiota; class Verrucomicrobiia; order Limisphaerales; family JAFMIX01; genus JAFMIX01. Next base: position 17,200 of record JANMJO010000066.1, on the reverse strand, counting down.
AGGCAGTATCGTCAAGTTCGCCGGGAATGTCTGGTCGGACACACTCGTCGCCCCTTACTACACAAAGGTATTTATCCGGGATTTTGTTCCAGACTACTCTTCGTTTACCGCAACCAACCGGGTGTTGACGTCAGCCACCACTAATTTCAGCATGTTGTATTCAACCGTAGCTGGGCATCACATCCAATACGGATTTGCCACGGTCGGGCCGGATGCAAACCCTGCGAACGCGTTAAGTTTGGGAAGCGTGATTCTTTCCAGTAACACGCCGCCGACCAATGTCTCAATCGCCACGCCCCCGCAAAACACCTACGCGCTGGTCAATTCTAACGCGGCATTTCAGGTCACCGCTATTGGTGGCAACTTAAGTTATCAGTGGAAGAATAACGGCGTCAACCTGACCAACTCTTCAAGCGTCTCAGGCGCGACCTCGGCCACGCTCACGTTGAGCAATGTGTCGAAGGCAACGCAGGCGACTTACACAGTCGTTGTCGCCTCGCTTCCGTCCACGAACACCGCCCAGGCTTCTGCGAGCCTGACCGTTGTAGATCCCACCCATCTGACAGTTGACCCGAGCGCCCCGTGGACCGGCTACATGAACTGGTACACCAATAACAACGGCACTATCGGAGCGTATCGCTCCGGCAACTCGTGGGCCATAGCCGACCTGCGGGCTAGCATCAATAACTATGGCACGATCACATTCCTGCCCAACATCAATGCCTACAATCCAGCCGATCCGTATTGGGTCAACCCGAACGGGACAGGAGCGGAGTTTATGGACGCGTTGTTTTACCAGCAATGGGATGGGTTGGGTGGCTTGACTGTGACGTTCGTCGGATATTGCCAGACCAACTCCCTCGTGGCTCCCTACACATGCAAGGCCTACATCCGGGAATTCCTTCCGGATTACAGCGCCTACGATGAAGCTCAAGTTTCACTAGTTTCCGGGCAGTCGTTCACTGTGAGCAAATCCACGGCGGCTGGCGATCATGTCCAGTGGGGTTTCGAGACGCTTGGGCCGGACGCAAATCCCGCCACCGCATCCACCCTCGGCCAAGCCAAGGTTTCAGCGGTCAACCCTCCGCTGCTTGCCGTTGCCAAAGTGGGCGGTCTTGTCCGGCTGAATTTTAACACAGAAAGCGGCTTCAACTACACCGTGCAATATAAAACCAACTTGGCTGTTGCCGCGTGGCAGACCCTCAGCGTAACGAACGGAACAGGCTCATCGGTCACAGTCACAAATTCAGCGGGTTTGTCACAGTCGTATTACCGGCTGTCTATCCAGTAATCCTGAAAATTATAATTATTATTCAGCCCAGCTTGGCTTGACCGTCTGGCGCATGAATCCAGAAACATATGAAAAATAAAAATTGCAAGAATCCGACCGCCTTCACCCTCATTGAGCTGTTGGTGGTGATAGCCATCATCGCCATTCTGGCTGGGCTGTTGCTCCCGGCACTGGCCAAGGCGAAGGAGCGGGCCAAGACGATCAAGTGCGTCAGCAACAACAAACAAGTCGCCCTTAGTTTCGTAATGTATGCGGGAGATAATGCAGATGCATTGCCGTCATTGAACACAGGTAACTTTGCCGCAGGACTCACAGCCAGCTGGTGGTATCAAATCATTGACAGCGGCGGCTACCTGCCAGCCAGTTCCCAATCAAACAACATCTGGCGCTGCACGGCCGTTCAAGATGCGGATATCTTGAGCAGCACGGTGGCGACCTACGGCACGCCTGTTGAGGGTTATGGGCCGTTTGAGGGCAACAGCGGCACATACCTTGATGGGGTCATTCGTTACGGCACAGATGCTTCAGGAAATAAATTGGGAAGCCGCAAGCTTTCTCAAGTGAACCGAACAAGTCAGATATGGCTGGTAGGAGACGTGGGCGTGCCAAAAATTTTGGGTGAAAAGAAACTGGATCAACTGTCTCCCGGTGGCTACTACACCGAAGTCACCACCAAACAGCCCATCCCCGGTTCTGGCTGGACTTCAGTGGCACAATACAAACAACCCCGTCCTCGTCACAATAGCCGTGCTGTCTTTTCATTCTGCGACGGGCATGTTGACGCTTGGAAATGGTCTGACCTGCGCGCAGACAAAGACGATGTGTTCGCGGTGAGTTCGTATTAAGACAGTTTGCTATGACGGGTTGCGGACAGGCCAGTCGCAGCGTTGCGGGTGGATTTTCAGGAAATTTTTTGGGAAATAAACAAGTCTATGTCTCACAAGACTAAAGTATTTTATTTAGACCGGCTGTTGTCTGTTTTGATTTGTGCCACGACCGCTTGTTGTGGTTTGGCGCAAGAAGCGATTCAACCCCGCGGCCTTGTTCCTGCCAAAGTAGAAGTCCGCAATGAGGCCGGGCATTGGCAGCTTTACTTGAACCAGCAACCCTTCTTCATCAAGGGCGCTGGCGGCGATGGTTTTTTCGCAAAACTGAAAGAATCAGGCGGCAATTCGGTTCGCACATGGGGTGACGAAGGCCTCCAATCAATCCTCGACGAGGCACAAAAAGAGGGGCTGACCGTTTGCGTCGGCATTTGGCTTCATCACGAACAGGACACGGAAGGCTTCGACTACAGCAAACCAGAAATGGTGAAAGCACAGTTGGAACGGGTGCGCCAATGCGTGACGCGCTTCAAGAATCATCCGGCAGTTTTGCTTTGGGGACTAGGCAATGAAATGGAAGGCGCGGCGGGCGACAAGATAGAGATTTGGAACGCCGTCGAGGCGGCAGCAAAGTTGACCAAACAACTTGATCCGAATCATCCGACCATGACCGTCATCGCCGAGATTGGCGGGCAGAAGGTTGCGGGCATCCATAAGTATTGCCCTGACATAGACATTGTTGGCATTAACAGCTACGGCGGCGGACTGTCGGTCGCGGAACGCTACGCTAAATTGAAAGGCACCAAACCTTATATCGTCACCGAGTTCGGTCCCCTAGGCCCGTGGGAAACCGGAAAAACTTCCTGGGGCGCACCGTATGAGCCGACGAGCACCGAAAAAGCCGCAGTGTATCGCAAGACTTACGAGGGCTCCATCGCAAACAAACCGCTGTGCCTAGGTTCGTATGCTTTTTTGTGGGGACGAAAGCAGGAAACCACGGCCACCTGGTTTGGCATGTTTCTCAAGGATGGTAACAAACTTCAGGGCGTGGACACGATGGTCGAGCTTTGGAGCGGCAAATCCGCGACCAATCCCAGCCCGGTCATCAAGCAACTCAAGATTCGCGACCTGCGGGAATTTGCGCCCGGTGCCGTTTTCTTCGCCGACCTCGCAGCGTCTGATCCCGAGGGCCGACCGATTCAAGTGCGATGGGTGATTCAACCGGAACAGCCTAAAAGACTCACAGCCGGTGCCGAGGAGCAGGCGTTACCAGAACTGACGAACATTGTGATTCAAAGCGATGTTCGTAGTGCCGAGGTGCGCGCACCGCAACAGCCCGGCGGTTATCGCTTGTTCGCTTATGTGCGCAACGGCGTTGGCGCAGCCGTTGCCAATGTGCCGTTTCGTGTTACCGCTGCGAATAAAGCTGTGGCGAAACGCTGATGACCATGACCTCCCAATCCAATTCAATGAAGCTTTCGTTCGCGGAAAAATTCGGCTACGGGCTAGGCGACACCGCGAGTAATTTCGTGTGGGCGTTGATGATGAATTTCATCATGTTCTACTACACGGATATTTTTGGTATTTCGGCGGCCGCCGCCGGCACAATGCTACTCTTTGCGCGCAGCACGGATGGCATTGTGGACTTCTTCATCGGTGCGATGGCCGACCGCACCAAATCAAAGTGGGGACGCTTCCGTCCCTACCTCGTCTGGTTGTGTGTGCCGCTGGCCGTCGTGTTCGTGCTCGCTTTCACCACACCCAACCTTTCCCCTGCGGGCAAGCTCGTCTGGGCATGGGTCACATACAACGCATTGATGCTGCTCTACTCCGCCATCAACATTCCCTACGGCGCATTATCCGGCGTGATGACGGACGACCCGCTGGAACGCACGAGCTTGAATTCCTTCCGCATGTCGCTCGCACAAATAGGCGGTATCATCGCCAACTCCAGCTTCATGGTGCTCATCGTAAAATTTGGCGCGGGCAGTCAGCAACTGGGCGCGCAACGCACGGTCATGCTGTTCAGCGTTCTGGCCATCGTGCTTTTTCTCGTCTCGTTCTGGACTACGAAGGAACGTATCCACCCGCCAGCAGAACAAAAAACCAAGCTGCTCCAAGACCTCAAGACGCTGTTTCTGAACCGTCATTGGATCATGATGTTCGCCACCGGCATCGTGAATATCACCTTCGCCGTGATTCGTGGCACGGCGGGCATCTACTACCTCAAGAGCTATCTCAAATGGGATGGCGGACGCATCGGCACTTATTTTCTCATCAGCGGACTGGCCATGATTTTCGGGGCGATGATGACCAAGTTCGCCGTGCAGGCCATCGGCAAGAAGGCGTCGTTCATCACGAGCTTGCTGCTCGTGGCGCTCACGGCCATTCCTTTTTACTGGATCAAGCCCGATCAGACCGCGCTGATCTTCACGTTTCAAATTCTCGGCATGATTTGCGCGGGCATCAACGCCACGCTGTTCTGGGCGTTGGTCGCCGACACAGCGGACTTTCAGGAATGGAAATACAAAGTCCGCACGACGGGCGTCGTTTTTTCAGCCACCACCTGCGCGCAAAAAGCCGGCATGGGCATCGGCGCAGCGTTCGCCGGATTCTTGATTACGCATTTCGGTTACGTTCCCAACGCCGAGCAATCCCCCGAATCCATTCATGGCATTCTACTGCTCGTGAGTCTCATTCCCGCTGGCGGACTACTGTTGCTCGCGAGCTTTTTCGGCATCTACGGATTGAACGAACAGGTTTGCAAAACCATGCGTGAAGATTTGGCGCAACGTCGTGGGACGCCATTGTAAAAAGTGTAGCAGCTTAATTACCGGGGCAGTTGATGCCCGATCTCTTTGACTCATGGAAAAGCAACTCTACCTTGGCAAAAGCCCGCTCCGCGCCAACGTTGATCCCGTCCTAGGAAAACAAGTTTCATTAGACGGCGAAGCTTTTTACCAGATCGCCAACTATGACCGGATGCGGCCGTTTTTCATGACGGTCGTCAGCGATGCGGATCACTGGCTTTTTATCTCCAGCAACGGCGGCCTGACCGCCGGACGGCGCGACGCCAACCTTGCGCTTTTTCCTTACTACACGGACGACAAAATCCGCGACATGGCGGACGTCACCGGCAGCAAGACGCTGCTGCGCGTCCGCCGTGGAGGCCGGACGTTTCTTTGGGAGACGTTTTCAGAGCGTGCCCACGGCCTTTACCGCGTCCGCCGGAATCTCTACAAAAATTTCTGGGGCAACCAACTTATCTTCGAGGAAATCAACGAAGACCTCGGCCTGACCTTTCGCTACGGCTGGTCCAACAGCCAGCAATTCGGTTTCGTCCGCCGCTCATGGCTCGCAAATTCCGGCACGACTTCCACGCAAGTTGAAATTCTCGACGGTATCCAAAACCTCATGCCCTGCGGCACGGGCAGCCAGTTCAACCTCGAATACAGCACGCTCCACGACGCCTACAAAAAAAACGAACTCCTCATCGCCACCGGCCTCGGTCTGTTCCGGTTGAGCGCGATTCCGGTGGACCGCCCCGAACCTGCCGAAGCGCTGCGCACCACCGTCGCGTGGTCGGTCGGTCTCAAGCGTCAACTCACGCTGCTGTCCTCGGTGCAACTAGACGCGTTTCGCACGGGCAAGTCGTTGCGTGCGGAGACGGAAGTTCGCGCCGAACGCGGTGCGTATTTTATCCAGAGCGGAATGCAACTGCGCCCCGGAAAATCCGTGGACTGGCTCATCGTCGCCGACGTGAACCAAGGCGGAACGGAAGTCGCCCAGCTCAATCAGCTGCTCCGCAAACCCGCGCAGCTTCGCCAAGCCGTCCTCGCCGACGTGCAACGCGGCACGGAAGAATTGCAGCGCATCGTCGCCACCGCAGATGGCTTGCAGCAGTCCGCCCGTGCGCTCGGTTGCGCCCGCCACTACGGCAACACGCTGTTCAACCTCATGCGCGGCGGCGTGTTCAACGACGGCTACAAGGTGGACGCAACCGACTTGCTCGCGTTCGTGCAGAACGCGAACTCGGAAATCGCCACGCGTCACGCCGCGTTTTTCCGTCGCCTGCCGAAAACGGTTCGCTACGACCGCATGGTGGCGGCGGCGAACCAGGCCAGCGACCCACAACTCGAACGCATCTGCCGCGAATATCTACCACTCACCTTCAGCCGCCGGCACGGTGATCCCAGTCGGCCATGGAATAAATTTTCCATCACCACGCGCAACGCCGATGGTTCGCGTCGCCTGAATTACGAAGGCAACTGGCGCGATATTTTTCAGAACTGGGAAGCGCTCGCGCTCTCGTTCCCCGGCTACACGTCCGGGATGATCTGCCGTTTTCTCAACGCTTCGACTGCCGACGGCTACAATCCGTATCGCATCACGCGCCACGGCATTGACTGGGAAGTGGCGGACGCGCACGACCCGTGGTCTTACATCGGTTACTGGGGTGACCATCAGATTATTTATCTGTTGAAATTGCTTGAACAGCTCGAACGCCACGAGCCGAGGCAATTGCGCGGCTTGCTCACGCGGGACATTTTTGCCTACGCGAACGTGCCTTACCGCATCAAGCCTTACGAAGCCGTGCGGCGCGATCCGAAAGACACTGTCGTGTTCGACCAGCCACTGGAAAAACTCGTGCAGCAGCGCGTCCAGTCCAAAGGCGCGGACGGCAAGCTCGTCTGGGATCAGCGCGGGCAAGTGCGGCTCGTGAATCTGACCGAGAAACTGCTCGTGCCGCTGCTCGCCAAGTTTTCCAACTTCGTCCCCGGCGCAGGCATCTGGCTCAACACGCAGCGACCCGAATGGAACGACGCGAACAACGCCCTCGTCGGCAACGGCTGTTCCATGGTCACGCTCTACTACATCCGCCGCTACCTGACGTTCTGCCAGGAATTGTTCCGCGACAGCGCCGGAGAAAAATTCACCCTGTCCGCCGAGGTCGCCGGATTTCTGGACGCGTTGCAGCAAACGCTCCAGCGGCATCGCCGGTTGCTTGCGGGAAAAATCTCGGACGAGGAACGCAGCCGCATCGTGGAGAACCTTGGCCGCGCCGGCAGCGACTATCGCGAGCGCTTTTACGCCGGCGGATTCTCCGGTCGGAAAACGCCGGTCACCGGGCGGCAACTGCTCGACTTTTTTGCGACGGCGTTGGACTGGACGAATCATTCCATCCTCGCCAACCGGCGTTCAGACGGGCTTTACCATTCCTACAATCTCATCCGGCTGGACAATCAGAAGTCGCTCCCGATTCGTCGGCTTTATGAAATGCTCGAAGGCCAAGTTGCGGCGTTGAGTTCCGGCCATCTTTCCGCCGAGGAATCTCTGAAGCTCCTTGCCGCGCTCAAGCGCAGCGCGATGTATCGCGCCGACCAGCACAGCTACTTGCTCTATCCCGACCGCCAGTTGCCGCGCTTCACGGAGATGAACAATCTCCCTGCCAAAGAACTGCGCCGCTCGGTGCTGCTGCAAAAACTTTTGGCCGACGGCAACTGCCGACTCGTCGAACGCGACATCGCCGGGCGCGTCCACTTCAACGCCACGGTGACGAACGCCCGCGACCTCAAAAGCATCCTCGAACAACTTTCCGCCACGCGCTACGCACGGCTTGTCAAACGCGACGCCGCGCTCGTGCTGGAAATCTTCGAGCGGTTGTTTGATCACGAATCTTTCACCGGCCGCTCCGGCACGTTCTTCGGCTACGAAGGTTTGGGTTGCATCTACTGGCACATGGTTTCCAAGTTGTTGCTGGCCGTGCAGGAAACGTATTTTCGCGCGGTGGAAACTGGCTCGCCGAAGTCGGTCGTGAAAAATTTGGCGGAGGTTTATTACGACGTTCGCGCGGGCATCGGCGATCACAAAACGCCAGAGGTCTATGGCGCGTTTCCGATGGACCCGTATTCGCACACGCCGGGGCAGGGCGGCGCGCGTCAGCCGGGACTCACCGGGCAGGTTAAGGAAGATGTGCTCTGCCGCTTTGGCGAGTTGGGCGTCACGGTCAGCGACGGGAAAATTCATTTCACACCCCACCTTCTACGGCGGGAAGAATTTGTTACCGAGCGAAGTAAATTCACCTACTACGATTTGGCGGGCGTCAAACAAGCGTGGCGACTGCAAGCTGGCGAACTGGCCTTCACTTGCTGCCAAGTGCCGGTGCGCTATCAGCTAGCGTCTGAACCTTACCTGACGGTTGAATTTTCCGATGGCAGCAAACACCGTCAGGGCTCGCTGATGTTGGATGAACCAATCAGCCGCGCTGTATTTGAGCGCACGGGTATGGTAAAATCAATCACCGCTGGCATACCACTGTCCAGCTCACCAACAAAAGTCTGAAACTTGAACTGCCATTGCCGTTGAAAATTTTTGCGAGATTAACTGCCGTGGCATTTGGCCTCGTCGCGTTGTCAGGCACTAGCCACGCGAGCCTGAATGATTACGAGCCGTTTAACTACACCACCTCAATTCCCAATGCCACGGCCAGCACCGCCACGGGGTTCACCGGCAATTGGACGTGTGGGACTGCGCCTGCAATTGCTGCCGGCCTAGCCTATACCGTTCTGCCGACAGCCAATAACTCCTGCAGTTCAACCAGCGGCCGGCAATCCGCCAACTTCGCCAGTTCTCTTTCCAGCGGAACTAGGTGGATTAGCTTTCTGTTTAACCAGACCGGAAATAACGGTGGAAATATTTGTGGCGTTTACTTTCTGAATGGCGGCACGGGCCTGTTTTTTGGCTACGGCTTGTCGCCAATCTCTCCCACTCAAGGCGGTCTAGGTCTTGGCTCCATGAATACGGCTGGGACCGCAACTTTAGGAGCGACTTCACTGGTGAGTTCTTACACGGGAACTTTTGGCAACACGCCGTATCTGGTAGCGATCAAAATTGATTTCAACACTTCGGGCGCTAACGACACGGTCACAGTGTATCTCAACCCCACGGCCAATTCAGCCACGCCGGTGGTGGCGGCGACTTACACCGTCACCACGTTTGATGTGGGAATCATCGCCGGGATTGGTTTCCAAAACTCCGGTGGTGGATTTGCCATTAAGGCCGATGAGATTCGCGTGGGCGATAGTTACGCCGATGTGTCGGGCGTGGGCAGTGTGGTGACACCCATCGCGCCAGTCATCACCGGCATTGCGCCTGGATCGGGGCTGACCAACGGCGGCACGGTGGTGACCATCACTGGCTACAACTTTCTAGCCGGAGTCACGGTCAAGTTGGGTTCGAATGTAGCAACCGGAATCTTGCTGAGCGGCTCAACCAACATTACGGCAACCACGCCAGCAGGTGTGTCTGGCGCGGTCAATGTGGTGGTGGTGAATACGAACACGCTCTCGGCCACCAATCTGTATGGGTTCACGTATGTCTTGCCGCCGCAGCCGCCGGTGAGGCCGGTCATCGTTTCTGGCAGCGTGGTGAGGTCAGGTTCTAACTTGAACTTTGTCTGGCTGGGTCGGACGAACACTTCCTGCGTGCTGCTCACCTCCACAAATATTTCATCAGGCTCAAACTGGACAGCGGTGGCGACCAACTTATTTGGTGCGGACGGATTTGCCACCAACAGCCTGCTGGTCAATTTGAGCGAGACGAAACGGTTCTATGGTTTGTCTATTCCGTCTGACCTCGCCGTGGTGCTGTCGCCAACTGGTTTTCACACCATCCCTTCAGGTTTTACCAATTCCATCGGGCTGGCTTGGACGGCCAGCACCACTGCGGGAGTGATTGGTTACCGCATTTTCTATGGCACAAATAGTCTGAACCTGACTAATTCAACGGACGTTGGAAACGTGAACTCGGCCATCATCGCCGGCTTGATTCCCGGCCAAACTTATTTTCTCGCCGTCGTTGCGCTCACGATTAGCGGTCAGAGCCTGGCCGTTGACGCCAGCATTTCTGCCCAGACCGATTCGCTGGTGGGCATCATCGCGCTCTTCAATGCCAGCACATCGCTCGAACCCGCGACCACGGTGGACACGCCCACGAATCGCATCACCTACCTCGCCGACCGAGTCCGCGATCGTCATGCGCGCGAAGATGTTTTTCACATCTACGACCACTACTTGAGTTGGTATTGGGAGCAGCGGGTGGCGAACATCCAGATCATTGACCGTGTGGGGAAGGGCGGGACGGACATCACCTTCAACTACACCACTCAGGATCGGTTGAACCCCGCCGAGTTCCGCACGTTTTTCGGCGGCATCAGCACGGTGGCTCAATACATTAACAACCAGATTGCGACGCTCGTCTCCACGAACCCTTCCGCTACGCCCGGCGAAACTGATTATAATTATACCGCCACCATCACCGCGAATGCCCAGTTCAACCGCGCATTGCAGTTGGGCGATCGCGTTGAAATTGAGATCAGCCAGTTCCTGAACGCGCCGAGGCACGGGCGCAATAATTACTACGGCACGGTGCTGCTCTACATCGTGGGTCAAGGCATCGTGCCGTGGGCGGAGGGACAAGACGTGGGCTTCAACGGCGGCATCGTGGGGAGCGTCAACCAGAGTCTCGACTCGTATCCGTTGTCTACGAACGCGTGGCTCGGTGGCCTGACCACGCTGCCGTATCAATACTCCAGCGAGCCGGAGCATCGCTTCAAGCAACTGGCAGGAAATATTTCACCCACGAACGGACTGCCGTTCATGCTCGGGCGGCGTTTGCATCACACCGACTTTGGCGACGGCTCACATTCCGAGGCGGGCAATCCGATCTTCACCGAACACGTCGGCCAGCTCGGGCCGAAATTTATCAATCGCAGTTGCGTCGCGTGTCACGTCAACAATGGCCGTTCGCTCCCGCCCGCCATTGGCGCACCGATGTTGCAATCCGTCGTGAAGGTGGGAAGCAATGCGACTGGCTCGCCGCATCCGACGCTCGGTTCGGTGTTGCAGCCGCAGGCCACCAACGCGCCGGTTGAAGGCAGCACCACGATTGTCAGCTACACCACCACGAGCGGGCAGTATGGCGACGCCACGGCGTATTCGCTGCAAAAACCAAACTACACATTCGCGGGAACGACCCCGGCATTTTTCTCCGTGCGCATCGCGCCGCAGCTCGTCGGACTCGGTCTGCTGGAGGCCGTGAGCGAAAGCACCATCACGGCGTTGGCTGATCCGAGTGATGCCAATGCTGACGGCATTTCCGGTCGCGTCCAAACGGTGCTCGACCCGCAGACCGGCCAACAACGCCTCGGACGCTTCACCTACAAAGGCGGTAAGGCGCGCATCAGCCACCAGATCGCCGGCGCACTCAACACCGACATGGGCGTGACGACTTCGGTCTTTCCCATTCTCGACGGCGACACCACCAACGGAGTCCCAAAACTCGCCGATGCCGACCTCGACAAAATGACGCGCTACGTCGCCTTGCTCGGCGTGGCTGCGCGTCGCGATTTGGCCAATGCTCAAGCACTGCAAGGCGAACAGTTGTTCACTAGCGCCAACTGTGTGAAGTGTCACGCGCCCACGCTCACCACGAGCGCGTTTCATCCGATGACCGAACTTCGCGGCCAGACCATCCATCCCTACACCGATTTATTGTTGCACGACATGGGCGTAGGTCTCGCTGACAACATGGGTGAAGGGAATGCCGCTGGTTCGGAATGGCGCACGCCGCCGCTCTGGAGCATCGGCCTGACTGCCGGCGTCAGCGGCGGCGAGGCGTATCTCCACGACGGACGCGCCCGCAGCCTCGAAGAAGCTATCCTCTGGCATGGCGGCGAAGCTGAAGCGGCGAAGGAAGTTTTCCGAACCATGTCGGCAACGGATCGCGCCGCCCTGATCAAGTTTTTGAAATCCTTATGAAAAAAATCTTCAGCGCAAAAAAATATTCTGCCGTTTTCCGCTTCACCGTTTTGTTGCTGGCTACGCTTGCGGCTACGGGCAACGCTGCCGAAACCGTCACCAATTCCACCAGCGCGCTCATTCAACAAAAGCCTGACGCCCTGCTGGGCGGATTCCAGCGGGCGGTGTGTTACTCCGCGTTTCGCCACGGGCAACACCCCGATCGCGGCGACGGCACGGCCAATCCCAGCGACCAGGAAATTCTGGAAGATCTCCAGATTATCAGCCAGCCGGGCGGGTTCGGCCTGATCCGGCTGTATGACGCGCAGGCGAATTCAGCCGCCGTGTTGCGGTTGATTGAAACCAACCATCTCAACCTGAAAGTTCTGCTCGGTGCGTGGCTCGGCGCGGAGACGAGCAATCCCCATTGTCCTTGGTTGGATAAATTTCTTCCCAAAGAAGTGCTGGCGGCAACTCGTCGCAAGAATGCCGAAGAAGTGGAACGCCTGATTAAACTGGCGAATCAATATTCCAACACTATCGTCGCGGTGGCCGTCGGCAACGAAACGCAAGTGGACTGGACTGATCACCTCGTGCCGACGGAGTCCGTCATTAAATTCGTGCGACAGGTGAAACGCTCCGTTCGCCAGCCGGTGACCGTGGCGGACAATTACAATTGGTGGGCGCATCACGGCGCGGTCTTGGCCAAGGAATTGGATTTTGTTTCCGTCCACACTTACCCGGCGTGGGAAAAGAAGGACATTGATGAAGCCATGCCTTTCACCATCGCGAATTTGCAAGCCGTGCGAGACGCCCTGCCGCACAGTCGGCTCGTCATTACCGAGGCGGGCTGGGCGACGGTTGCGAGCGAGTTTGGGCCGCGCGCCAGCGAGGAAAAGCAGCAGCGCTATTATCACGACCTGTTTGCTTGGACGGACAAAATGAACATCACCACGTTTTTCTTTGAGGCGTTTGACGAAGATTGGAAGGGCGAGCCGAACAGCCCGCTTGGCGCAGAAAAGCACTGGGGGCTGTTCACCGTGGCTCGCCAAGCCAAGCTGGTCGTGCGCGAGTTGAATCCGAAATTGAAATTGGTTAAACCCTAGCGCGTGTCACTCATTAAAAAAATCTTTGGTCAGAGTCGGGGCATTCTTTTTGGTTTGCTCATTGCTACCGCGCCGTTGCTGGCCAGCAATGTCTTGACCAATCCGGGGTTTGAGTTGGATGCAGCGGGGCAGCATCAAAATCTGATCGGCTGGACTTGGTATGGCCAACCATGGGGCAACACGTTCAACGAGACCGGAGCGGACGCTCGCAGCGGCGCGAATTACTTCAAAGTTTTTCAAGGCTTCACGAGCAGCGTCAACTACAACGGCGTCTATCAGGATTACATCTCCGGCCCTGGCGTGACCTACACGGCGGATGGCTGGGCCAAAACGGTTTCAGGCGACGTGCTCGCCGGACAAAATGCGGCGTGGCTGGAAGTCACGTTTCGCGATGCCAATGCGGGTGTGCTCGCGCTCTACAAATCCAGCCTCTTCAACACCAACGCGCTCCGCACCGGCCAGTTTCCGACGAACGCGTGGGTCAACTTGCCGGTGACCAATCAATACAACCCCACCACCTTTGTCCTCGCCAACACAGTGACAAATCTCGTCGCGCCGTTGGGAACTTTTTTTGTGCGTTATCAAGTCGTCCTGCAAGGTGACGCCGCCGGTTCAGGCGGCTCGGTTTATTTCGACGACCTGAACCTGAATCTGACGCGCGCCTCGGCCTACGGCGATTGGGCGGTCGTGTGGAGCGATGAGTTCAACGGCACGGCCATCAACACGAACGTCTGGACTTACGACCTTGGCAACAACGGCGGCTGGGGCAACAGCGAGTTGGAATTTTACACCGGTCGCACCAACAACGCCTCCACGTCTGGCGGCCTATTGCACATCGCCGCCCGAAAAGAATCCACCAACGGATTCAGCTACACCTCCGCCCGGATGAAAACGCAGGGGCTGGCGTCGTGGCAATATGGACGTTTCGAGTGGCGCGCCCGTTGTCCCGCTGGCACGGGTTTCTGGCCGGCGTTGTGGTTTTTAGGCACGAACATCACAAGCGTCAATTGGCCCGGCTGCGGCGAGATTGATGTGATGGAAAACAACGGCGCGACGCTCACCAACGTGCAGGGCAGTCTGCATTCCGGCAGCGATGAGACGGGCATCTACACCCTCCCGAACGATTCCGTCACCAACTTCCACACCTACGTCGTGGACTGGAGCACGAACGCGTTCCTGTGGTTTGTGGACGGTCACCTCTACCAGCGGCAAACCAGTTGGACGAGCAGCCTCGGCACTTACCCAGCGCCCTTCAACAAACCAGCCTTCATCATCATGAACCTCGCCGTCGGCGGAAATTATGTCGGCAATCCCAGCGTCGCCAGCATCAATGCCAATGGCGGTTTTCCTGGCGAACTGCAGGTGGATTATTTACGGGTCTACAATGTGGCTCTGCCGGCGGTCAGCAATTTGACGTTGCTCGCGGCCAGCGGTTTTGCCACCACAATGCAAATCATCGGCGGACAAATCTCCGCCACCGACACCGATGGCGACGCACTCACCGTGACCGCTTTGAGCGCGCCCGCTCACGGCACGGCGACCACCGACGGGACGAACGTGACCTACACCTCCACGAGCAATTACACCGGGAGCGACAGCTTCACCTACACCGTCGCCAACAGCTATGGAGGGACAGCCACGGCAACAATTACGGTGACGGTTTTGAAAGCACTCGTTCGATACAGCGGTCTGGCATTTTTGGGCAATGGCGATATCCAACTGACCTATGTTGGCGTTCCAAGTTTCAGATATGTCTTGGACTCGAAAACAAACTTGGCCGCCCAAGTGTTATGGTCGCCGCAAATCACTAATACCGCTGATGTGAACGGACTCTTGCTTTATTCCAACAAAATTACTGGGCCGCAGAACTTTTGGCGGACACGCTTTGTGCCATGATTCAAAGCTTCTTCACCATCATCCCATAGCCCATCCCAAAAATTTGTTCACCAAACAAACCAGGCAAAGCCACGCATCAAAACTTGGAGGCGAGGGTCGGAATCGAACCGACGATGCAGCTTTTGCAGAGCCGTGCCTTACCACTTGGCTACCCCGCCGCCTACGAACTGTGAAGCAGTGTGCCGAGGTCGTGCCGCAAATTCAAGTTTTGTCGCGCTCGAAATTCACTTGCTGCATCCTAGCTCGTAGCGCCGACGCCAGAGGTCGTCCGGGTGGAAGATGCCGGCCGGTGTGATAATGCCGGTAATCAATTCAGCGGGCGTCACGTCGAAGCCGGGGTTGCGTGCGCCGCTGGACGGATTCGCCACGCGCACATATTCCCGCTCGCCGGATGGCGTCACGCCCCATGCGCCCAAAACTTCGCTCTCATGTCGGTCCTCGATGGGGATGTCAACGCCGCATCTCAAGCTCCAGTCGATGGTCGAGAGTGGGATGGCGACGTAGAACGGAATCTTGTGGCGGGCGGCCAAAACTGCCTTTGTGTAAGTGCCGATTTTGTTCGCGATCTCGCCGGTGCGGCCGAGTGTGCGGTCGCTACCGACGATGACGAGGTCGATTTCCCCACGCTGCATCAGATGGCCAGCGGCGTTGTCAGCGATGATGTGGTGAGGGATTTTTTGCTGCGCGAGTTCCCATGCGGTGAGGGTGGCGCCTTGGGAGCGGGGGCGGGTTTCGTCACAGTAGACGTGAAATTTCTTGCCCTGCGCCTGCGCGGCATACAGGGGCGCGGTGGCGGAGCCGGTGTCCACGAACGCAAGCCAGCCGGCGTTGCAATGGGTGAGAATCCTCATGCCGCTGCGGATAAGTTTTGCGCCGTGCCGTCCGATTTCTTGGCAATGCCGGACGTCTTCGTTGGCGAATTCCTCGGCGGCGGCGAGGGCAAGCACCTGTTGTTCGGCCACGGTTTCGCCGGCGTGCATGGCGGTGCGGACTTGGTTCATGGCGTTGACGGGGTCAACGGCGGTGGGGCGGGCGGCGGCGAGGGTGTTGTAAACGGTTTCCATGTGCCGCGAAAATTTCTTCGGGTCGCTGCCGCGGAATGAGCGCGAGCCTTGGGCGAGGCCGTAGGCGGCGGTGGCACCGATGGCGCCGGCACCGCGGACGATCATGTCGGTGATGGCGGCGGCGGTTTCCCGGAAGTTGCGGGTGGCGACAATCTTGAATTCGTGGGGCAGCAGGCGCTGTTCGATGAGGAGGACGAAGTTGTTCGCGGTGTTGAAGGTGACGGTGCGGTGGTGGCGGGTTTTGCCATGGATGGTGACGTTCATTGTTTTAGCGGCTAGCGGAGCAGGGGAGGTCAGGCGGATTTGTTTTTTAGTGAACGCACTTTGGCCTGAATGGTTTTGTAGAGCGGGTGACTCCGGAATTTTTTCAGGTCAGGGTCGCGGACGAGCCATTTGAAGTCGTGATAGCCGTGGTCGAGTGCGTGGTGGAGAGCGGCGGCGGCTTGTTCGTGTTGGTCTAGGAGCGAGTAACTGCAGGCAAGGTTGTATTGCACGAGCGGGTCTTCGGGGCGGAGGTCGGCTAGGCGTTGGTCCATCTGCAGGCCGGATTGGTAGCGTCCGCGCCGGGTGTAGTCGTCGCCGAGGATTTGGAGGGCATCGAAGTATTCGGGGTCGCGTCCGATGACGCCTTCGAGGAAGCCGATGGCGACATCTAGTTCGCGCTGTTCGTGGGCGGATAATTCTTTCTTGATGTTTTTCTTATTTGGCATGGTGAGTGGGCAGGTCTTGATTGGGTTATGGATTTACTATCTCAACCCGATAAAACCGCTGCGGCTGACCCACGGTGTTCGTGTCGGTGAGCGACATCGGCAAGCCAGTCGAGACCGCGCTCCAACCATCCGGCAGCGGGAAGTTCGGCGGCGCAATCACGGGCAGCCACGCGACGTTCGTCAGCGCGTTCTTGTAGGCCAAGCGATACTTGAAGCCAGACGCCGTCGCAAAGCTGAAGCCCGGCGAACTGCCCGTCGCCGTGATCGCGCTCCCCGGCAACACCGGCACCGGCGGCGTGGACGACGTCGCTGTCGTGAAGCTCTGCACGTTCGACGCCCACATCGTCTCCACCGCGTTCGTTGCGCGGAATGTAAAATAATACGTCGTGTTCCCCGCCAAACCCGATGCGGTGTAAGTCAGATTCGTCACCGCCACATCGCTCCACGATCCGACGTAGGCGGTGTTCGTCCACTGCGCCACGTTCGTGCCGCCATTCACCGTGTTCCAGCAC
>JANMJO010000052.1:0-14025 GCA_031371425.1 Verrucomicrobiales bacterium | reverse complement strand
CCTGACACACCTGCTGTATCATCACAAACGGGCCGCCAACTCTGACACAACGCAACCTCAACTCTGGCAGCAAACATGACAATACCATTGACTGACACCTTTTTGAATGAGAGGGCTTTAATGTTGAGAAGCATGAGGGGGTTTTGTTGCATGGCGGCATATTATGTTTTGCTGTCCACTTCATCAGCCGATACAAACAATGTGATTAGAGGGGAAAAAGGTGCTGTTTGGAATACCCATTGGTTTGGGGTTGGAAATAATCAGAGCGCAGCATATAACTTGCCTGGCGCCGGTGGAGTTATTGTTCGCGCACTAGATGCAGCGAATGTTGAAAACTTTGCGTTGTTTTGTTCTTACTTTCAAAATGTTGATACAAATGCCACTCCAGACAAAGTAAGAACATGGTATCAAAGTTGGGGTCTCTGTTCCCGTCAGTACGTTTATTTGATTGTGCAGGACGCCATGCTTTCAGTTGAGGAACATGCTGGTTCAAATATGTACTCAGCTATTTCAATCGTGCCGGCTGCCATATCATTCACGCCACAATACCCCACAAACACCCTTCAGTTAAGTGCTGAAGTAGTATTTGCGAAAAAAAACGGGCACGTTTGGGAATTGTTGCCAGATGTGATAGACAAAAAAATTGAAAGCGAGATGTTTAAAAATGCTTTGGGGTTTTTACCTAAGTCGGATTTGAGTACAAAAAAAAATGAAGCCCAAATTCGCGGGTTTCATGAAAGAATTTTGGGGGAAATGCTGACGAACAAGGTCTCCCCATCTGAAATCACCTCAAGAAAGGAACGATTCCAGGTTATGGACAGTGGAAATCCGCTGAATACCTGGGAAGATTGGACGAATTATTATCAAGCGAATATCTGCACCCCTCCCGTTGTTTTTAATATTCGAGATTCGTTTCCGGTAGATTTTAGCGATCCGGTTCTGGCGCTTCGTTCATATTTGCGGAGTTTGTTTGCTGGTGATTCTGAAACGCTTCTGAAATTTGCTGATGCGTCAGGGAGCAATCGGCTGACATCTACATTACAAGTCAACGCGGCCTCCAAAGGAAAAATTTTTTATATTTCGTCAAAAATTCTAACGCATATAACCGTTTTATTAACGGCTAAGACAATTGTTGGTGAGAATGAGTACGTTTTAGTATTTTGGCGGGCTCAAAATGAAACAAGCCCGCAAAGTGGACCTATAGCATTTCAACGTACTTTTTTTCTGCACAAAAAAAACAACTATCTGCTAACAGATGATTTAAAAAACAGTGCGTTTGCTGCTATTATGCCTATAGCTCATGCAAACGGGGCTGATTTGCTGCCCTACCCGGAAAGTTATAAAATTTTAAAACAAAGCGCGTTTCCAACCAACTTTTATATGATTAAGTGAGGACGACCTGTAATCATTTTACAACACCTGAAACCAAAGTGCCAAAAGGTGTCAGTCAATGGTATTGACACATTTTTGAAGGTGGGCGCATGATGCCGACATGGTGCGCAAGCTTCCGGGAGGAGTTGCTGGCGGAAACGACGATGCCCCTGAAGTGGATTGCGGAGCGGTTGCGGATGGGCACGCGCGGACACCTGACACACCTGCTGTATCATCACAAACGGGCCGCCAACTCTGACACAACGCAACCTCAACTCTGGCAGCAAACATGACAATACCATTGACTGACACCTTTTTGACACCTTTTCGCTTCAGCGTGTCCCCGATCAAGCTAAAGCTTGGACTCCAACCGCAATCTGCGTCAATCGGCGCAATCTGTGGATAAAGCCGCTTGCCCGCACCCGGCATTTACATTCCACGGTGGCGCTGCTAAAACCTTGCCGTGCCTAGCGCCGCCGCCATCTGGAAATCGTTGAACCAACCCGCCCGACTCACGGTCATCGCCGGGCCGTGCGTGATCGAGAGTGAACGTCTCTGCCTCCAGATCGCCGCCGCGCTCGTGAAAACCTGCGCCGCCCTCCGCGTCAATTACGTCTTCAAAGCCAGCTTCGATAAGGCGAACCGCACCTCTGCCAAAGGCTTTCGCGGGCCGGGCATTGCCGCCGGTCTCCGCGTGCTCGCCAAAATCCGCGCCGAATTCGGCGTGCCCGTCCTCACCGATGTTCACACCGCAGAGCAGACCGCCGCCGCCGCCGAGGTCGTGGACATTTTGCAAATCCCCGCCTTCCTCTGCCGCCAGACGGATCTCATCGAAGCCGCCGTCGCCACCGGCAAGGTTGTGAATCTCAAGAAAGGCCAGTTCCTTTCGCCCGCCGAAATGGGGCGCGTGGCCGAGAAGGCGCGGCTTGCCGGCGGCAGAAAAATTCTGCTCACCGAGCGCGGCACGACGTTCGGCTACAACAACCTTGTCGCCGACATGCGCTCCATTCCCATCCTGAAAAGCTACGGCTGCCCCGTGATTTTTGACGCGACTCATTCCGTGCAGCTCCCCGGCGGCGGCGGCGATAAGTCCAGCGGCCAGCGCGAGTTCGCGCCCGTGCTCGCCCGCTGCGCGCTCATCGCCGGAGCGGACGGCATCTTCATCGAGACGCATCCGAATCCGGACAAGGCATTGAGCGACGGGCCGAACATGATTCCGCTGCGCGAAATGCCCGCGCTCATCGCGAACCTGAAAAAAATCCACGCCGCCGCCAGATAAAATGCGAACCCCATCCATCATCCGCGCCCTGACCTGCGGCATTTCGCTGCGGCTGCTGGTCGCACTCGCGCTGCTCGGCGGGCATGGCGGAAGGTTGTTCGCGCAGGAAACCAACGCGCCCGTGGATGACGCCACCGCCACGCCGACGTTCGGCCGCGTGAAGAATTTTTCCGTGCCGGACTATTTCGACCCGCCCAACCAGAACCAAATGAAATCCCTGCTGCGCGGTCAAGAAGCCCAACCGCAGCCGAACGGCCGCGTCTTCATTCGCGGATTGCAGGTGGAGACCTATCGCCTGGACGGCAGCACCGACATCATCGTTCGCGCGCCGGAATGCCTCTACGATTCCGTGGAGCAGACCGCCACCTCCGCCACCCGCATTGAGGCGCGCAGCGGCGACGGAAAACTCTTCATCGAGGGCGAGGGTTTCCGCTGGCAGCAGACCAATTCCACTTTCACCATCTCCAACCGCGTTCACACCATCATCCTGCAATCGTCACTCGCCGCCCTGAAGCCATGAAAACATTTTTTCTGTTCCTCCTGATTTTTGCCGCCGCCACCAACAGCCGCAGCGCCGTCACCAACGCCTCCCACACTGTCTCGCCGCTGTTCAACCTCAACGCCCCCGCGCTGCGCTCCACCAATTCCACCGATGCCAGCGCCACCGAGATCATTTCCAAGAGCGCCTACTTCGACCTCAAGGCGCGCACCGCCATCTACATGGGCAACGTGCACATCAAAGACCCCCGCATGGAACTCTCTTGCGAAGTCCTGACAGTGAAGCTCGCCACGGAAGGAGGAGGCAAGTTCCAGAACATCATCGCCGAGACCAACGTCATCATTGATTTCTCCGACGACAAGGGCCAGCACATCCACGGCACCGGCGGCAAGGCCATCTACACCTACTACGTCACCTCCACCTACACCAACGACGTGATGGAGCTACTCGAAAACCCACTGCTCCAGACCGCACAGGGCAACTGGCAGGGCGACGTCATCACCCTCGACCGCGTCAACAACACCGTCAAAGCCACCAACTCCCGCATGCGCATCATGCAACCCGCCGGCAGCACCAACATCTCCATCCTCGGCCCGATGAAATAACCCGCCGCATGGAAACCCAACCCGCAACCCACCCCGCCGCCGCCCCGCTGCTCGCCACCGACGGCCTCGTCAAAGAATACCGCAAGCGCCGCGTCGTCAACGGCGTCTCCATCGTCGTCGGCGCGGGCGAGATCGTCGGCCTGCTCGGCCCGAACGGCGCGGGCAAGACCACCACCTTCAACATGGTCGTCGGCGGCGTGAGGCCGGACGCCGGCCACGTCCGGTTCAACGGCGCGGAAATCACCCGCCTCCCCATGCACCTGCGCGCTCGGCAAGGCATCGGTTATCTCACGCAGGAGCCGTCCGTCTTCCGCAAGCTCACCGTCGAGCAGAACATCCTCGCCATCCTCGAGACGTGCGAGATGGATTCCACCGAGCGCGCCGTGCGGTTGAAATATTTGCTCGATGAACTCGACCTCACCGGCGTGGCCAAGAGCATGGCGTATCAGTTGAGCGGTGGCGAAAAGCGCCGGCTCGAAATCACCCGCGCCCTCGTCACCAGCCCCAAGCTCCTGCTGCTGGACGAACCCTTCAGCGGCATTGACCCCATCGCCGTCTATGAGGTGCAGAAGATCATCCGCCGCCTGCGCGAACGCGGCCTCGGCATCCTCATCACCGACCACAACGTCCGCGAAACCTTGAAGCTCGTGGATCGCGCCTACCTCATCCACAAGGGCGAAGTCGTCTATGACGGCGTGGCCGAACAGCTCGTCAACGACCCCAAGGCGCGCGAGATTTACCTCGGGCCGGAATTCAACATGTGAGGAAGATTACGATTAGGATTACGATTACGATTACGATTATGAAACTCCACTCCTCCTCCTCGTAATCGTAATCGTAATCGTAATCTCAATATGGCCACCAAACGCGACCCCATCCTCGTCGAGAAGTTCTACACCGACCACGCCAGCGAACTTGGCCTCAAGCTCCTCGCCAGCCCCAGCGGCCTCAAGCGCATCATCCGCGAACCCACCGTCAACCGCCCCGGCCTCGCGCTCACCGGCTTCACCAAATACATCGCCTACAAACGCGTGCAGGCCATCGGCAACGCCGAAGCCTATTACCTGAAATCCCTGTCCGCCGCCGAGCGCGAGGCGCGTTACCGGCAGTTTCTTGGCTACAAAATCCCCTGCATCGTTTTCAGCCGCGACCTCAAGCCCGACAAGCTCCTGCTCAAGGAAGCCGAGCGCGTGGACCTGCCCGTGTTCCAGACGCCGCTCAGCACGATGCGCTTCATCAACCACGCCACGCTCGCGCTGGAGATGATGTTCGCCCCGCGCGGCACCGAGATCGGCAGCATGGTGGATATCCTCGGCGTGGGCGTCATCATCAAAGGCGAAAGCGGCATCGGCAAAAGCGAATCCGTCCTCGCCCTCATCGAGCGCGGCTACAGCCTCGTCGCCGACGACGCCACCAAAGTCACCCTCGTGGACGGCCACGATGTCATCGGCACCAGCTCCGAACTCACCCGCAACCACATGGAAGTGCGCGGCATCGGCATCGTCAACGTCGCCGCCATGTTCGGTGTGAAAAGCATCCGGCACGAGAAGCGCGTGGACCTCGTCATCACACTCAAGTCCTGGCACGATGCCGGCGAAGTCGAGCGCGTGGGCATCGAACAGGAATTCGTGAAAATCCTCGGCGCGGACGTGCCGCACATCACCATCCCCGTGCGCCCCGGCCGCGACCTCGCCCGGCTCATCGAAGTCGCCGCCTTCCAGACCAAGCTGAAAATGTCCGGCTACAACCCCGCGCAAGAGTTCAACGACCGCCTCATCGCGCAGATGGCGACTCAAGCCAAATTATAGTCTCGTGGGGAAAAGCTGGTTTCGCGCTCAAAACCAGAGCCGCACAGCGGGGAAAACGCGGCGGAAGAATTTTCATAAACAATTTTTGGAATAGTTCTTGGCAACGAACTTCAAGGGGCGCAGAACCGCTCTTGTCGGTCTGACAAATCGGAATCATGTAACCAACCAAACCAAAAAATTTGCGTAGCTTTGGCTACGGGGCTGTCCCGAAACCGCTAAATTTCCAAGCCTCCAACATTACCACCAAGCACGCGCCACTCGGCGCGGCTTGGCGCGCTGTGTTGGAAGGCGCTTAGCGGTGCCTGGGACAGGGCGCGTTGAGTCCGCGCCCTTTTGTTTCGTAGGCAGGGCAGCATTCAGGAAAAAGGAAATATGAAAAAGCTCTGCGGCATTATCGGGATTCTTCAATTGGTCGGTGTCTTCATCATTTGTTTCACGCCTTCCTCACACGCGCAACGCGCTGTCGCTTTGCTCAAATTACCGGCTGCTCCGGTCGAGTTGCAGCAGGTGGAGTTGTCGGCGGAGGAGGCGGAGTTGATCCCGGAGGGGTTGCGCGCCACGCCGTTGTTTGCGCCGGAGTCCTTGCCGTTTGGCGGCACTTTCTTTTCGCTCCAATTGAACCCCTATCCGCCGCTGCCTGGCAATATGCTCGGGCTGCCATGCTGGTCATTGGGCGACGGGATGTTTTTGATGAATGACATTCTGGTGGACTACGAGGCGTTGCGCAAAGAGGGCGAAGTCGAGGCGAAGTTGGCCGAGGCCGCCAATCCGAAAACGGCGGCCCGCACCAGCATGATGGCCCTGAATCTGGCAAGCGGGTGGGCTTACGGAAATCCAGTCTATCTGACGAACTTGACGGTGACTGCGGGCGGGTATCAGCCACTGACGGTGAGTTTCGGCATCACGGGCGGCACGAATTTTGTGCCTTACGATATTTTGATGTCCACGAATGTGGCCGCTCCGATGACTGACTGGAACTGGCTGGGCATCGGGTATACGGCCAATAGTTACACCTTCAATAGCCAGCCGACCAATGTGGCGTTCTACCGGCTGGCGAAACCTTCCAAGACCATGACAGTGCCATGGGGCGACAACTATTATGGGCAGTGCGACATCTGGGCTGGCATTACCAACGCCGTCGCGGTCAGTGGTGGCTATTCGCACAGCCTCGCGCTGTTGAGTGATGGCAAGGTGAAAGGTTGGGGCTACTACGGCGCGAGTTCCGATGATCTTGTGCCCACCAACCTCGCCAGCGTCGCCATGATTGCTTGCGGTTGGAATCACAACGTCGCCTTGCTGACCAACGGGACGGTGACAGTTTGGGGCGACAATACCTTTGGTGCGCTGAACGTCCCGACCAATCTTGCCAATATCACGGTAGTATCCGCACAAGCCTTGCACAGTTTGGTCTTGCGCAGCAATGGAACGGTCGTTGCCTGGGGCGACAATGCGTTCGGGCAA
Organism: Verrucomicrobiales bacterium; assembly: GCA_031371425.1. Classification (GTDB taxonomy): domain Bacteria; phylum Verrucomicrobiota; class Verrucomicrobiia; order Limisphaerales; family JAFMIX01; genus JAFMIX01. The sequence goes on along the minus strand of JANMJO010000052.1, from coordinate 7,002 downwards.
ACCAATGTGCCCACCAGCCTGACCAACGTGACTGCAATCGCTGCGGGCGGTCAACACAGCCTCGTGGTTTCCAACGGGATCGTGATTGCGTGGGGTGGAAACGGGAACGGCCAATGCACCGTCCCGACTGGCTTGAGCAATGTCTGGGACGTGGCGGCGGGCTGGGCGCACAGTGTCGCGCTCAAAACCGATGGCACGGTCAGTTGTTGGGGCGATAATTCCGATGGGGCCTGCACTGTTCCCGCCAACTTGACCAACGTCGTCGCCATCGCTGCGGGCGGCGATTTGTATGCCGGCTCTTATACTCTGGCACTCAAGAAGGACGGTGCGGTCGTTGTGTGGGGTGACGGTGAGGTTCTTAATCCGTTGATTGGGATGAGCAACGTGATTGCGATTGCGGGCGGGGAGAGCCACGGCTTGGCGATTCGTTCCGGCCCGCCGACTCCGGTCATCGTCCTTAGTCCGACCGACAAGCATCAGGTCGCGGGTGGCAGCGTCACTTTTACAGCACAGGGCGTGGGCCTTTACGGGGTCAGCTATCAGTGGCAGACTAACGCCATGAACCTTGCCGGAGCAACCAACGCCACGCTCACGCTGACGAACGTGCAGACAAATCACGTCGGCAGCTATCGGGCGGTGGTGAGCGGTGCCGCCGGAAGTCTTGCCACCGCCGCTGCGACTTTCAATCTCGTGACCGCGCCGGTGCTCGTCTCGCAAGATCCGCCGACGAATCCACCGGCAGTGTATCAAAAAGATCAGACGTTGAGTGTCACCGTCACCAGCGTGGGACAGACGAACGGTTTTCCCGTAAGCTACCAATGGAAATACAACGGCACGAATGTTGGCGGCAATTCGGCCAGCTACTCGTTCATTATCAACTCGAACACGTTGGGCGACTATTCGGTGACGATCAGCAATGTGGCCGGAGTTATCACGAGTGCGGTCTGGCAGATAACCGGACTGACTTACACGGGCAGTTACATTGATGTCGGCACGCTCGCCTATCATCTGTCCACCAATGCCGTGGGCCGCGCGAGCGGTTATTCCGGGAGCTTCGCCGACCAGATTTGTCTGGGTAACTGGACGAACCCGTATCCGGCGGCTTACACCTCGACCAACATCTATGTTTTGAACAATGCGACCTGGTCAACCAACTTCTGGCTGCATGGCGTTCAGGGTTTGAGCGCAACCTGCATCGGCATCAGCAACGGCGTGCAAGGACAATATCTGGTCACGATGATTTCACCCCGGCACTATCTGAAGGCTCACCACACGTCAATTCCCGGTGGAGCGATGGCGTTTCTGGATACAAACAACGTGGTTCACTGGCGGACTTTTATCCAGCAGGTGCAGGTAGGGGACGAAACAAACGACACAGATGTTGGAATTTTGAGCGCAGATTTACCCACATCGGTGGGCTATCTACAAGTATTGCCAACCAACTACTTCCATTATCTGCCTACAAATGGCAGCTATGTGCAAGGAATCGGTATGAATCAGGAAATGCGGATATTTGGTCAGCCTACAAAGGTTGCAAATCCAGCGTATGTTTCGTGGAGCAGCACCGCGACCGCCCCTTTTGGCCTGAGCACGAATTGGAACTTGCGAATCGTCCCTGGCGATTCATCCAATCCAGAGAGACTTCTTATTGGAAACCAGTTAGTTTTGGCTTCAGAGAACTATGTTGCTGGGGGAGGTCCCAACTATGTTTTCACATTCGATGCAATAAATGAAAAAATGCACTATCTTTCAACGAACAACGCTGTCGGGACGGATTATCAACTGACGCAATTTCTATTAACCAACTGGCCCGCCTTCCAATAAAACTCGAAGGAAAAATATGAAGCTAAAACATTATATATTTTCCGCTTTACCGTTGTTGATCACCCTTAAATGCCTAGGTCAGGGAGTTATCGTGCCAAACGGGGTGAGATACGCTGGCTATTCTTTGGGGTATTACATCACGGTGGCACAAAATCCGACCAACGGTAATATCACTGGTTTTTTGCTTACCCCAGAAGGAGGAAACGCATTTTCATTTTCCACGGTTTTAGATGAGGGGGTTCGTGTTTTTATGGTGCCTTTTTCAAACCCCGTCAGTTTGCAAGCCATCCAAACTCAAGGGTATGCCGAATTGACCTATGCCAACACTTATATCCTCAACAACGGTGTGCCGTTTTATGTCGGTCTCTACACCGGCGAACAATTCCCACAAAATGGCATTTATTCAAATCCACTATTTGGTTGGGCGCACCTGGTTAACATCAACGGCGCTATCAATTTCTTGGATGGTGCGTTGGAATACGGCGGTGCTGGCATCTACGCCGGCACCCAAACCATCATCCCCGTCCCCGAACCAAGTTCCCTTGGCCTGCTGGCCTTGGGCGGTTTGTTCCTCGGCTGGTGTCGTTGGCGAGAGGGGGCGAGCCTTGGTAGATAGTTTCGTAGCCCTGCATAAGCATTTTCAGCCTTGCCTTGTTTGGAGGATAGATAACTTCGCGGTCAAATTATAAAAATCTGTGGCGCAAGGCCGCTGCCTCGGATAGTTTGACATTGCCTATGAGCGCGAAAAAAATCGCGGAGAACGACACGGTGACCCGGGAATTCCAAATCGCCAACAAGCTGGGCATCCACGCCCGGCCGGCAGCCATGTTCGTGCGAGTCACAAACAAGTTCGTCTGCAATATCTTTGTCGAAAAGGACGGCGAGAAGGTCAACGGCAAATCCATCATGGGACTGATGATGCTCGCCGCCGGGCCGGGTAGCAAAATCACGGTCCACGCCATCGGCCACGACGCCTCCCGCGCCCTCGCCGAGATCGAGGCGCTCATCAACCGCAAATTCGACGAGGACTGAAGCTCCATGCCCACTAAAAAATCCACCCGCAAGAAAATCACCGCCGCTGCCCGCAGCATGGCCGGCAAGGTTGTGAAAGCGGTCAAGGCCGCGCCCGGACGCATCAACAAGGCCGCCCGCAAATCCCTCGCCTCCGCCAAGACCGCCGTCGCAAAGAAGATGTCCCGCCCGGCGGCGAAGAAACCCGTGGCCAAACTCGAATTCAAAAACAGAAAGGGGAGCGCGCCCGCCCCGGGCGCAGTTTTCCGCGCCCCCGCGGAAAACCCGGACGCACCGAAGACATCCAAAGGTTCGCGGCTATCACACGCCCGCAAGATGCTGGCCGCGAGGGCGGGGCCAGCGACGCCCGAGGCGGGCGTGCTCCCGGTTGCCAAACCCGCCGCCGCGCCGCGCCGTGGAAAATTACCCGAGTCCTACGGCACTCAGCAATTGTTCCTCATTGCGCGAGACCCGCGCTGGCTTTTCGCGCAGTGGGATTTCACCGGCGCGGAGCAGCACGCGCTGAACAAACTTTCTGCTGATGGCCACCTGACCTTGCACATTTTTAAGGATGCGCCGCAGGGCGAAATGGTCGCGCAGGCGAAAATTCCCGCCGAAGCGCGGCACTGGTTCGTGCCGGTCGGCCACGGCGAGACCCGCTACATTGCCGAACTCGGTTACACCTCTAAACACGGCGGCTGGGTGAGCATCGCCACCTCGAAGCCCGTCGTCACCCCGCCGGACACCATCGCGCCGGACATGGCGGCGATGATGGCCACGATCCCGCCCGACGTTCCGTTCCAGGAAGTCATGCAGAAATTCGGCGCGCTGCTGGCAAAAAACCTTCCGCTCATCGCCGCCATCGAGCGAGTGCGCGCCACCGGTTGGGACAAGATGCCGGAAGTCACCGTCTCCACCGCCGCGCAACACTGGACGCCCAAACAGGCGCGCGAGCTGGCGCGCATCGCCGGCGCGCAGACCATCCGCAACCGCATCGCCACCGAACTCGCGGCCTTGAGCTCGGCGGATATCCTCCGGCTAATCCCGTCCGCCGCCGCGCTGCTGGAAACCCCGCCGCCCGCGCCGCCCAAGATGTCGCACGAAGCGCTCGCCGCCGAATCCGCCCCCACCTCGCCAGCCTCCGGCTGGAGCGGCCACCTGACCTGACCCAGAAAAAATGCGGAGACGCCGTGGATGATTTGAGCAGATGAATCCCTACAAGAAAGCCGCCCGGTTCGTCCTCCGCGTCATCGCCTTCGGCCTGCTTCTCATCGGCGGGTTGAACGTCACGATCGAACTCTTCCGCCGCCATGAGATGAATCTGGCTGCCGTCGTCCTGAACTCCCTCGCCTTCCTCGCTGGCGCGGTTTTATTTTTGTTCAGCGGCAAGCTCGCCGATAAAATCGCCGACCGTCTCGAAGGATGAGATTCTTCATTCATCCTTCTTGATTCATCATTCGCTTATGCCCGGCTATTTCTCACTCGTGCTCCACGCGCACCTGCCGTTTGTGCGGCATCCGGAGCACGAAAAATTTCTGGAGGAAAGCTGGTTCTTCGAGGCCATCACCGAGACCTACGTGCCGCTCGTGCAGATGATGGACGGGTGGCTGCGCGACGGTGTGGACACGCGCCTCACCCTCACCCTCACGCCTCCGCTCTGCGCCATGTTGAGCGACGAACTGCTCCGCCTCCGCTACCTGCGCCACCTCGAAAACCTCATCGAACTCGCCGAACGCGAAGTGCGCCGCACGAAGTGGGATTCCCAGTTCCACGAGCTGGCGAAGATGTATCGCGAGCGCTTCAACGCCGTCCGCCAGACGTATCTCGCACACAACCGCGATCTGGTCGGCGCGTTCCGCTTCTTTCAGGACGCGGGCAAACTGGAGATCATCACCAGCGCCGCCACACACGCGTTTCTGCCGCTGATGGCCGACCACCCGCAATCGTTGCGGGCGCAAATCCTCACCGCCCGCGACCAGTATCGCGTGTGGTTCGGGCGCGATCCCTACGGCATCTGGCTGCCGGAATGCGCCTACGTGGAGGGGCTCGATCTAGTTTTGCAGGAGGCGAACATCCGCTGGTTCATCACCGACACGCACGGCCTGCTGCACGCGCGACCTCGGCCGTCCTACGGCGTGTTCGCGCCGGTGTTCACCCCGCACGGTATCGCGGCCTTCGGTCGCGATCGCCATTCTGCCGAGCAGGTGTGGAGCCGCAACGGCGGTTATCCCGGCGACCCGCGCTACCGCGATTTCTACCGCGACATCGGCTTCGACCTCGACCACGAATACGTCAAGCCCTGTCTGCCCGCGCCGCACGTGCGCGGCTTCACCGGCATCAAATACCACCGCGTCACCGGCGCGTCCGGCGAAAAGCAAATCTATGACCGCGCCGCCGCAGTGCGCGCCACCGACGAGCACGCGAACCATTTTCTGCACGACCGCATCCGGCAGTTCCAGCGCGTGGCCAAGGTCATGGACCGCCCCGCCCACGTCGTCGCGCCCTACGACGCGGAACTGTTCGGCCACTGGTGGAACGAGGGCGTGGACTTTCTGGATTTGTTCGTGCGCAAGGCCGTTTACGACCAGAAGGAATTCACCCTCACCACGCCCACGGAATATCTGCGCGCGAACTCCACGCAACAGGTCGCCACACCCGCATCATCCAGTTGGGGCGAGGCCGGCCATTGGAGCGTGTGGCTCAACGAAAACAACGCGTGGATTTATCCGCACCTCCGCGCCGCGCAGGAACGCATGACCGCGATGGCGCGCCGCCTTCTCAAGCACGAAGGCCCGGTGCAGAAGCGCGCGCTCAAGCAGGCCGCTCGCGAACTCATGCTCGCGCAGGCCAGCGACTGGCCGTTCATCCTCCGCACCGGCACAAGCCCCGACTACGCCCGCCAGCGCGTGGAGGATCACCTCCTGCGTTTCACCGCGCTCTACGAACAAATCACCGCCGGCAAGATCAACGAGCCTGCGCTCGTGGAATTGGAGACAGCGGATAACATCTTTCCGAACGTGAACTACCGCTACTGGGCGTGAGCGCCGCAGGAATTCATGGCCGCAGAAGTTCTGATCTGAAGTTCAACCCCGCTTTGTTCAGCCGCCGCACCAGCTTGCGGTTCACGCCGTCGCTGTGCCAGCGGACAACGCTCTGCGCCACAGCTTCGCTCACGCCCGCATCCTGCATCAACCTCGGCGCACCCGCCGCGAACACCGCGTCCACCGTAGGAAAGCTGCGAGCCAGCGCCTGTGCCTCCGCCGCGCCGACGAGCGGGATGTTCAAGCCGGACAACAACCGCCACGCATCGCGCTTCAAGCTTGAAGAGATGGCCTCGAAAATTTTCTGCGCCGCCACCGCGTTCATGCCCGGCAACGCCGCGAGTTCCTTCACCTTGATGCGGTAAAGCTCCGCGACATCGCGAGCCAAACCGTGCGCCACCAGTTTGGCCACGAGCGCGTCGTCGCCGCCGGGGATGTCCATGACCTCCGGCGCGCACCAGTGCGCCAGCCACCGCCGCACCTGCGCCGGGCAATCGGGGTTGGGGCAGAGCCACTGCGCCTGCGCCGCCGAAGCAGCGGTTTCGTTGCGAAGGCGCGAGCCGCACTCGGAACAAGTCTGCGAAGGATGAAAAGTTTTTCCGCCCGTGTCCGCGCCGAACAAGGAGACGAAAATTTTGGCGAGAGGGTTCATCCGAGCAACGCCAGAAACGCCGCCTCGTCGAGAATCTTCACGCCCAACTCCTGCGCTTTGGCGAGCTTTGATCCGGCCTCGTCGCCCGCCAGCAGGAAATCCGTCTTCCCGCTCACGCTGCCACTGACTTTGCCGCCCGCCGCCTCGATCTTGGCCGTGGCTTCCTCGCGTGTGAGTGTGGGCAGCGTGCCGGTGAGCACGAAGGTCTTGCCGGCAAACGGAGCGCGGAGCATTGCTCCGCCAGTTGCGTTGGCGTCGTTCGCCGTGCCGAGCAATGCTCGGCGCTCCGGCGTGATGCCGAGGTCGCGGATGCGGGCGAGGACTTTCTTCCCGGCAGGCGACGCAAAGAAATCCAGCACGCTCGCCGCCGCCACTGGGCCGACTTCCACAAGCTTCGCCTTCAACCCGCCAGCGTCCAACTGGGCTTCGATGGCGGCAATCTCGGCCTTGAGTTCCTCGTCGCGTTGCTGGCGT